>NZ_JBAPMI010000391.1:0-10475 GCF_049278535.1 Mycobacterium sp. | reverse complement strand
CCGATCGCAGCGCCAGAGTCGTCGTCGCCACCCACGGCAGGCAGCCATAGCCGAGCAGCAGACTCCAGTGTCCCTGCAGGAGCCGTTCGCCGACGTAGGGGTTCCAGATCGCCAGCGTGATCGCCGCAAACTCGCCGCCCGCACCGGATTCCGGCAACACATGCGCGGCCAGTCGCGCCGCACCCCAGCCCGCCAGCCACAGCGCAAGGACGAGTAGAGCCTTGACCACGATGCCGCCGTCGATACAGCGCGAGGCGAGCGCGACCGCGAAATCCTGTGGTGTGGCCCGTGGCGCCGAAATCAGCCCGAGGGCGCTGTCGGAAAAATAGGAGCGCGGCGTTGACACCGCGTCGCGCAGTAGCAGATAGCCCGGACTCAATAGCGGTCCCACCACCAGCAGCGCCAACACCAGCGCATAGCCGGGACGAGACCACCGCACAGCCCAGTGGGGTAGCGCCCGCACGCGTCGGACCAGCTAGGGCAGGTCGGGTGGACCCGACGTCGAAGGACCCCCCGAACTCGACGGGCCCTGACCTTGCTCTCGCTTGACGTCCTTGGGCTGGGTGGGAATCTTCTCGGTCTCGGCCTCGGCGCCGGGTACTCGCGCGGGCGGTGGCTCGCCACGGCCGAAGAAGCCCCCCTGGTCGGCTGCATCCGGGTCGGGTTCGGCCAGCGCGTTCTCGGTCCGCAAGCTGAACGAGCCGAGCAGCAGCCCGCCGATCAGCGCGATCACGCCGGCCGCGGTGAAGGTGATGGGCAGGACGCGGGACCACAGCGCCAACCGGTCGCGCTCGTTGCGCGCGGCATTGACTTGTGACTCGACGGACCCTTCGTTGGACGTGATCGTGTAGTCGACCAGTGTCACTTCCGGCTTCAGCGCGTCGCGGGCGTAGTAGTGATTGGCGCGCTCTTTTTCTTTGACGATCGTTCCTGATTCCGGGTCCACCCAAAAGGTCCGCTGCGCCGCGTAATAGCGGGTCATGGTGATCTTCTCTTCGGTATCGCCGGGCAGGCCCCACATCGCCGCGGTGTTGGTGACCTTGCTGTCCGCGTCGTCGGCGTACAGCGACGGGTACCTGATCGGCTCGACCAGCTTGCCGTCGGCGTCGTAGCCGACATCCTGGGTGAATTTGTAAGCGGTCAGGCCGTTGACGTCTTCTTCACCGGTGTAGTTGGCCTCGAAGGCCTTCTGCGCGATCGGATCGAAGTACGGGTACGACCGTTTCTCGGTGTGGAATGGGAATCGATAGGACAACCCGTCGTGCGGCAACGCGATGTTGGTCGCCGGGCTTTCATCCTTGAACCCGCGCGGCTTCTGCACCGCGCCGCCGGGATGAGTGTCGTCGGATACCGCCGACGCGGTTTTCCGGTTGAGGGTGACGGTGTCGACCAGAGCGAGAAGCAGGCCGGAATCCTTCTGCTTGTCGCTGCGCCGAACCGAGCTGCCCACCTGGAACGTGACGACATCGGCGTTGGCGGGGGATTCAACGTCGATCTGCTGCTGCGAGACCAGCGGAACGTTCTTGTCGACGACGAGCTTCGGGCTGTACAGCGAGGCGGGGTCTACTGCTGTCCCACTGCCTTCACCGATCAATGTCGCGTCCAGGTCGAGCGGGATCTTGGTGATCCTACTGCCGGTGTAGGTCGACAACAGCAGTGCGGCGATCAATAACGCGGCTCCGAGTCCCATGATCCCGCACGCGGCCATCCGCAACATGACTGCTCGGTTCACGTTGCCGTGACCTCCTTCTGGTCTCGTTCGGTTCAGGCCACCAAACCTGTTCCGTCCCGAACCCCCGCGACCTGGGGTTCTACTCGCTTACGGTGCTGCAGCGAAGCAAAACTCGTTCGACCCTAACAGCATTATTTAAGGTCACCGTTTATCTCCCCACGGTGGGCAAATCGGGTGTACCCAGTTAACCGGGCACACTGTCGTCATGACGACTACTAGCCAGGTGGGCGGCACTCGGAGCTTCCTGCCCGCCGTCGAAGGCATGCGAGCCTGCGCGGCTATCGGCGTCGTCATCACCCACGTCGCGTTCGACACCGGGCACTCCAGCGGAATCGACGGCCGGCTGTTCGGCCGCTTCGACCTGGCGGTGGCGGTGTTCTTCGCATTGTCGGGGTTCTTGTTGTGGCGCAGCCACGCCGCGGCGGCGCGTGGCTTGGCGCCGCGCCCTGCCACCGGCCGCTACTTGCGATCGCGCGTGGTCCGCATCATGCCGGCCTACGTTGTCGCGGTCGTGGTGATTCTGGCCCTGCTGCCGGATGGCAATCACCCGAATGTGACGGTGTGGCTGGCGAATCTGTCACTCACCCAGGTGTATGTCCCGCTGACGCTGACCGCCGGCCTGACCCAAATGTGGAGCCTGTCGGTCGAGGTCAGTTTCTATCTGGCGTTGCCGATCCTGGCGATGCTGGCCGCGCGACTGCCGGTCCGCGCCCGGGTGCCGGCGATCGCCGCTGTCGCTGTCGCGAGCTTGTTGTGGGGCTGGATCCCGTTCGACGCCCCTGCCGGTCTGAACCCGCTGACCTGGCCGCCGGCCTTCTTCTCCTGGTTCGCCGCGGGCATGCTGCTGGCCGAATGGATTCACACCCCGGTCGGCTGGCCGCATCGGGTGGCACGGCATCGCTGGCTGGTGGCCGCCGGCGTGGTGGTGGCCTACCTGGTCGCGGCCTCGCCGCTGGCCGGACCGGCGGGGTTGGTGCCGAGCACCGCCGCGCAATTCACCGTTAAGACCGCGATGGGCGCCCTGGTGGCGGCGGGTCTGGTGGCGCCGTTGGTTCTCGACCGGCCCGACGACAGTCATCGACTCCTCGGCAGCGCCCCGATGGTGACGCTCGGTCGCTGGTCCTACGGAATCTTCATCTGGCATCTTGCCGCGCTGACGATGGTCTTCCCGGTGATCGGTCAGTTCGCTTTCCACGGACACATGCCCGAGGTGTTGGCGCTGACCCTGGTCTTCACCGTCGCGATTTCCGCGGTGAGCTATGCGCTGGTCGAATCACCCTGCCGAGAAGCGTTGCGGCGCTGGGAATCCCGCAGCAAGCAGTCAGCCGCACCCGGACCCGTCAGCCCGCGTCAAGAAGATGCAATCGCGCCATGATGTCGTTGCGGACCGCGGACCGGCGTGCCTTGCCGGCGTCATCCCGCAGTGGGGTGTCCACGAACTCGACGGTCTCCGGCACCTTGTAGCCGGCGATGCGGTCGCGCAGAAACGTCTGCAGGGTCTGCGCATCCAGTGCCGACCCGGCCTGAACAAGGGCGTACGGCACCTGCCCGAGATCCTCGTGGGGCACACCGACAACCAAGCAGGACAATACATCCGGGTGTTCGGAGAGCGCCGCTTCGATCTCGGCCGGGTACACATTGCGCCCGCCGACGGTGAACATGTCGACTCGGCGGTCGGAGATGTAAAGAAACCCGTCGTCGTCAAAGTAGCCAAGGTCGCCGAGTGAATCCCAGCCGTCGCGGGACTTCGCGGTGGCGCCGACGTAACGATAGGTAGGCGCGCTGCCCGGGCTGGGCCGCATGTAGATCTCGCCCACTTCGCCGGGCGGACAAGGGTTGCCGTCGTCGTCGAGCACCTTCATCTCGCCGGCAACGACGATGCCGACCGAGCCCCGATGATCCAGCCACTGGTCACCGGAGATGAACGTCAACGCCTGTAATTCGGTGCCGCCGTAGAGTTCCCAGACCTTCTCCGGTCCGAGAAGGTCGATCCAGGCTTGTTTGATGGCAGGCGGGCACGGTGCGCCCAAGTGCCAGAAGCGACGAAGCGACGACAGGTCGTAGGCGTCGGGGTTGTCGTGGTAGACCGGCAGCGCCCGCTGCATGATGGTCGGCACCGTCGTCAGGAACGTGACGTGAAAGTCGCTGATCAGCCGGAGGAATTTCTCCGGCTCGAACCGGCTCATCAGCACTAGGTGGTGGCGCATCAGCAGAGCAACGGTCGCGGTGGTGAAGCCGGTGTTGTGCGACAGCGGCACCGGTACCAACGTGGTGTCGCCCTCCTGGGCGCCCAACGGGTAACCGATGGCGGCGGGGATCCGGCTGTCGCCGCCGGATTCGATGAGCTTGGGCCGGCCGGTGCTGCCCCCTGACCCCATCGCCTTCCAGACCGGCGAAACCGCTTCCGGCAAGCCATCATCAGAAAATGCCGGATCAGGAGTGAAACCGGCTGGCACGCTTGATATTTCATCATGCTCACGGCCGACCAGCAATGTCGGCGGCCGCAGTTCCAGCAGGCCGGCCAGCTCGGCGTCGGGCAGCCGCGCGGAGAGCGGCTGCGGCACCGCGCCCAGCTTCCAGCACGCGACCACGGCCTGAATCCATTCGATCCCGTTGGGCAGCACCATGGTCACGTAGTCGCCGACGCCGACACCGCGGTCGGCATAGGCGCGGGCCAGGCGGTTGGTCGAGCGGTCGAGTTCGCCGCGAGTCAGTGTGCGCCCGTCACACGTGACAGCCGGCTCTTCCGGGGCGAGTGCGGCCAGCGCGGAAATCTGGACGCCGATCGGCGGAACCAGGTCGGCTCCGGTCACTGGTAGGAGCCCTGCCGCTCGAAGATGCGGCGCGGGTTGTCGACGAGCATGGTGTGCAGTTGCTCGTCGGTGACACCGCGTTGTTTGAGCGCCGGAATCACGTCGTTGTGGATATGCAGGTAGTGCCAGTTCGGCGCCATCTGTGGCACCAGCTCTTCGGGCAACGCATCGAAGTAGCAGTTGGCGTCGTGAGACAACACCATCTTGTCGGCGTGGCCGCGCTCGCACATCGTCGCCACGATGCCCACCCGCTCCTCGAACGGCAGTATCACGTCGATCCCGAACCGGTCCATTCCCAGGTAAGAGCCGGCGGCGATGAGCTCCTCGAGGTAGCCGACATCGGTGGAATCACCGGAATGGCCGATGATCACCCGACTCAGGTCGACGCCCTCTTCCTCGAAGATCTTCTGCTGCTCGAGCCCGCGCCGCAGCCCGGCGTGGGTATGCGTGGAGATCGGCACCCCGGTCCGCTTGTGCGCCTGGGCCACCGCGCGCAGCACGCGTTCGACACCCGGTGTGACACCGGGTTCGTCGGTGGCGCACTTGAGGATTCCGGCCTTGACGCCGGTGTCGGCGATACCCTCCTCGATGTCGCGGACGAACATGTCGGACATGATCTCCGGGCCATCCAGCATCCCGCCCGGGCCCTCGTAGTGGAACCGGAAGGGGACGTCGTTGTAGGTGTACAGACCGGTCGCGACGACGATGTTCAGGTCGGTGGCCGCGGCGACGCGGGCGATGCGGGGGATGTAGCGGCCCAGCCCGATCACGGTGAGGTCGACGATGGTGTCGACGCCGCGCGACTTCAGCTCGTTGAGCCGATCGATCGCGTCGGCCACGCGTTTGTCCTCGTCGCCCCACGCCTCTGGGTAGTTCAGCGCGATCTCCGTGGTCATGATGAACACGTGCTCGTGCATGAGCGTGACGCCGGTATCGGAGGTATCGATCGGTCCGCGTGCGGTATTCAGTTGCGACACGCACCCGATGCTAAGCCCATTGCGTGTCGCCGTCGACGGGTTCGTCGTCGATAAAGGCTCCTCGAGCGCGGAGCTCGAAAACATCACGCAACGACGGCTGCAGTGCTGGACTGGTATCGAGGCCCGACGAAGGGTGCCCGGCGCGCACGCGACGCTCGCGGCCCAACACAACTGAGCAAAGATCGCGACCCGAAGTGATCCGCTCGAAAACCAGGCCGCTGACGGAATCGCCTTCGACGATCGGGAAGGGATGCCAATGAAACGTAACGAAACCCCCGGCAGTGAAAGCACGCAGGCGATGCGCGCGGCCGAGTTGGGCTGCGCCGCATTGGTGGATGCGATGGCGCGGATTCACACGCACCGTGCGCACATCCTGGCGTTGGCCAGTCCGGACCCGACGCGGCCACTTTTCGGCCCGGCGGTCACCATCGCGTATCTGCCTTACCGCGATGACCTTCCCGAGAACCAACGGGGCTTTGCCGACCTGTTCTACCAGGCAATCGGGCAGGACCCGAACGAGCGGGTACTTGTGTTGTCCAACGGAGGTTATCCTGACGCCTCTCACGGTGGAGGCACCAAACTGTCGCGGGTGATGAACAATCGGCTGGCTGGTGTGCTAACCGACGGGCGGCTGCGAGACTTCGACGAGTTGCGTCGCTATGACTTCGCGACCTGGTGCCGTGGCGAGGCCACGCGATGGGGCGGCGAGACCGTAATGCCATACGCGGCCAATATCGCGGTCGAGGTCGGAGGCGTACTGATTACGCCCGGCGACTACATATACGCAGACATGGCCGGCGCGGTCGTAATCCCAGCCGGCAGCCTGGACCGCGTTCTAGATGAAGCGTCCAAAATCGACGCCGAAGATCGCGAATCACTGCAACAAATTCGCGACGAATGGTCGGCAGGCAACGAACGACATCGTCCGACGGTGGCCGAAAGGTGAACCCCCGGATATAAGCGGGCGCGGCCAACCCGTCGAGGACAATCCCCCTGTTTCGGACCACGAATTGCGTGGCTAGGCGGTCTCCTGTACCTGCGCAGCGTGTCTCGTGCCCGGGTCTTGGCAGGCATGGTTGATCCCGGGCAGCACCTGGTGTGCGACGTCGGTGCCAGAGCGGATGGTCACGGCCGCGACAATTCCGCCGGTGGCGGATAGGGCCGCCGCGATGAGCATCGCAACTGTAAAGCTGCGGCCGAGGGGTTGTCCGGCGCCGGCGCGCATACCGGCCGCGACCGGCAGCACCGCGATGGCGAGCAGGCCGGCGAGTCGCGCGATGGCGTTGTTGACGCCCGAAGCGGTTCCCGCGTGGTTGTCGGACACGGCGGCAAGGACGGCCGCGGTCAGCGGAGCTACAGTGATCGCCAGCCCGACGCCGAAGACAACGACGGCCGGCAGCACCGCGTCGAGATACGACGCCCCGGGCCTGATGCGAACCATCAACGCCAAACCTGCGGCGCCGATCAGCGGGCCGGCAGTCATGGGTAGCCGTGGGCCCGTGCGCCCCGCGAGGGCACCCGCCCACGGGGCGCCAATCATCGTGATGACTGTAAGGGGCAGCGTTGCGAGGCCGGCGGCCAACGCCGAGTAGCGCAGGCTTTGCTGCAGCTGCAGGGCCAGCAGAAAGAATGCACCGCCGACCGCGGCGTACACGGCGAGGGTGGTGAGGTTCGCGCCGGTGAATTGGCGGGAGCGAAACAGCTCCAGGGGTAGGAGCGGTGCGGTCGCATGTGCCTCGATCACCGGAAAGATCATCAGCGTTGTGGCGCCGACGGCGGCGGCGGTCACGATGGCTGGTGTCCAGCCGTGCAACGGTGCTTCGATCAGTGCGTAGATCGCCCCCCCAAGGCCGAGTGCGATCGATGCGACGCCCAAGATGTCCGAACGCCCCTGGGCTGTGCTGTCACGGGATTCAGGAATGTGGCGGGCGGCGATCCACATCGCCCCCGCGGCCAGCGGAATGTTCAAGAAGAACACCCAGCGCCACGATGCGGCATCGACCAGCCAACCGCCGATGAACGGGCCGAGCGCCGTGGTCACTCCCGACATGCCTGCCCAAATTCCCACCGCACGGCCCCGGTCATTGTCGGTAATCCCTGCGGCGATCAGTGCGAGGCTGCCGGGCACCAATGCCGCCGCACCGACGCCCTGCACCAACCGTGCCCCGATGAGCCAGCCCGCGGTCGGTGAAAGACCGCATGCGAGAGAGGCTGCGGTGAAAACCACCAGGCCGCCGATAAAGACACGGCGCCTGCCATAGCGGTCGCCTGCCGCGCCTCCCCAGAGCAGCAATGCACTCAGCGACAGCAGATAGCTGTCGAGCACCCACTGCTGACCAGACAACCCGGTACCAAGCTCCCATCCGATGGTGGGAAGCGCGACGTTGACTACGGTGCCGTCGAGCATCGCGATCCCGGAGCCGAGAACCGCGGCCGCGATCAGCCACCGCGCGCCGGGTGCTGCCAACGGCACTGGGTGCGGGTCAGCCATCGGCGGCAAACGTTTTGGGCTGCTTCATGACTGACCTACCTTCCCAAATCGCGTCCGTCATGCCCGTATTTGGTACGCCTTCCAACGATCGGGGTCGTCTTCGAGGGAGGTGCGGTCCCAGTCGGCGTGAATCGCCGCCGCTTCGTAGGTGTCCTGCAAGAAGCCAAGAAGTACCCGATCGGGGTCGGCGGCCTGTCGTACGACCTCATACGGCAACAGGTACTCACCGAAGTCGTTGTTGTAATGGGCTTCCGCGGGGCTGACTTGGTGGCCAGCGAAGCCGTCGGGTTCTGGGTAGGCGTATGCGTAAAAGGCGCCTTCGTCACCGCCGCCGGGAAAGAATCCGCAGCTGCTCAGCTCGCGCGAGTATCCCTCGACCATCACCCAGTCGCCGACGTTCGGGGCGCCGCCGGGGTGGCGGGGTGCGCCACGGCCGGAAAACCTGGTGCATGCGATATCCATTGCACCCCAGAAGAAATGAACAGGGCTTACTTTGCCGATGAAGCGGGACCGGAACTGGCCGAGTACGCGGTTCGCCTGGAGCAGCTGACGCCAGAACAGGTTCGCCGCGTCAGGGTCGTATGACGCGTGCTCGACATCATCGGCGAATCGTGGGGCCGGGTCTACCTCGTTTGGGTGCGACTGGATGCGCGTGTGAAATCCCAACTCGTCGAGTGCACCCATCGTTTGCGAGTAGAACTCGGCCACCGATTTCGGTTCCAACCGCACGGTACGGGTTGCGCCAGTGCTGCTCCGGATCAGCAGCACGTGGTCTACGAAATCGAATTCAATGTCGAAAGCCTCTGTCCCATAAGGAATCGTCGAAGTCGTCAACCCCCGCGGAGTCACGTACGAGGTCACCTGCCACCAGTGATTGACCATCGGAGAATGCGCGAGCCGAACCTTGCCGACGATCTGGGCCCACATGTGCAGTGTGTCGCGGGTTGGAGCCCAGTCGTCTACCCGCAAGCTAGGCCACGCGTCGGAGTTTTGGTGCGGTGTCGTCACGGTCGCTCCTCATTTCGGTGGTTACCGGTGTTCGGGGTTGGCGAAATCCGGTCGGCATCCGGCTTCCCACATGCTGCGCTGGTTGCCGTAAGCGGGGATACCCCCGGCCGCGGTCAGCATCCGCGCCAGGTGCATCAGGTTGTACGCCATAAACGTGGTATTGCGATTAGTGAAATCATTTTCGGGTCCACCCGACCCGGGGTCGAGATATGACGGGCCCGGCCCGGCCTCGCCGATCCAGCCCGCGTCAGCCTGGGGTGGGATGGTGTACCCGAGATGCTGCAGGCTGTAGAGGACGTCCATGGCGCAGTGCTTGATTCCATCCTCGTTTCCGGTCATCAGGCATCCACCGACCCGGCCGTAGTAGGCATACTGACCGCTGTCGTTGAGAACGCTCGAACATGCGTAGAGGCGTTCAATCACCCGCTTCATCACTGAGCTGTTGTCGCCCAACCATATTGGGCCGCACAGCACCAGGATGTGTGCATCGAGCACCCGAGCGAACAGTTGCGGCCATTCATCGGTGGCCCAACCGTGCTCAGTCATGTCCGGCCACACGCCGGTGGCGATGTCGTGGTCGACGGCGCGCAACTCGTCGACCACGACCCCATGACTGCGCATGATCTGCGAACTGAGATGTATCAGTCCTTCGGTGTGGCTGATCTCGGGGGACCGCTTCAGGGTTGTGTTGATAAACAGCGCTCGCAACCCGTCAAATCGCGGCACCGAAGGGTCGGCGGCGTCGGGGACGGTCGGCACGGTGGTAATCCTTCTACCTGGTCGGTTGGAAGCCCAGATCCTGATCGGGTGGCTGCTGTCGCCTGGTCCCAGTTAACCGCTCTGAAGGTGGTTGTGACGAGCAATCTGCAAACCGCGCCGATCGACAAGGCCGCCGACGTCGGCGGGGGTGCCGGCGACCCAGGGTCAGAATGCCGCTTCGTCGAGGTCCATCAGCGCAGTCGAGGTGCGGGCCAAGATCCCACGCGTCGCCGTGATCTCCGGCAGCACATTGCCCGCGAAGAACTGCGCCGTCGCGATCTTGCCTTCGTAAAAGGACTTGTCCTTGCCATCAACACCGGAATCCAGTGCCCGCACGGCGATTTCGGCATGCTTGAGCAGTTGCCAACCGATCAGCAGGTCGCCAACGGCAAGCAGGTATCGCACCGAGCCCAGCCCGATCTTGTACAGGTCGCCCGGAGATTCGCTCGAGCCCATCAGGTAACCGGTCAAGGTGGCCGTCATCGCCTGCACGTCCTCGAGGGCGGTGCGCAGGTAAGCACGTTCCACCTTCAGCCGTTGGTCGGCCTCGTCGCTGTCGATGAAGGAGTGGATCTGTCCGGCGACATGCGCCAGCGCCACACCTTTGTCACGCGCGATCTTGCGGAAGAAGAAATCCTGCGCCTGGATCGCGGTGGTGCCCTCGTAGAGCGAGTCGATCTTCGCGTCGCGGATGT
>NZ_JBAPMI010000390.1:0-2852 GCF_049278535.1 Mycobacterium sp. | reverse complement strand
GGCGAGGACGGTCCGGCTGAGCTGGCCCACCTCCGCCAGCCCGGCCCGGATCGCAGCCGGGCCGGCGGCGAGGTGTTCGCCGCTTGCCACTGAAAAGCCTACTCGCGCAGCGATATTGGCCTCACCCAGTTCGAGCCGCTGGGCGGTCGACAACGACCCCACCCACTCCGGCGGCGGTAGTCGCGGGCGCAGTCGCTGCATCAGGGTCGGACGCACAGCGAGAACACCGACACCACGCGGGCCCGCCATCCATTTGCGCGACGACGCGTAGGCCGCGTCGGCGCCCACCGAGCAGTCCACCTGACCGAGCGCCTGCGCCGCGTCGACGACAAGTGGCAGCCCCAAGTCGCGACACAGCCGCGCCATCTGTTGCAGCGGCTGCACCACCCCGCGGTGGCTGGCCACCGCGGTCAGGTGGACCAGGTCCGGCGGGTCGGCGGCCAGGCTGAGCGCCGCCTCGTCGATCGCGACCCGGCCCTCGGCGTCGGTCGGTAGCGTCCGGCGGGCGAAGCCGTGCACGGCCATCAACGCGAGATTGGGGCCGTATTCGCCGGGGAGGCAGGCCAGCGTCCGGCTACCGGGCGGCCAGCTCGACAACAGCAGGTCCAGTGCATGCTGCGAGCCGGTGGTGAACACCACGTCCGCGTCGGGCATGCCGGCGAGTGCGGCCACCGCGGTCCGTCCCGCATCGACGACGGTTGTGGCCGCTTCGGCCGCCACGTATCCGCCGACCTCGGCCTCATGCCTGGCATGCCGGGCCGTCGCGTCGAGCACGGCAAGGCTCTGCCGTGAACAAGCGGCGCTGTCCAGGTGTAACCCGGCGACCGGCGGGCGCGCCGCCCGCCAGGCGTCGGCCAGGCTGGCGCTCACTTGACCGAGAGCGACAATCCGAAATCGTCGGCGGCGTCGGTCCACCACCGAGTGAGCTGCAGACCCGCCTGCGCCAGTTCGTCGGCCACCGCAGCCGCCCGGAATTTGCAGGACACTTCGGTGAGCACCCGCTCGCCGGTACTGAAATCGACGACCAGGTTCAGCGCACCGATGTGCACTCGCTGGGCCCCTTCGGCCTCCAGCCACATTTCCATTCGCTCTTCTGCCGGGTTCCAGGTGGCGACATGCCGGAACGCATCAACATCGAAGTCGGCGTTGAGTTCTCGGTTGATCACCGCCAGCACATTGCGGTTGAACTGCGCCGTCACTCCGGCGGCGTCGTCGTACGCCTGAACGAGCCTGCCGGTGTCCTTGACCAGGTCGGTGCCCAGCAGCAGGCTGTCGCCGGGCTGCAGCACATCCGCCAACGTTGCCAGGAATTCGCTGCGCGCGTCGGGAGCGAGGTTGCCGATGGTCGAGCCCAAGAACGCGAACAACCGGCGGCCGCCGCTCGGGATTTTGGCCAGGTGCTCTTCGAAATCGCCGCACACCGCTGCGATTTCGACACCGGGATACTCGCGCTGGATAGCGGCCCCGGCCGCCGACAGCATACTGGCGTCGACGTCGAACGGCACGAACCTGCGTAACGCGCCGCCCTGCCGCAGTGCGCCCAGCAGCACCCGCGTCTTCTCGGAGGTTCCACTGCCCAACTCGACCAACGTGTCGGCCCCGGTGACCGATGCAATCTCCGCAGCGCGGTCACGCAGGATCTCCGCCTCGGCGCGGGTCGGATAGTACTCGGGCAGCCTGGTGATCTGATCGAACAAATCGCTGCCAACCGAGTCATAGAACCACTTGGGCGGCAACGACTTCGGCGAACTCTGCAGCCCCTCGCGCACATCACGGCACAATGCCTCGTACGCCGAGTCAGCGGCCAGGTGGTTGGACAACGTCAGCGTCATCAATTTCCCTTCGGTGAGTTCAGCGCAGTCAACGTGACACGGTCGGTGGTGACCTCGACAAGATGGCGGTCCGGGACGTCCTCCCAGCCGGGCTGGTCATCGTACGGCTCACTGGCCAGCACCACGCCGTCATCGCGTCGCAGAATCGCCAGGGTATCTCCCCAGGTCGTGGCAAGCAGTCGAGAACCGTTGCCCGCCAAGATGTTCAATCTCGCATTCGGGTCATCGGCGCCCACCTCGGCGATCGTCTGACCTAACGCATCCAGCCCACGGGCGAATACCAACGCCGCGAGAATGGCGCTGTCGCAGGTTGATTCGGCGGCTGCACTGGCGGACAGCACATCGCGATCGACAACCCCGTTATGCGACAGCAGCCACTGCCCGTCGGTGAACGGCGCTGTCGCGCTGGCTTCGATCGGCATGCCAACTGTTGCCGAACGCACCGCTGCCACCACGCAGTGGCTGCGCAGCGCCGGTGCGACGGACGCGAACGAGACATCGCCCCACAACGGCGCGGCACTGCGCCATCGCCGCGGCGTCTCGCCGTCGAAAAAGCCCACGCCCCAACCGTCGGCGTTCATCAACCCGTGCTTTTGCCGGCGCGGAGCATACGACTGCACCCGCAGACCGTGCGGCGGGTCGAGCACCAGCGAGGAGACCGAGGCTTCGCGTCCCAGCCAGCCGAGGTGACGGCACATCAGCGGCGGCCCCCTGCATCGCTGTCGACCGACCAGGCCAGCCGGACCCCGGAGAAGATCTGCCGCCGGTACGGGTGATCCCAGTTGCGGAAGCTGGGCCGCACGATGGCCGACTCGACTGACCATGCGCCGCCGCGGAGCACCTTGTAGTCGCCGCCGAAGAACGGCTCGGAGTAACGCTGGTAGATCATCGGGGTGAAGCCCGGCCACGGCTCCAGTTCTGAGCTGGTCCATTCCCATACGTCGCCGAGCATCTGCTCGACGCCATATGCCGACGCTCCGGCGGGATAGGCCCCGACCGGGGCCGGGCGCAGTGCGTCAC
>NZ_JBAPMI010000389.1:0-8829 GCF_049278535.1 Mycobacterium sp. | reverse complement strand
GTACATGCGTGGACTGGACCCGATCCTAGGGCTCGACGAACCGAGTCCTGAGCAGCCGGCGTTGGCGGTACGCCGGCTGGTAGCCGTGTTGAACGCGGCATTTTCACCAATTCCCGCTGACAGCAGCTTAATTCAGCGACAAAGATCTGAGGAGGTCACATGACACGCACGAGTACACGTTCAATGGTGGCGGGCGGACTCAACTGGGACAGCTTGCCGCTCAAGCTGTTCGCCGGCGGCAACGCGAAGTTCTGGAATCCCGCCGACATCGACTTCTCCCGCGAGCGCGCGGACTGGGAACGGCTCACCGAGGACGAACGCCACTACGCCACCCGGCTGTGCGCGGAATTCATCGCCGGTGAGGAAGCTGTGACCGAGGATATCCAGCCGTTCATGTCCGCGATGCGGGCGGAGGGCCGTCTCGGCGACGAGATGTACCTGACGCAGTTCGCATTTGAGGAGGCCAAGCACACCCAGGTTTTCCGGATGTGGCTCGACGCTGTCGGCATCACCGAAGATCTGCACGAATATCTCGAGGACGTGCCGACCTACCGCACGATCTTCTACGAGGAGTTGCCGGCGTCGCTCAACGCCTTGGCGACCGACCCGTCACCGGCGGCCCAGATCCGGGCGTCGGTTACCTACAACCACATGGTCGAAGGCATGCTGGCGCTGACCGGATACTTTGGCTGGCACAAGATCTGTGTGGAACGCGGCATCCTGCCCGGCATGCAGGAACTGGTGCGGCGCATCGGTGACGACGAGCGACGCCACATGGCGTGGGGCACCTTCACCTGCCGGCGTCATGTCGCAGCCGACGACCGCAACTGGGACATCTTCGAATCGCGGATGAATGAGCTCATGCCGCTCGGCCTGCGTCTCATTGAAGAAGGCTTCGCGCTGTATGACCCGATGCCCTTCGGTCTTTCGGTCGACGAGTTCATGCAGTACGCCGCCGACAAAGGGATGCGGCGGTTCGGCACCATCAGCAGCGCACGCGGACGGCCGCTTGCCGAGATCGACCTCGACTACTCGCCGGTGCAACTGGAGGACACCTTCGCCGACGAGGACGCCAAAGTTCTCGCCGGCGCGGCTGTCTAGATTTGATGGCGGCGGCCCGCTGCGCCCGGCTACGCCGCGCTTGCGACCGCCGCTAGCCGACCCAGACGGTTTTGGCGTTGCAGAACGCGCGGATACCCAAGCCCGCGAGTTCGCGACCATAGCCGGATCGTTTGACGCCGCCGAAGCCCAGTTCGGGGTACGACACGGTCATCCCGTTAATGAACACCTGGCCGGCCTCGATGTCGTCGATGAAGCGCTCCTGCTCGGCTTCGTCGTTCGTCCAGGCGTTGGAGCCCAGGCCGAATGTGGTGGCGTTGGCGATTTCGATCGCCTCGTCGATGCCGGAGGCCCGGTACATCGAGGCCACCGGGCCGAACACCTCTTCGGTGTAGAGCGCCATGTCCTTGGTGATGTCGGTGACCACCGTCGGCGGGTAGAACCAACCGGGCTGGTCCGGAGTCTTGCCGCCGAGGCGCACTTTGGCACCCGCGGCGACGGCATCGTCGACCTGCTTGGCGATTTCGTCGCGGCCCGATTCGGTGGCCAGCGGACCCACGTCGGTGTCCGGGTCGGTCGGGTCGCCGACCTTCAGGGCCTGCATCTTCTCGACAAACTTGTCGACGAACGCGTCGTAGATGTCGGTGTGCACGATGAACCGCTTCGCGGCGATACAGGACTGGCCGTTGTTCTGCACCCGGGCGGTGACCGCGGTCTTCACGGCCTCGTCGAGGTCGACGGACGGCATCACGATGAACGGGTCGCTGCCACCGAGCTCCATCACGCTGGGTTTGATCTCGTCTCCGCAGATGGCGGCAACCGATTGACCGGCGGGTTCGCTACCGGTCAGCGTGGCCGCCTTCACCCGCGGATCGCGCAGGATGGCCTCGACGGCGCTGGACGACACCAGCAGCGTCTGGAAACACCCCTCCGGAAAACCGCCGCGGGCGATGACGTCGGACAAATACAGTGCCGACTGCGGCACGTTGGAGGCGTGCTTGAGCAGCCCGACATTTCCGGCCATCAGCGCAGGCGCGGCGAACCGGACGGCCTGCCACAGCGGGAAGTTCCACGGCATCACGGCCAGCACGACGCCAAGCGGCTGCCAGCGGGTGTAGGCGCGCTTCGCGCCGACCTTCGATGCCTCGGCAGGCTCGTCGGCCAGCAGCTTCTCGGCGTTTTCGGCATAGTAGCGAAAGCCCTTGGCGCACTTGATCGCTTCGGCCTTGGCCGACTTCAGGGTCTTACCCATTTCCAGCGTCATCATCGCCCCGACCTCGTCGGCTTCCTTCTCCAAAAGGTCGGCGGTGGCGTTTGCCCACTCGGCGCGCTGGGCAAACGTACTGGAGTGGTGGTAGTCCAGGAACCGTTCGTGGGCACGCGCGATCGCGGCCTCGACGTCGCTGTCGGTAGCGGGGGTGAAGGTCTTGACTGTCTCGCCGGTGGCCGGGTTGATGGTCGCGATGGGCACGGTGACATCCTTCGCTGCAATAGTTGGTTCAAATTTCAACAACCAGCCTGCCACTATCGTTCCCACTAAGGGAGGTTCCGGATGACCAAAGCCGCCGAGCTGATAGTCAAGTGCCTGGAAAACGAGGGCGTCGAGGTGGTCTTCGGGTTGCCGGGCGAGGAGAACATCCGCTTCGTGCAGGCGCTGGCGGCCTCTGACATCCGCTATGTGCTCACCCGGCACGAGCAGGCGGCGTCGTTCATGGCCGAGATGTACGGCCGGGTCACCGGCCGGGCGGCGGTGGTGTCCGCCACGCTGGGCCCGGGTGCCATCAACATGCAACTCGGTGTCGCCGACGCCACCACCAACAGCACGCCGTTGGTCGCGATCTCCGCGCAGGTCGGCCAGGACCGCGAGTACAAGGAGTCGCACCAGTACGTCGACCTGGTGTCGATGTTCGCGCCGATCACTCGCTGGGCCGCCGATATCCCGACCGCGCGGGCGATACCGGAGATGGTTCGCAAAGCGTTCAAGCTCGCCGAGACCGAACGCCCGGCAGCGGTGTACCTGGCCGTGCCCGAACACATTGATGCCGATGAAGACGACTACGACCTGGGTCCGTTGCCGCGCAACGTCGTTCGCGCGGAAGCGCCCGCCTTCCGTCAGGTGGCACGGGCGGTCGACATCCTGCGCGAGGCCAAGCGGCCGGTGGTACTGGCCGGCCACGGCGCTGCCCGCTCCGACGCGACCGACGCCTTGGTGCGGTTTTCCGAAAAATTCGGCATCCCGGTGGCCAACACGTTCCACGGCAAAGGCGTCATGCCCGACGACCATCCCAACAGCATTGGGGCGCTCGGTTTCATGCGGCACGACTACGTCAACTTCGGGTTCGACAACGCCGACGCCGTCATCGCGGTCGGATATGAACTGCAGGAGTTCGACCCGGTCCGGATCAATCCCAAAGCCGACAAGAAGATCATCCATATCCACCGGTTCCCGGCCGAGGTCGATGCGCACTATTCGGTGGACGTCGGGATCATCGGCGACATCACCGCTTCGCTCGACGCGCTCACCGAGGCGCTCGACGACCATGTCTTCGTCGCTGACCCCGAGATCCCTGGCTCCGGTCTACTCAGCGAGGAATTCGCTCGGGGACAGCAGGATTCGCGATACCCCCTTGCACCGGCTCGGGTGGTCGCCGATACGCGTGCGGCGCTGGATCGCAGTGACGTGGTGCTGGTGGACACCGGCGCCACCAAAATGTGGATGGCACGGCTTTATCCGACCTACGAACGAAATACCTGTCTGATCTCAAATGGATTGTCCACCATGAGCTTCGCGCTGCCCGGCGCGCTGGGAGTCAAGCTGGCGCAGCCGGAGTCGAAGGTGCTGGCGGTGGTCGGGGACGGGGCGTTCCTGATGAACTCTCAAGAGATCGAGACCGCCGTCCGGGAGCAGATACCGCTGGTTGTGTTGATTTGGGAAGACGGCGGTTACGGCTTGATCGAGTGGAAAATGGATCTAGAACTCGGCGAGCACTATTACGTGAAGTTCGGCAACCCCGACATCGTGAAGTACGCGGAAAGCTTTGGTGCCAAGGGCTATAAGATCGCGAGTGCCGACGAATTGTTGCCCACGTTGCAAACGGCTTTGGCTGATGACGGGGTGTCGCTGATCTGCTGCCCGGTCGACTACTCCGAAAATCTGCGGCTGACCAACCGGCTCGGCGAGCTCGACGAGTCACTGTAGCCGCGCGGGACGATTCGGATCAGCGACCTGCCGTACCCCGCAGTGCAATGGGCGGCAGGTAGTCACCTTCCAGCGTGCGATGCCACCACGCGTGATCGCGACGCAGCTCGACCGCGGTGGTGAATCGGTACCGGTACATCTGCGCACGCACGTAACGTGGCGGGGCATCAGGGAATGGATTGTGGCGCAGCAGGCCCAACGTCGTCGAATCATTTTCCAAGAGCCGCAACATGAATGGACGCAGCCACGAGTAACCGTACTGCGGGGAAATCGCAGCGAACCACATCAGCCAGTCCAGTCGCAGGTGATACGGCGCCCATTGCCGCGGCAGTCGGTGGACCGATCCCGGCTTGCCCTTGAATTCGTATTCCTGCCACACCGTCTGCGCGGTGATCGTCGGCTCGTCGGTGCCCTCGATCACCACCTCCCGGCGGGTGCGCCCGATGCTGCCGAACGCCCCATACGTGTTGATCAAATGAAATGGGTTGAACGACATATTCATTCGCTGGCTCCGCGAGATCATGTTGCGCACCGGCCAGTAACTCAACACCAGAGTCAGCGCCGCAAACACGATCACCAGCGCAGCGAACCAGCGTGGAGCTTCGGAGAGCGCGGGCTGGTGGGGGATGGGCAGGACCGCCGCCACCGACGTCGCGTCGATTGCACTGCAGGCCAACAGGATCGTCAACCAGTTGAGCCACGCGAAGTTACCGGATGCCACCAGCCACAGCTGGGTGATGACGACGATCGCGCCGGCGATGCCGGCCACCGGCTGCGGGGCGAACAGACCGAACGGAACGATGAGCTGCGCGAAATGGTTACCCGCGGCTTCTACCCGATGCAGCGGCTTGGGTAGGTGATGGAAAAACCAACTCAGCGGCCCTGGCATCGGCTGGGTTTCGTGGTGGTAGTACAGGCAGGTCAGGTCCCGCCAGCACGAGTCGCCGCGCAGTTTGATCAGGCCCGCGCCGAATTCCAGCCGAAACAGCAGCAGCCGTGCAAGCCAGATCGCCAGCACCGGTGGCGCAATGCGATCGTTGCCGAGAAAGGTTGCCAGGAAACCCATTTCCAGTAGCAGCGACTCCCAGCCGAAGGAGTACCAGGTCTGGCCGACGTTGACGATCGACAGATACAACACCCACAGCAGCAGCCACAACAGCACCGCCGCCCAAAGCGGCACCACGTCGGCCAAACCGACTGCCATCGCTGTCGCCAGTGCCGCGCCTGACCCCGCGACCGTCCCGAAGAATCGATCGGAGTAGTGGGCGTGGAAGATGCTCGGTGTTCGCGCGAACGATTGCCGGGCCAGGTAGCGCGGCACCGGCAGCAACCCGTGTTCGCCGATGAGCGCCCGGAATTGCCGCGCTGCTGCCACGAACGCGAAGACATACACCACCGCGATGCCGCGCTCCAATATCAGCCTGCTCAGCCAATATTCCGGTGCGCTCAACCAGTCCATGTCCGTAACTCCTGGCGAGGAGTGGATCTCTATTGTTGCGCGTACCCGTCTGCCCGACCGGAAAACCGCCGAGTAGCTCAATCGAGGAGGTAGGGCGGCGGCACGCCGGCGATGACCGCGCCGAAGTTCGCCAGCGCCTTGTTCCCGCCCAACCAGTAACTGCTGTGCGCGGCGACGCTGGGCAGACCGAAAGGGCTGGCCGGCCCGGGGTCGGCGGCGAGTCGTCTGGCGCCGAAACCGGGTGCCATCGGGTCAGCCCCCAACGTCCATTCCGTGACGATGCCACCTATGCCGATCATGTCGTGGGCGGCACGCATGACATAGACGCTGCCGCCGTCGTGCAGATTCAGCCGGCCGGCGCGATCGACCAGCATGCCCGGGCTTCCGACCGCGATGACGTTGTCGGCGTCGAGATGTCGCCCCGCAGAGGCTGCCGACCCGACCACGGTCGAGCCATAGCTATGGCCGATCACGGTGTCGACCGAAGGTGGGCCGATATGCGAGGCACGCTGCCCGTTTTCGAACGTGTCCAGCCGACCTGCCCCGCTGTGAGCGGGTTGCGGAAAAGCCGCGCGGCTGAGATCCATTGGGCGGTCGTAACCCATCCATGTCGTCACCGATACATCGCCCGGTTGCAGGTTGGGCTCTGCGGCCAATGCCGCGGTGTGCATGGCCAAGGCCTTGTCGTCGCTGAACGCGAGTCGGCTCAGATCTTGGCCGGTGCCCGGAACGTAGATTGCGTTGCGGCGCGCGGTATCCGGGTTCGCGACCGCCACCGCGCCGTGGCCGAGCTCGTCGAGGACACCCAAGTACCGTTTCGGTCCGCCTGCGGAATTCAAACTATCTTGAACGGCTTGGTAGCCCGCGAGGTGTCTTCTGGCCGCGACCAGCTGTGACTGCAACGCATACACCGCGCCATCGTCGACGTGCGGTTCGGCCATCAGCCGGTCGATGTGCTGCTGAATCGCGGTGACGTCGGACCGGGATCGCTGTGCGAGCTCGGCCAGATGCAAACGGTTGTAGTGGTCCTTGCCCAGCCGGTCTGGGGGAGCCCACGGCATGCCCGCGTGGTTGCCGATGCTGGGGTCTCGGCCGTACAGCCAATCCTTTTCCTCGGGACTGAGCTGATTCCACAGCTCGTTGAATTGTCTTGGATCGTCGGGCAACGGCCACGACAGCGCATCTTGGATCCGGGGTCGGTTGTCGTGAGGTCCGGCCGGAATCGGCCGATCCCCGTCGGCCATGTCGATCGCGCAGGCCAGTTCCTGATCCGCTGACGCAGCCTCTGCCACAATCGCATCCAAGCGAGGCTGCAGCTGGATCTCGGCGATCAGCGCTTCGATGGGCGGCCCGTCGAAACTCGAGCTCGGCACCACCTTGTTGGTCAGGCAGTCGATCGTCATCTGAAGTTCGGCGGCGTCGCGACGCAACGCGCTCAACTCGGACTGCACGTGCGCGATGTCGTCTGCGGCTCGGCCGGCCGCCTGTGCCACCGCCAATGACTCGCTGCCGTGCGCGTCGAGGTCAAGGCGTATCGAGGCGATGCTGTGTCTGCGGGCTTGCGCGGTGGCGCCCCGCCACGTGTCGAATACCGCCAACGAGCCCAGTTGACGCGCGGCCTCGAGGGTGGCCTGCCCGCGCTCGGCAGCGGCGTGAAACACCTCGCGCACCGACTGGGCGCTCCACCGATCGATATCGGCCACCGTCAACGTCATGAGTACGGCCGAGCCACTGCGCGCATGTCCCACCACCTCGCAGATATTGCGCTGACTATCGGGTAACAGCCGCAGAGGAGCCCCGCAACTCAGGTGTTGACGGGCAACCCGTGGAATGGGAAGTGCATGCACAGCTGAGCTTTAACGCTCAGCAGCCCGCACAACTGTTGAAGCGGCCAGCGCCGCGAGGGAAACAAGCGCGAGCAGTTGCACGACGGCCGAATGGCCCGCGTACCCGTCGACCGAACGCCACGGATGCCGCGACAGCGCTGAGCCGGCCAGAATCAGACCGCCGGCGCTCAACCAGATAGCCGCGGCGTCGCGCCGTCGTGGACGATTACGCAGCACCCAACGCAGGCCCAGCGCGGCACCGAACACCAGGACGCCCACCACCCCGGCGATCAGGCCACCAGCTATCAGCAGCGCGACAGCGGCCCAGGGCCCGGGCGCCCACGGGCGCGCGGCGGACTCCTCTGGCCGGCGTCGCTGCGGCCACCATGCCAGCAGCGCCAACAGTGGTAGCAGCGCCAGCCCGCCGGCCAGGCCGGCCCGGTACAGCGCGTTGGGTGCGAAGGTCAACGTGATGGTGCCCGACGTTCCTGGCGGCACCACCCATCCCTGCTGCCAGCCGTTGACCGCCAACGGCTTCAAGCGAGTCCCCGAGCTGGTGCGCGCCACCCACCCGGTGTTGATGCTTTCCGGCACGACCAGCACCCGCGACGTCGTCGCGTCCGGGACTCGCACCTCACGTCGGGCCGGACCCCACGTCCCGGTTGCCGCCGGCGTCGATGGATCGGCGGCCGACTGAGCGGCAAGCGGTCCGGACAATTCCGCGCCGTCGACGACGAATTGTGGTCCGGGACTTACTAATAGCTCCTGTCGACCGGTCGGCAGCACAATCGGCTCCGCATCGCAGGGTTCGGAGGTTACCGGAGCGCCGTCCAGCAGCGCGCCGACGGTCGTGTGCACCGCGGTGTGCACAAATCGGCCGGCGATCCCGATCACCGGTCCGTGCTCGCAGTCGACGGTGACGTCGCGAATCCGGTT
The DNA here is from genome assembly GCF_049278535.1 of Mycobacterium sp. GTDB lineage: Bacteria > Actinomycetota > Actinomycetes > Mycobacteriales > Mycobacteriaceae > Mycobacterium. The sequence continues at coordinate 350 of NZ_JBAPMI010000389.1, read as the reverse complement.
GCGGGCCGCGTCGGCGGCGGCGATCGGTCTGCCGTCGGTATCCAGCGCCGCGATCTCGGCCAGCCCCGGTGGTTTGAGTTGGTCGAAGCCCAGCGCGGTGCGGTCGATGACGTCTTTCCAGTCGAGCAGGCTGACTGTGACGGTGTCGGTGACAAGCGGCTTCAGCGGCAGATCTTGTGGCCCCGACGATTTCAGCGCGTGGACCTGTGGGCCGTCGCCCAGGTCGACGGCCACCATGGTCGGATGCGCGGGCACCGATGACGTGCTGGGCATCAGGCGCAGCGCGGCCACCTCGGTGGGGCGAGGCAGGGTCAGGGTGAGCGTCGGGGGCGTTTTGTGCTGTACCACTC
>NZ_JBAPMI010000388.1:0-5750 GCF_049278535.1 Mycobacterium sp. | reverse complement strand
GAGTACGTCGTGCGGCCATGGGGCCTTTATCTGGCCCGCCCAACTCCTGGCCGCGCACAGTTCAACTACCTCGAATCGTGGCTGCTGCCGACGCTGGGTCTACGCGCAACGATCTTTCACTTCAATCCCGGGCACGAGCGCGATCAGGATTACTACCTGGACGTCGGCGAATACACGCCCGGCCGGGATGTGTGGAGCTCTGAAGACCACTACCTCGATCTGGTCGTCCGCACCAACCGTGGCGTCGACCTGGCCGACGTGGACGAGCTGTTAGACGCGGTCCGCCACGGCCTTCTGACGCCCGAGGTCGGCGAATTTGCGGTCCGCCGCGCGGTTGACGCCGTCGACGGTCTGGCCCGCAACGACTACGATCTCAATGCCTGGCTTGCCGGCCAGGGCATGCCGCTGACCTGGCGATGAAGCTCGAAACATATTGCAGCACAGCTTGTTAGACAGATAGCAACCGCTCGAAGAATGCCCGGTAATGCATGAGGGCAAGGCGTAGGTCTTCGGTGGAGGCTTCTTCACCGCGTGACCACTGCTCCTCCAGCCGTGACCGCGCGTCGCTGAACCCGGCGGTGAGCTGCTCAACCAGGTCGGAGACCAAACCGTCCGCCTTGTGGACGCAATCCTTCGGATCATCGACGAACGCCGCCTGAACGCCAGCCCACCGCGCTCGCAGGTCGGCGAGCTCGTCCTCAGCGAAAAGAACGTCCTCGGAAGGTGATTCGCGTATCGGACTCGGTGGCTCGTCGGGGACCTCGGCGGCAGGTACCGATGTGCTCGCTTCCGGTGCCCTCGGCGTTTCGTCCGCGCTTTCGTCTCGCGCCGGCGGTGGTTCCGAGACATCCGGCGCGGGATCATCGTGCGAGTCGGTCAGTATGTGTTCTTCGTGCGTGGTCATGCGCTTGTCTCCTGTGATGAGTCGCTGTCGGCCGAAGTCTCGAGCAACTTCTCGAACAGCGCCCGATAGTGCACGAACGCCTCGCGCTGTTGCTCAGTGTTGGCATGCTGCTCCGAGACGTGGATACCGTGCGCCGCCCGGTAGTTGTCCACGATCTGCGGGTGGTCGACCGAGATGTCGGCGGCCCGACGGTCGAAATCGTCGACGGGATAACCCCGTTGACGCATCACCTCAGTCACCAAACGGTCGGCGACGCCGACGGCGGTCGCGGGGTTGTCCACGAACCCGGCCTGCACCTCTCCCCAGCGGGCGGTGAACTCCGAGAGGGCCGACGGTGAAAGAGGAACGATGTCGAGCTTGTCATGCTTGCGTTCGCGCGTCGTGAGTTCGCGCACGGCGCCTTTCTCGCTTCCCTTCTCGTCCACTACTCGCTCGTACTCAGGCCCGTAATGCTGTTTGAGCCGCTTCGTTTTGGTGCGAAAGTTGACCATGCTGATTGCGACAACCGCAGCGACAACTACCACGACTGCTATGGCCGCGATCACGATCCATTCCCAGATAGGCATCGCGTACTCCTCTCAACGTGTGTCGAATAACCCGCCCGCTGGCAATGCAAACGCATATCTGTGATGTGTCGCACAACGTATGCGGGAGGACAGGCTGCAGTCAGAAATAGTGGCGACGGCCGCCGATGGCACGTCCGGTGCTGCCCAGGATCGCCAAGATTGCGCCGACGACCAGCGCGATGATGCCCAGAGTCCACAGGATGGAGATCTTGAGCAGAAATCCCGCAACCAGCAGGATGATGCCGAGAATGATCATGATGAGCCTTCCTCAAATGATGGTGACGGATGATCGGGTCGGCGCCGGCCCGACATCAGTCGACCACCCGTAGGGGTGGTGGAAATACACCCCTAGGGAGGTAATCTCGGTCGGCATGCCGCACCCACCTCTCGCGCCGATCACCGTCGCGCTCGTCGATGACTACGACGTCGTGGTGAAGGGTGTGGCCAACATGCTGGAGCCCTATCGCGATCGTGTCGTCATCGCCGAACTCGACTCCACAATGTCGGTCAAGGACGAGGTCGACATCGTGTTGTACGACTCGTTCGCTCAGCCCGAATCGGATCACGAGGAGATCGGGGTCCTGGTCGCTAATCCGCGGGCCAGCCGAGTTGTGGTCTACACCTGGAACTTTCATCCTGAACTCGTCGAAAGCGCGCGACGGCATGGTGCGCACGGATACCTTTCGAAGACCCTTCCCGCGCGTGAGCTGGTCGCGGCCCTAGAGGCAGTGCATGCCGGCGAATTGGTCATCAGCGAAGCAGGTCCCCGAGCACGAAGCGCACCCGGCCAGGACTGGCCTGGCCGGAGCGAAGGGCTCAGCGAGCGCGAGGCGGAGATCCTTGCGCTGATCACCCAAGGCAAGAGCAACGCCGACGTTGCGCGGCTGACGTATCTGAGCCCGAACACCGTGAAGTCCTACATCCGCACGATCTACCGCAAGCTGGGTGTGGGCAGCCGCACCCAGGCCGTGCTGTGGGGAGTCGACCACGGATTTACCCCCGACCACCACCGCATCGAACACTGGCGGGGAGGTCCCTAGAGTTTGGCCGCGCGCAAGCGGGTAACCCCGGGGGCATGGGTTTAAGCGATTACCGGCGAAAGCAGCAGTCCGGGAGGAGTCCCGAGCAGCCGCGGCGCCTACGAGGGGGCGGGAGCGGGCCGCAATTCGTGATTCAGCATCACGCGGCGCGCAGCGACCACTATGAATTTCAGTTGGAAATCGACGGCGTCCTGGTGTCGTGGGCGATCCCCCGCGGGCCATCGGTCAGTCCGCAGGACCGGCGGATGGCGCGTCGCACCGAGGATCACCCATTGGACAGCGCCGACGCCGAAGAGGCGATCATCGAAGGTGACGACGAGACCGGCAGCGTAACCGTCTGGGACCAGGGCACCTACGCCAACAGGACCACGCACGAGATGGTCAAATGCCTTGGGCGCGGCCATCTGTCATTTCGGCTGAACGGAGAAAAGCTGCACGGCGGTTATGCGCTGACCAGGGTGCGCGAGGGCGACGATGAGACCTGGCTGCTGGTCAAACGACACGACGACGAGGCCGACGAGAGAAACCGCCTATACGGGCCTCAATAAGCGGTCGGCAACGAGATGCCGGCATAAATGCGGCAGCGTAATCTGTCTGGTCATGGGCTGCACCATGCACCGATGGACACCAATCACCGCAACCGCGCTCGCTGCGGTCGGCGCTCAGCTAACAATTGCCACTGCGCGGGCCGATCTGCACAACATCACCTACGTTGCGCGGGTCGACGGTGTGGCGCCCGGCAGCGTGGCGACATTCATCACCGCAGAAAACCAGACCAACATGGGCCAATTGAGCACGATGCCCGGCAACGCATTTCAGGCCAACGCGGTGCTGGCAGATCCGCATCATGCCGGCATGCAGGTAGCGGTCAAGTGGCCGTACTCGCCGAATGTGCACTGCGAAATCGACGTCGACGACAAGGTCTTCACCCAGGTCGATCAGGTTGTGCACCCGGCACCGGGCAGCACCGATCCGATGAACGGAGTGCTGTCCTGCGGCGCACCGCTGCCTATGCCTTAGGGCGCCAGCCCTTGTCGTCCGCCCAGGCCCACGCCTCGCGGTACGCCTCGAGGAACCACGGCTCCTTGGCACCCACGTAGGCATCGATGTCGCTGCCCTGCTCGGCTTCGCGCTTGATCGCCAGATAGCGTTCCCGCGCAGCGGGATTGGCCGTCAACCAGTCGATGAATAGCAGCGCGAATTGCTGATTGGGCCAACCTTCGACACGCAGATGGACGTTCGTCGGGCGGCCTGGATCCGCTGAACAGTGAATTCGCTTGTGCCACAACGATTCATCGTCCGCGTGATCGAACTGCGCAACGGTGCTGCGGGCGTCGGGCTTGCTTACGTCGGCGGTGATCGGACGGCGCACATATCCGGCCCTGGTCAACCCCTCGGTCAACTCGTCGGCCACCTCGAGCGAGGAGACCGTCACCTGCACGTCGATGACGTCCTTGGCGTCCATTCCCGCCACCGCCGTCGATCCGATGTGGTCAATGCGAACAGCACGGTGCCCGCAGGCCGTCGTGAGTCGTGCCACGATACGGGCCGCCTGAGCTGTCCAAGACGGATCGTATGGGACCAGAGCCGGTTTCACGCCGGCCGGCTCACCGCTGTCGAGATTGTGCTCGAACGGCAGGATGCGCTGTTTCCACAGCGTGCGCGCCTGTTCGACCAACTCCTGTGTGCTGCCGGAGTTGTCGAGCCAGACATCGGCGACCGCGCGACGCTGTTCCTCGGTGGCCTGAGCTGCGATCCTGGCCCTGGCGTCCTCCTCGGTGAACCCGCGGTGCTCGATCAACCGTTTCACCCGGAGGTCTTCTTCGGCGTTCACGATCACCACCAACGGGAACATCGGCGCCATGCCCGATTCCACGAGGAGGGGGATATCCTCCACGATCACGGCATCGTCGCCGGCCGCGGCGATCAACTCCGACCGGCGGTCAGCGACCAGCGGATGCACGATGCCGTTCAGCGTCTGACGCTTCTCGTCATCGCTGAAGGCGATGGCGGCCAACGCGGGCCGGTTGAGGGAGCCGTCGTCGGAGAGGATCTCCTCGCCGAACGCCTCGACGAGCTTGGCCAGGCCCTCGGTGCCTGGCTCGACCACTTCACGGGAAATGACGTCACCGTCGACGACGACTCCGCCGAGATCGCCGAACGTCGAGGACACCGTCGACTTTCCGGCGCCGATACCGCCGGACAGGCCAATGCGCAGCACCGCACCAGTGTGTCAGGACACCGCGGGGCCGAATCCCCCGGCTTGTGCCGGAAAGAACGAACGCCCCGACTCGTCTGAGCCAGGGCGTTCGCGTGAGGGTCTAGCGGTTAGGCACTGCCCGCGAGCTTCTCCCGCAGTGCGGCGAGTTGCGCGTCGCTGGCCAGCGAGCCACCGCTGGGCTGGTCGTCGCCGGACGAGCCGTTGGGCTGCGGGCGGGCTGCCTCTTCGGCCTCGGCAGCGGCGAACTTCTCCATCTGCGTGGTGTGCATCTTGTGCCGCCGCTCGGCTTCCGCGTAGCGGGCTTCCCACTCGGTGCGCTGCGAGTCGAAACCTTCGAGCCATTCGTTGGTTTCGGCGTCGAAGCCCTCGGGGAAGATGTAGTTGCCCTGCTCGTCATAGCTGTCGGCCATGCCGTACTTGGCGGGGTCGAACTCCTCGGTGTAGTCCTCGTTGGCCTGCTTGAGGCTCAGTGAGATGCGGCGACGCTCCAGGTCGATGTCGATGACCTTGACCATCGCGTCGTCACCGACGGCAACAACCTGGTCGGGCACCTCGACGTGGCGCTCGGCCAGCTCGGAGATGTGCACCAGGCCTTCGATGCCCTCTTCGACGCGGACAAACGCACCGAACGGCACCAGCTTGGTGACCTTGCCCGGCACGATCTGGCCGATGGCGTGGGTGCGGGCGAAGTGACGCCACGGGTCTTCCTGGGTTGCCTTGAGCGACAACGAAACCCGCTCGCGGTCCATGTCGACGTCGAGCACCTCGACGGTGACCTCGTCGCCAACCTGGACCACCTCGGACGGGTGATCGATGTGCTTCCAGGACAACTCGGAAACGTGCACCAGACCGTCGACACCGCCGAGATCGACGAATGCGCCGAAGTTGACGATGGAGGAGACCACACCCTTGCGAATGGTGCCCTTCTGCAGCTGATTCAGGAACTCGCTGCGCACCTCGGACTGGGTCTGCTCCAGCCAGGCGCGGCGCGACAACACCACGTTGTTGCGGTTCTTGTC
>NZ_JBAPMI010000387.1:0-2995 GCF_049278535.1 Mycobacterium sp. | reverse complement strand
GTGACGTCAAGCAGCAGAACGTCTTTCACCTCACCCTTGAGCACACCCGCCTGCAGAGCCGCGCCGACGGCGACGACCTCGTCGGGGTTGACGCCCTTGTTGGGCTCCTTGCCGCCGGTCATCTCCTTGACGAGATCCGACACCGCGGGCATACGGGTGGAACCACCCACCAGCACCACGTGGTCGATCTCCGACACCGCGATACCGGCGTCCTTGATCACCGACTGGAACGGCTGACGCGTGCGGTCGAGCAGATCCTGCGTGATCTTCTGGAACTCGGCGCGGGTCAGCTGCTCGTCGAGGAACAGCGGGTTCTTGTCGGCGTCAACGGTGATGTAGGGCAAGTTGATCGAGGTGCCCTGACTCGAGCTCAGTTCGATCTTGGCCTTCTCGGCCGCTTCACGCAGCCGCTGCATGGCCATCTTGTCCTTGGTCAGGTCGATGCCCGCACTGCCCTTGAACTTGTCGACCAGCCAGGTGACGATGCGGTCGTCCCAGTCGTCACCACCGAGGTGGTTGTCACCGGAGGTCGCGCGGACCTCCACGACACCGTCGCCGATCTCCAGCAACGACACGTCGAAGGTGCCGCCACCGAGGTCGAAGACGAGGATGGTCTGTTCCTTCTCGCCCTTGTCGAGCCCGTAAGCCAGTGCGGCCGCGGTCGGCTCGTTGACGATCCGCAGCACGTTCAGACCGGCGATCTGGCCGGCCTCCTTGGTGGCCTGACGCTGGGCGTCGTTGAAGTACGCGGGCACGGTGATGACCGCGTCGGCGATGTCCTCGCCGAGGTAGCTTTCGGCGTCGCGCTTCAGCTTCTGCAAGATGCGGGCGCTGATCTCCTGCGCGGTGTAGTTCTTTCCGTCGATCTCAACGGACCAATCGGTGCCCATGTGCCGCTTGACCGAACGAATGGTCCGGTCGACGTTGGTCACCGCCTGGTTTTTGGCAGGCTGGCCGACCAGCACTTCGCCGTTGCGCGCGAACGCCACGACGGATGGAGTCGTCCTTGCGCCCTCTGAGTTGGCGACGACGACGGGGTCGCCACCCTCGAGAACTGCAACGACGGAGTTGGTGGTCCCGAGGTCGATACCGACCGCACGAGCCATAGTGGATCCTCCCTGATAATCGAGCTTCGTATGCACTACGCTGCTGAGTGAACCGCGCTCAAGATTGCCTCCAACAGCGTGCCGCTGTCAAGCCAGGGTTGAGTCTGTATCACTCAAGGTTGTCAAAGAGCTCAACGAGGTCGACCGAGAGTTTGTTCCCCATCTGTTGAGGCGGACATCACACCGTGGGATAGTTTCGCAATCCAGCCCCTAAGCGGTCGTGCCCGGCGCCGCAGTGTTGCCCCACGACGATAGGAACGCGATGCCACCGCCGCCCAGCACGCCCGGCCCCGCTGCGGCCGAAACGGACGTGTTCGCCCGCGAAGACGCGGGCTACCACCACGACCTCAACAACCGGCAGATGCAGATGATCGCCATCGGCGGCGCCATCGGGACCGGGCTGTTCATGGGCGCAGGAGCACGGCTCGCCTCCGCAGGGCCGGGCCTGTTCCTGATCTACGGGATCTGCGGCGCCTTCGTGTTCTTGATCCTGCGCGCTCTCGGCGAGCTGGTGCTGCATCGCCCGGCAACGGGCTCGTTCGTCTCGTATGCCCGCGAGTTCTTCGGGGAGAAAGCGGCTTTCGTTGCGGGTTGGATGTACTTCCTGAACTGGGCGATGGCGGCCATCGTGGACAGCACCGCAATCGCGAGCTACTTCCACTATTGGACGGCGTTCCAGGCGGTCCCGCAGTGGACGCTGGCACTGGTCGCGCTGGTGGCGGTGGTGTCGGTGAATCTGATCTCGGTCAAGGCCTTCGGCGAGTTCGAGTTCTGGGCGGCGCTGATCAAAGTGCTGGCCCTGATTACTTTTCTGGTGGTCGGAATCGTCTTTCTGGCCGGCCGCTTCAAGATCCAGGGCCACACCACCGGACCCAGCTTGTGGGCCCAACACGGCGGGTTCCTGCCGACCGGCCTGCTGCCGCTGGTGCTCGTCACCTCCGGGGTGATATTTGCTTACGCCGCAGTCGAACTGGTCGGCACCGCGGCCGGGGAAACCGCCGACCCGGAAAAGGTCATGCCACGAGCGATCAACTCGGTGATCGCCCGAATCGCGGTCTTCTACTGCGGATCGGTCCTCCTGCTGGCATTGCTGCTCCCCTACACCACGTATAAACACGGCGAGAGCCCGTTCGTCACCTTCTTCTCGCACATCGGCTTCAGCGGCGCCGGCTCGCTGATGAACGCAGTGGTCCTCACCGCCGCGTTCTCCAGCCTGAACGCCGGACTGTATTCCACCGGCCGAATTCTGCGGTCGATGTCGGTGAACGGCAGCGGCCCGAAGTTCACCGGCCTGATGTCAAAAAACGGTGTGCCGTACGGCGGGATCCTGCTGACCGCCGCGATCGGGCTGTTCGGCGTCGTGCTCAACGCGGTCAAACCGAGCCAGGCCTTCGAGATCGTGCTCAACATCGCCGCGGTGGGTGTGCTGGCCGCCTGGGCGACCATTGTGCTCTGCCAACTCCGGTTTTACAGCAAGGTGAAGGCCGGAACGTTGCAGCGGCCACACTTCCGAATGCCGTTCGCCCCGTACAGCGGCTATGTCACGCTGGCCTTCCTGGCGGGCGTGCTGGTGCTGATGGCGCTCGATCCGGAGAAGGGGCCCTGGGTCATCGCGGCACTGGCGGCTGCCGTACCCGGCTTGATCGGCGGCTGGTTTCTGGTTCGTAATCGCGTTACGGCAGCGGCCGCCGCAGTTGTCGACCACACCAGCGATGTGCCGGATCTAGCGCCTGATTAACAGAGCAACCGCTCTGTTATTGTTTCTGGATGCCCCGCCCTCGCGTCTACGATCCGGACCGGGTGCTGGACGCCGTCGAGACGTTGGCGGTGGCATCCGGGCCCGCCGCGGTCACCATCCGTGCGATCAGCGCGACCGTCGGCCTGTCCAA
>NZ_JBAPMI010000386.1:0-9291 GCF_049278535.1 Mycobacterium sp. | reverse complement strand
CACACCACGCCGCGCAGCCGGCCGACCACCGCAGCGGCCGACAGCACCCGCGGCGCCGTGACCGGTTCGAGCGCGGCGTCGACGGGTCCGGTAGACCACTGCGCGATCTCGGCAAAGAACGGCGACGGCATGCTGGCGTCGTTGTCGCCGCTTCCCTCTCCGTCGATGGCCGTCACGAGCAAGCGCGAGCGGGCCCGGCCCATTGCGGCCACCAGCAGCCGCCGTTCGTCGGCCAACAGCGGCGCGCGCATCGACGCGTTCTCGGCAACGCCGTCGAGTACATCCAGCAGACGCTGTGTGCCGAGTACTCCCCCGCGCGGAATCGTGTTGGGCCACAGGCCTTCCTGCAGACCGGCAATGACCACCAGATCCCACTCGCGGCCGAGCGCCGCATGCGCACTGAGCACCGCGACCTGCTCGGCGTCGAGCGCCGGCCCGGGGTCCGCGGCCCGCAACTGCTGCGTCATCAAGTGGTCGATCAGCCCACCCAGCGAGGCGCCGGCGGTGCGCGACAGGAACTGGTCGGCGGCGTCGAACAACGCCGTCACCGCGTCGAGGTCCCGGCCGGCCTGGGCACCGGAAGTGCCACCGCGCTCACACGCCGTCAGCCAGCGGCGTTGCAGACCCGACCGCTGCCATGCCGCCCACAGTGTGTACCGCGGATCTTCGCCGCGCCGGTGCGAGCTTGCGGCGGCGTCCAACACGGCCCGGACCCGACGCAGCGGTCTGGCTTGGGCCGCGGCCAGCCGGGCCGACGAGTCGCCGTTCAGCGCCTCAACCAGCAGATCGCCGAATTCCTTTGGCGGCCCGACGATGCCGGCGCGACGCAGCGACCGTCGCAGCTGGCGCAGCGACACCGGGTCGACCCGGCCGATCGGACCGGTCAACAACGCCAACGCCTGTTCGCCGTCCAGCCCGTCGGCGGTCGCGGCCAGCACTGTCAGCAAGGCCTGCGCCGCGGGCTGCGCGACCAGCGAACCGGTGAACGCCGACGGAGCCACCGGAACACCGGCCTGCGCCAGCGCTTGAGGTAGCCCGGCCGCAGCTCGCGGCACCGATCGGACGATGACCGCCATCTGTGACCACGGCACACCGTCAACGAGATGTGCCCGTCGCAGGAAGTCGGCGATCGTCCCCGCCTCGGCGGTGGCAGAGGCGGCGAGTTGCACCATCACCGAACCGGGATCGTCGCCGGTGCCATCGATTCCGCCGCCGCCGGGAAGCCGGCCCGCGATGCCCGCTACGGCCCGTGCCACCGCCGGAGCGCAGCGATGCGACGTCCTCAGCGTGATCGACGGTGTGCCCTCATCCAGCAGCGCGGCCGGCTCACCGCCGCGGAAGCCGAACACCGCCTGGTTCTGATCGCCGGCGATCAGCGTGAGCTCCGCGCCGGCGGCGAGCACGCGAACCAGCAGGGCGGCCTGCGGATCGAGTTGTTGGGCATCGTCGACCAGCAGGACGCCGATGCGCGCTCGCTGCGATGCCAGCAGTTCGGGGTCGACGGCGAATGCCTCGAGTGCGGCCCCGACCAGTTCGGCGGCTCCCACCGCCGGGGTAGTCGCCTGCGGCGCAGCCGTTCCCACGGCCGCGCGCAGCAGCATCACCTGTTCGTAGTTACGCGCGAACCGGCCGGCGGCGGCCCATTCGCGACGACCCGACAGCCGGCCGAGTCGCTCGAGCTGTTGAGGCTCAACGCCACGCTCGGCGCAGCGGGTCAGTAGCTCGCGCAACTCGGCGGCGAAACCCGCAGTGCCCAGGGCCGCGCGCAGCTCGGCCGGCCACGGCGCCGACGGGTCGGGGCCGTCGGCGATCTCGCCTGCCAGCAGCTCGGCGATGATCGCATCCTGCTCGGCGCTGGTGACCAGCCTGGGTGGCGGACCACCGGCACGTTGAGCCGCCAGCCGCAGCACCGCGAACGCGTAGCTGTGCACGCTGCGCACCAACGGTTCCCGGACCACCGCGGGGTGGGCACCGCCGTCCTGGCAACCAAGCAACTTCGTCGTCAATGCGCTGCGCGCGTGCGTCGAGATACGGCCCGAACCGGTCAGCAGCAGCACCGATTCCGGATCGGCGCCTGCGCGGATGCGCGCGGCCGCGACGTCGATCAGCAAGGCGCTCTTACCCGTTCCCGGCCCACCCAGCACGCGCATCGTCCCGCGCAGCTCTGGATTGAGCACGGCGTGACCCTCCGGGCCCCAGTGGTAAGGCATAGCGAAATGACACCACGGGGGTCCGACAAGTCGGCCCGGCCGACGATGGCTGACCGCGCGACTGGCACCATCGACGCGTGACCCGCTTGCATGTGCACCGCTTCGGCCCGCCAAGCCCCGTGCGACTGCTGGCGCTGCACGGGCTCACCGGGCACGGCAAGCGCTGGGAACCGCTGGCGAGCCGGCACCTATCCGAAATCGCCGTTGCCGCACCCGATCTGATCGGCCACGGCAGGTCGTCGTGGGCGGCACCGTGGACGATCGAGGCCAACGTGGCCGCGATATCCGAGCTACTCGAGCAGCAGGCCGATGAGCCGGTCGTGGTGGTGGCGCATTCGTTCGGCAGCGCGGTGGCCATGCACCTGGCCGCCGCCCGTCCCGATCAGGTCGCGGGACTGGTGCTGCTCGACCCGGCCATCGGACTGGACGGCGGATGGATGCGCGAGATCGCCGATGCCATGCTGGCCTCCCCGGACTACTCCGACGCCGCAGAGGCCCGCGCCGCGAAAACCAACGGATCCTGGGCGGACGTGGACCCGTCCGTAGTCGATGACGAACTCGACGAACATCTCGTCGAGCTGCCGGGGGGCCGGTGCACCTGGCGGCTGAGCCTGCCCGCAATGATGGCCTACTGGAGCGAGCTTGCTCGCGATATTGTATTGCCACCCAAAGGAATTGGAACAACTCTGGTACGGGCGGCCCGGACATCGCCGTCGTACGTCACCGACCGGCTCGTCGATGCCCTGCGCGAACAGTTGGGGGCCGAGTTTCAGTCGCTGACCTTCGAATGCGATCACATGGTGGCAGAGACCAAACCCGCGGAGGTCGCCGCACTGATCCGCGAACGGATGCGCTGACGATGGCGCCGGTGACCGATGATCAGGTCGAGCGGGTGCGGGCGCTGGTTGCCTCGATACCCGCCGGCCGGGTGTCGACCTATGGCGATATCGCCACTGTCGCAGGGCTTTCCAGCCCGCGCATTGTTGGCTACATCATGCGCATCGACTCGCTGGACCTGCCCTGGCACCGGGTGATCACCGCGTCGGGCCGGCCCGCAAAGCACCTGACCACCCGTCAGCTGGAATTGCTGCGGGCAGAAGGAGTTCTGGCGAGCGACGGCAAGATTCCGCTCGACGAGGTCCGCTACGCCTTTCCCGACTAGAGGATGAGCCCCGACTAACGGATCAGCCCGGCTAGAGGATCAGCCGCACCAATGCGGCCGTACGCGCCAGACCCGGGAATGCCGCAGCGGTCGAACGTGGATGCAACGCGTGGACCGCGAGGCGGAACATCAACGCGCGCAACAACATCTGCGGCCACTCCGGTAAGGCGTTCCAGCGGTCGATCAGGCCTTCATCGGCCTCGCCCCACGACAACGCATCGACGACGACAACTCCGGCCGCCCACGACGCGGGGCGCCAATACGGCGTGATGTCCGTGATCCCCGGGGCGGCGGCACCGGCGAACAGCACCGTGCCGTACAGGTCGCCGTCGACCAGCTGGTTGGGGCTCTTGGTCGGCCGCCGCAGTCCGGCGAGCTGGTTGATCAGCTCGACCGACCGCTGCCCATCCGCGGAGGGAGACGCGGTGCGCGCCGCCGCCGGCACCGACTGCAGCGGCCGATCTTCCCAGGCGGCCCGGTCCGCGGCGATGAAGACATCGACGTCAGCCCACGGCGCCGAGGGGCCCTGGGTCAGGAATCGCGGCCGTTCCAGCTTTCCGGTGGCCTCGTGCAGCCGCACTGCCGCCGACACCACCTCGTCGTGCCGGGGCTCGGGCTGGCCCGCCACGAAAGTGTCTGCTCGCCAACCCGACACCACATAGCGTCCATCGGTCGAGCGGACCGGCCGGGCCAGCCGCACACCGTCGACGAACAACGTCTCGCGCACCCGGGCCGACCACGCCGCGCGGGCGTTCTCGGCGACCATCGACAGCACAACTTCGCCGCACCGCCAGCCGCCCTCCCAGCTGGCGCCCAACGCGATCGGCCGCACACCGCTCAAACCGAACGCCGACAGCACATGCTCCGGCGGCGGCTCGACACTCACACGGTTAGCCTAAACGGGCTCAGCGAACTCTCGGGACTCGACACGAACACGCAGTTTCGTGTCCCGAATCAGTACATCACCATGTCGGGCTGTATCTGTTCGGCCCAGGCCACGATGCCCCCCTGCAGATGTACCGCGTCGGCAAACCCGGCTTTTCTCAGCGCCGCCAGCGCCTCGGCCGAGCGCACACCCGTCTTGCAGTACAGCACCGGCGTACGGTCCCGCGACAGCTCGGCCAGGCCCTGGCCGGAGCTGATCAACGAGTTCGGGATCAGCTGGGCCCCCTCGATGTGGTTGATCGCCCACTCCGCCGGCTCACGGACGTCGATCAGCGCGACGTTGGTGCCGGAATCCAGCAGTTCGCGCAGCTCACGCGGGGTGATCGCAGAGTCGTCTGCCACCTGGCCGGACGTCCCCCCGCAGAATTGGTCGTAGTCGATCAGCCCGGTGATCGCCGGGGCGGCCGGATCCTTGCGGATCGCGATCGTCCGATAGCTCATGGCCAGCGCGTCGTAGACCATCAACCGGCCCAGCAACGGCTCCCCGAGCCCGGTGATCAGCTTGATCGCCTCGGTACCCATCACCGAGGCAATCGAGGCGCACAGCACACCCAGCACCCCGCCTTCGGCGCACGACGGCACCGTCCCGGCCGGCGGCGCTTCGGGGTACAGGTCGCGGTAATTCAGGCCGCCGCCGCCGGGGGCGTCCTCCCAGAAGACCGACACCTGGCCTTCGAACCGATAGATCGACCCCCACACGTAGGGCTTGTGGGCCAGCACCGCCGCGTCGTTGACCAGATACCGGGTGGCGAAGTTGTCGGTGCCGTCGAGGATCAGGTCGTACTGCTCGAACAGCCCGACGGCGTTGTCCGACGACAGCCGGACCTCGTGCAGACGCACCTGCACCAGCGGATTCAGCTCCGCGATCGAGTCGCGCGCGGACTGGGTCTTGGGCCGGCCGATGTCGTTGACGCCGTGAATGATCTGGCGTTGCAGATTTGAGTCCTCGACGACGTCGTCGTCGACGATGCCGATCGTGCCGACGCCGGCGGCGGCCAGATACAGCAGCGTGGGTGCGCCGAGGCCGCCCGCTCCGATCACCAGCACCCGCGCGTTCTTCAGCCGCTTCTGCCCGTCGACTCCGAGGTCGGGGATCACCAGATGGCGGCTGTATCGGGCAACCTCATCGCGAGTCAACTCGGCAGCCGGCTCAACTAACGGCGGCAACACACCACCGAGGCTAGGCCAAGGTGCCCGGCTAGGCGATCGGGTACGGCCAGGGATTGAACCGGCAGGTCTTGCCGTCCGGCTTGACGTATTCCGGGTCGAACTTCGCGTTGTCGTCGTCGGACGTGGAGAACGTCTGCTGCATCATGATCGGGGCCAGGCCGCCCGGTTTGTCGCAGGGCTCGTGGCGCAGGTAGCCGATGGCGTGGCCGACCTCGTGGTTGATCAGATACTGCCGATAGGAGCCGATGTCTCCCTGGAAGGCCAGCGCGCCGCGCACCCAGCGCGCCTCGTTGATGAAGACCCGCGGCTCGACCCCCGCCCCGTAAGACGGGTTGTAGCAGGACGTCTCGAGCGGAAACTCGTATCCGCAGCCCTGGCGAACGGTCATCGGCGAGCTCAGCGAGATGCGGATGTCGGGTTTGCTCCTGCCATTCGCGTCGACCCGGACGAACGCGAACTGCGCGTCGTGGGTCCAGCTCTTGGGATTGCCCAGCGTCTGGTCGACCATGGCGGCAAACGCGTCGTCACCGCCGAACGCGATGGGGTCCATGCCGTTTTCGACTTCGACGGTGTACTTGAAGACTTTCGCCGTACCCTGCCCGACCTGCGGCGTGACGCCCGGCACGATGTGCCAGGATTTCTCGCCCGCATCGGTGAACGGTCCGCCGTTGGGCAGCATGCCGGTCGGCAGGCTGGCGTCGAACTGGGTGAGACCGCGGGGCGGAGCGTCGGCGATCACCGTGCCGACCGCGCCGATTTTCGGCGGACCCTGCAAAGGATGACCGGAGGTCGGCGCGGACGCGCTGGTCCCGGTGACGGTCTGATAGAGCACCACGCCGGTGACGACGACCAGCACCGGCAGTGCGTAGGCGCGCCAGCCGTAGGTGGACACAAAACGGCCAAGCCAACTCTGTTTACGGAAGCGGTTGGTGTTCCGATTCGCCCGGACCCGCCCCTCGCCGCCCCACGCCAGCGGGTCCCGTTGGGCCCGCAGCGGTTCTCGCCAGTCGTCGCGAAGAACCGGTGTCCGGTTGCCCCCGCGCCGGTCGGGGTCGAAGGTCACTTTCCCAGGATGGCACAACAGCGACTAGCTGGGACTCTCGGCGCGCCCGTAGTTGCTCGCACGAGGTTGACATGCCGACATTCAGGGCGTAGGTGGCGATCGACAATGCCGGCGGGTAGTAGTGTCGTTGCGATCTACCGCGCATTCGTAATACCCGCGCTACGACAACCAGATTGAGGAATGGATGAGCGATCTCGCCAACGCCGCCGGCAGGAGCGGGGTGAAGCCCGCCACCGCTGCCCGGCGCGGCAACCGGCTGCCTCGTGACGAGCGTCGGGGCCAATTGCTCATGGCTGCCAGCGACATTTTCGTCGACCGCGGCTACCACGCCGCCGGAATGGACGAGATCGCCGAACGTGCCGGAGTCAGCAAACCCGTTCTCTACCAACACTTTTCGAGCAAACTGGAGCTGTACTTAGCGGTCTTGGCGCGCCATGTCGAAAACCTGGTGTCCGGTGTGCGCCAGGCCCTGCGCACCACCACCGACAACCGGCAACGGTTGCGGTCGGCCGTGCAGGCCTTCTTCGACTTCATCGAGCACGACGGCCAGGGCTACCGGTTGATCTTCGAAAACGACAACATCACCGAGCCTCAGGTCGCCGCGCAGGTGAGGGTGGCCACCGAGTCGTGCATCGACGCGGTTTTCGACCTGATCAGTGCCGACTCCGGGTTGGAAGCGCATCGTGCACGGATGATCGCCGTGGGCTTGGTCGGGGTCAGCGTCGACTGCGCCAGGTACTGGCTGGACGCCGATCGCCCGATCACCAAGGACGACGCCGTCGACGGCACCGTGTTTTTCGCCTGGGGCGGGCTGTCACACGTGCCGCTTACCCGCTCTTAGCCGCAGCGCTTCCGATTCCGAATCCGACGCGACGCGCATCCGCGACACCGATTTCGACGTAGGCGATTTTGGCTGCGTTCACCACGAATCGGCGGCCTTTGTCGTCGGTCAGACCCAGCACGTCGGAATCTTTGCCCAGTGCGGCGTTGACGAGTGCTTCGACTTCGTCGGGCGTTTGCACGCTCGTGAAGACCAACTCTCGCGGGCTATCCGTGATCCCGATCTTGACCTCCACGCCGGCCCCTTCCCATTCTTCGGTAATCGATGCTCCGACATGCAGGCTAGTGGACGTCCGGCGAACGTGCTGAAACCCGGTCGCCGACAAGGATTCGCGACAGGCGGTGCGGCCGGCCGCCGTTGGCAAATCGTGACCTGACACGCCCGCACGCACGGCTGCGGGCTGGTGTCACACCGATAACATCTGCATCATCAGCACCACAAACTACCTGGACAACGGTATCCAGGACTACCCCGATGACGCCGTCGACGACATCTACGCCGACGGCGATGAACTGTTTGCGCCGCATGATCAGCGCTGGCGCCCGATCGCGGCGATCGCCGGAATCGTCTTCGTCCTCGCCGTCATCGCCACCGTCGTGATCATCAACGGCGGCGACAGTGCCTCCACCTCGGCCACCGTGGTGGTTCCGCCGAGCCGAAGCGCGGGACCAGGGCCCAGCCTGGCGCCGGTGCTGCCGCCCGAGACGGTGACCACCGTGACACCGCATTCACGACCGCCCAGCCCGACCGCCACCAGCAGCGCACCGACACAGACCCCGCCCCCGGAGGCTGTCCCCTCGACGCCGCCGGACGTGGCCGCGCGCACCTTCGTCTACCGGGTGACCGGCACCAAAGGGCTCCTTGACCTGGTCACCGTCGTCTACACCGACGCGTCGGGCGCCCCGCAGACGGACTTCAACGTGTCACTGCCTTGGTCGAGAACCGTGGTGCTGAACCCGGGCGTCGGGATGCGATCGGTCGTTGCGACGAGCCTGACCGGTCATCTCAACTGCTCGATCAGTGACAGCGTCGGAGACGCCGTTGCCATCTCGACCAGCAGCGCGATGATCGCGACCTGCAGCCGCTAACCGATCGCTCGGGCTAGGCCAGGCCCAGTTCGCGCGTCCGCTCATCATGGGTGCGCTGCAGCCGATCGAAGAACCCCGTCAGCTGCGCCAGTCCGCCGCTCCTGGACACCACCAGATCGACCAGCTCGTCGTGCTCGGCGAGGACGTATTGGGCCTGCGTGATCGCTTCACCGAGCAGACGACGTGACCACAGGGCCAGTCTGCTGCGCTGCTTGGCACTCTTGGTCACCGCGGCGCGCACCTCGGCGACCACGAATTGGGAGTGCCCCGTCTCCGACATCGTCGAGCGCACCACGTCGGCGACCTCGTCGGGCAGCGCGTCGGCGATCTCGAGGTAGAAGTCGGCCGCCAGCGCGTCGCCGATGAACGTCTTGACCAATGCCTCCAGCCACGTGCTCGGCGTGGTCAGGCGGTGGTAACCGTCGAGCGCGGCGGCGTACTTCGAGATCGCCGGCAATACGTCGACGCCGCGCTGCTCCAATGCGTCGCACAGCAATTCGTAGTGCGCCATCTCGGCCGCGGCCATGCTGGCCATCGAAATCCGCCCGCGCAGATCCGGCGCCATCCGCGCCTCGTCGGTCAGCCGGTAGAACGCCGCGACCTCGCCGTAAGCCAGCAGGGCGAACAGTTCGTTGACGCCGGGATGGTCCGCCGGCAGCCGGGGCAAAGGCGGCTCGGCCAGCTTGTCGCCCGGCGAAAGCGGATTCATGCCACCACTGTAGGGGTCATCCTTGGCGACCCGCTGCGCGCGGCAATGCCGCGCTGGCGATCGCCACGAGGGGTCATCCTTGGCGACCCGCTGCGCGCGGCAA
>NZ_JBAPMI010000385.1:0-58415 GCF_049278535.1 Mycobacterium sp. | reverse complement strand
CCCTTTGCCCGATCCGGCCTGGTGTGATCCCCTCGCCAGTCGCAGCGGGTTGGTGATCCGGTCGAGGTCCATTTCAGTTGCTTCCTAAAGGTTTTCGAGTGTAGCGACCTAGTTTAGAGAGGGCCATCTTATGACAAATGGCGTCGTCGACTGCTGCGACACGACGGACCATCGCGCCCCTGAAAATGGAAAATCCGAAAACTACAGCTCGCCGGAGAAGTCCGCGGTGATCCAGCGGTCCGGACGAATGGTGAACAGCACGCCAGGTTGATCCGCCATTCCCCGGACGAATGCGCGGCCGCCTTCTTCGCCGAGGTAGTGAATTGCGATGGCCTCGCGCACATCCAGTGGCGCCGGTGTGGTGGTGTCGATCACGGTGCCCTCCACGACGACATATTGGTACGGGGGCTCCTCACGCTGGACAACCAGGGTCACCACGCCTGCCCGCTCGATCAGCTTGGTCTTACGGGCCGTCACGCCCGTGTTGACCAGAATGTTCCCCCCGGGCGTGTAGGCGTACCAGATCGGGACGCTTGCCGGCGGACGGCCGTCGGTTGCCGCCACGGACAACACGGCTACGTGCTTTTCGGCGAGGAACTCTTGACGCTGGGGCTCGGTGAAAGCTGTCATAAGTCAGTGCAACGAGCCCGCGTGGCGGGGCTATTCCCCGTCGCGGTCCAACGCCAGGATCAGCTTGCCGGTGTTTTCTCCGCGGAACAGCTTGAGCAATGTTTCGGGAAAGTCGCCGACGTCGCCATGCTCGACTTGCTCGTGTGATCGCAGCTCGCCACTCTTGAGCCACTTCGCCAGTTGCGCAACACCTTCCGGGTAGCGGTTGGCGTAGTCGAAGATGACAAATCCCGTCATCGATGCCCGTGCGACCAGTAACTGCATGTAGTTGGCCGGCCCCCGTGGAGTGTCGTTGTACTGGGACACCGCGCCGCAGAGCACAATCCGGGCGCCGTGAGCGAGCCGGTTCAGCGCGGCCTCCAGCGTTGCCCCGCCGACATTGTCGAAGTAGACGTCGACACCGTCCGGCGCGTGGGTCTTGAGCTCTTTACGCAGGTCGGCAGTCTTGTAGTCGATCGCGGCGTCGAAGCCGACCTCCTCGACCAGCCAGCGGCATTTGTCTTCGCCACCGGCGATACCGACAGCGCGGCATCCGTTGATCCGGGCAATCTGCCCGACCAGGCTGCCCACGGATCCGGCCGCGCCGGATACCAGAACGCTTTGGCCGGGCTCGGGCCGGCCGACGTCGAGCAGGCCGAAGTACGCGGTCAGCCCGCTGATGCCGAGGGCGCCCAGATATGTCGTTGCCGGCGCCAGGGTGGTGTCGAGTTTGTTGACCTCGGCGCCGTCGGACAGCGCATAGCGTTGCACGCCGAATATTCCGGACACGTCGTCCCCGACAGCGAATCCAGGATGCCGCGACTCGACGACGTGGCCGACTCCGAGTGCCCGCATCACCTCGCCGATCTCGACGGGCGGTACATAGCTGCGGCCGGCGTTCATCCACGTGCGCATTGCCGGGTCGATGGACAGGTAGTCGACCTGGACGACGAATTCTCCCTCGGCTGCAACGGGTTTGGGCTCTTCGACGATCGACCAATCGGTCGCCTTGGGCAGGTCGGCCGGGCGCGCGGCCAGTCGGCACTGAGTGTTGACGGGGTTCACGAGGCAGCCTCCTTGGCTGGTGAGTTGTTACGAGCGAAGTCAGCGGCACAGGCCAATGCGATCCGGCCGCCAGGGTCCTCGGCGGTCACGGGTATCACCGCGACGGTGTCAGCACCGGCGTCCAGATACGCCTGTATCCGGTCGGCGACCTGGTCGGGAGTTCCCAGGGCGGCCAGTTGCCCAGCCAATTCCAGCGGAATCGCCGCGGCCGTGTCCGATCGCCGCGCACCCGAGCGGGCCCGCTCGACGAGGTCGGCGAATCCGAGTTCGCAGAACATCTCGCCGTAGCCGGGCGGTGCCAGGTAGACCGCGAGCTGACCGGCCAACTGTCGCAGCGCCGCTTCACCGGGCCGTACCGCGACCGGTAGCCACAGCGTCACGTGCGGTGGTGTGCGACCTGCCGCAACGGCGTCACGCTCGATCTGCTGGCGAACCTGCGAGACCCGTTGCGGTGACGCCAGATTGAGGACTACCTCGTCGGCGATCTCAGCCGCCAGCCGCATCATCCTCGGGCCGAACGCACCGACCCCGATCCAGCTGTGCGGCAACGGGTTACGCAACCGAAATCCTTGACTGCGGACATGCCGACCGTCGTACTCGCCGCGGTCACCACGCAGGATCGGCCGCAAGCAGTCGATCGTCTCCCGCATGCGTGCCGCAGCGTGCGACCAATCCCGGTCGTGCCACCCCGTCACGATGAAGGGGCTGGAGGCGCCCAACGCGACGTCGACCCCGCAGCCGGTCAGCGCCGCAACCGAACTCGCCCCCAAGGCGATCGACACCGG
Organism: Mycobacterium sp.; assembly: GCF_049278535.1. Lineage (GTDB taxonomy): Bacteria > Actinomycetota > Actinomycetes > Mycobacteriales > Mycobacteriaceae > Mycobacterium. The sequence continues at coordinate 55,956 of NZ_JBAPMI010000385.1, read as the reverse complement.
GGTGCGCACGCTGACCGGCAGCGGACCGATCCGCAGTCCCAAACCCGGTGCGCGCGTGCCGATGGCGGTGGCCAACGCGAACGCATCGAACGTCGCCATCTCACCGATCCACAGCCCGGGCAGACCTGAGGCGTGCACGGCCTCCGCGACCTCGAGCGCCTCCAGATCGGGGCGATCCAGCCAGAACGGCAAGACCGCTTCGATCGGCGACCTCACAGCATCGCCGCCTCGGTGGTCTGGCCCAGCAGGATGCGGCCCGGCAGCTCGCGCGATGCCTCGTTCACCTGGAAGTGCGCAGTGGCGGTGAATGCGTCCCGCAGGCGTCGTTGCAGTGGCGCGCCATCGTAAATCGCACTGCCGCCGGCGAGGTCGTACATGGAGCGGACCACATCGGCCGAGACGCGCGCCCCGTGCGTGGCCGCAAGCCGTAGCCGGGTGCGTAACTCCAGCGGAACCACAGGCCCGTCCACACTGGCCTGCCACGCCGCGTCGATGGCCTGGTAGTAACCGGCTCGGGCGGCTTCGAGTGCCGATTCGGCCGTGGCGACCGCCGCCTGGATGGTGGATCGCTCGGCGAGCGTGCGACTGGCCGCCACACCCTTTTTGGTGGACGCGAGTTCGACGAAGTTGTCGATCGCCGACCGTGCGTTGCCCATCGCGGCCGCGGTGATGCAGGCCGCGAAGAACCCGAACGGCGGGAACCGATACAAGGGACGGTCGATCACCGGCCCGTCGAATATCGAAACCACCCGCGCGTCCGGGACGAAGACGTCTTCGGCGACGGTGTCGTGGCTGCCGGTGCCGCGCAGTCCGAGGGTGTGCCAGGTGTCCAGGATCTGCAGCTGCTCGGTCGGCAGTGCAACCACCGCCGGCTTGTCGTCCAGCACGCAGCCGGCGAAAAGCACGTCGGCGTGGGTAATGCCGCTGCAAAACGCCCAGCGGCCCGAGACCACCACACCGCCGGGAACGCGTCTGGCCTTACCCTGCGGCGCCCACACGCCCGCGGCCAAGCCGCGGCCGTTGCCGAACAGCTCGTCACGGCTCACCGGCGGCAGGTAGGCGACCAGCAGGGTGCTGGTGATCCCGATCGACACGCACCAACCGGCCGACGCGTCGCCACGTGCCACCTCCTCGGCGCACCGCAAAGCGGTGCCCGCGGGCAGCTCCAGAGCATCGACTTCGATCGGCGCACCGGCGCGTAGCAGGCCTGAATCTCGCAGCACCTCAACCAGTTCGGTTGGCAATCTGCGTCCAGCGTCGATCTGATCGGCCATGCCGCGGGCAAGATCGGCGATCTCGCGGGCGCGGGTCAGAACGGGCGCGGTTATGACGTCGGTGTCCATACGTCCTCGCTTTGCACAAACGGTGTGGGTGGTTCAGTCACGTTACCACTACCGGTTTAGTTTTTGAACCGGTACATTGGATGAACCATGGATTACCCTGACCTGTCCCACCGCTTTGAGGGCGAATCCGTCGCGCGGGCGCTGGAGATCGTGGGCGAGCGCTGGACTCTGCTGATCCTGCGCGAGGCGTTCTTCGGGGTGCGCCGCTTCGGCCAACTGGCCCGCAACCTCCAGATTCCACGGCCGACGTTGTCGGTGCGGCTGCGGACCCTGGTCGACAAGGGTCTGCTGGAAAAGGCGCTCTACGCACGCGATCCCGACCGTCACGAGTACCGGCTGACCGACCCCGGCCGTGATCTGTTCGCGGCGATCGTGGTCCTGATGCAGTGGGGCGATAACCACCTCCCGAACCCGCAAGGCCCGCCGATCGTGCTGCATCACCAACCGTGCGATCAGACCGCCGAGCCGATGCTGGTTTGTGCGCACTGCCGGCAGGAGATCACCGCACACAACGTCACGCCACAGCCTGGGCCCGGCTTCGCCGACATCGGAGTCTCAGGCGACGCGAAAAACGGGGTACTGGTCCACGATTCGCGCGAAGTCGTCCAGCGGCGCACGCCGATCGATCGTGAAAAACGGACGCGCACCCGGCGCTAGCTCGAGATACCGACGCAAGATCGCGGCGCGCTTGTCGGACTCGTCTTCCACCAACGTCACCTCTTCGCGCCGACCGCGCACCAAAACCCCACGGTTATCTGCGCGCAGGTTGCGCACCCAGTTCGCCTTCGGGCCGAGCATGGAGACCAGGTAGCGCTCGCCCTGGTAGTCGGCGACGACCACCGGGAAGGAAACGATCCGTCCCGATTTGTGGCCCCGGACTTCGAGCGTGGCAGCTCCGCTAGGCCCCATACCCTTGGCAAAAGACAAGGCGCCCAACCGGTTTGCGATACGGGCAGACCATCCCGGCCGGCCTTTGCGATATTGCCATCGTTGAAAAGCGCTTACCAGGCGGCCCAGCATGCATTCACATTACTGCGCCGGGCACTCCTACATCTGCGCCCAAACGATTTTCGTCTGTAAGTAGGTCTCGATGCCGGCCTTGCCTGACTCGTAGCCCCAGCCGGACTGCTTGTAGCCACCGAAGGGCATCGAGTGGTCGAACTGCATCTGGCAGTTCAGCCCGACGGTGCCGGCCTTGAGCTTCTTGGCCATCCGGTGTGCGCGGCCGAGATCGTTGGTCCAGGTAGTGGCCGCCAGCCCGTAGGTGCTGTTGTTGGCCAGCGCGACCGCTTCGTCCTCGTCGTCGAACGGCAGGATCGTGACGACCGGGCCGAAGATCTCCTCCTGGAACAGCCGGCTCGAATCCGGGTCGATGTTGGTCACCACGGTGGGATGCACGAAATAGCCCTTGCGGTCGAGCCGGTGCCCACCGCTGACGATTTCGGCGCCGTCCGACCTTCCTTGATCGAGGTAGCCCAGCACGCGGGCGAGCTGCTTCTGGCTGATCAACGGGCCGACCATGGCGCCCTCGTCCTGCGGCCCACCCAACAGCAGGTTGTTGCCCATGTTGGCGATGCCCTCCACGACCCGCTCGTACACGCCGCGCTGGACGAAGATGCGCGACCCGCATACACATGCCTGGCCGGAATGGATGAAGCTGCCGAACGACGCCATCGGGATCGCCAAGTCGAGGTTGGCGTCGTCAAACATCACCACCGGGGACTTGCCGCCGAGTTCGAGGGTGATCTTGTTGAGGTTGCTCTCGGCCGAGGCGCGCACGATGGCCCGGCCGACCTCGGTCGAACCGGTGAACGCGACTTTCTCGACGTCGGGGTGCGCGGTGATGGCAGCCCCGGCGGTGTGGCCGTACCCGTTCACCAAGTTGACGACACCGTCGGGTACGCCGGCCTCGGCGAGGATCCGGTCCAGGACGAGGGCTGAAAGTGGGGTTTCCTCAGCGGGTTTGACCACGCTGCTGCAGCCGGCTGCCAACGAAGGGGCGAGCTTGGCGCAGTAGTTGAACACCGGGCCGTTCCACGGAAAGATCAGCCCGACCACCCCGTACGGCTCGCGCAGCGTGTAGGTGTGCATGTGCGAGTCGACCCCGGTCAAGCCGCCGGTGTTCACGTCGCGGGCGATGCCGTCGATCTTGGTGCACCAGCCGGCGTAGTAGCGAAACCACTCCGACCCGACCTTGGTGATGATCTGCGCTTGAGCCGGTGGGATACCGGCGTTGAGCGATTCGAGTTCGGCGAGGATCTCGGCGTTCTCGTCGATCAGGTCGGCGATCTTCCACAGCACTTTGGCCCGGTCGTAGTCGGCCATCCCGGACCACACGCCGGACTCGGAGGTTTCCTTGGCGCGGGCGACCGCATCGTTGATGGCCTCGGGTCCGCAGTCGGTGAATTCGGTGATCTGCTCTTCGGTCGCGGGGTCGATGACCGGAATCACCTCGCCGGTGCCGGGTCGCTTGCGGATGTCGTCCAGCACGTCCTGCACTGTCATGGCGGGTCCCTTCGCTTCGCTGCGACTCTATCTCTGTAGAGAGAGCGATCACGAGTGTAGCCCAAAGCCGGAGTTACCCATGACCTAGGTCACAAAGCAGGCTTACTTCCAGGCGAAGACCGGTTGTTCCAGCTCGTTGACCGCATCGTGGCGCCCTTCCAGGCCCAGCCAGCGAAGCTGCAACAGCACCGCGCCCGTCGGTGCATGGATCAGGTCGTTGCCCAACGGGATTTGGACAACCGGTCGTGGGCTTTCCGGAATGGTGATGAACCGTGGCGAGTCCGCGCGTTGCAGTTGATGCAGCCCCACTCGGTAGACCGCCACAACCTCGTCGGGCGCCAGTTGCGGGTCGAGCCGTCCGCCGCCCCAGATCACCACCGGGGTGACGACATATCCCGACCGAGTCGGATAGTCGTCAAGCAGGCCCAACACGGCCGGGACGGCCAGTTTGATGCCGACCTCCTCGTCCAGTTCGCGAAGAGCCGCATCGACCGCGCCCTCCCCCGGATCGAGGCGCCCGCCCGGAAGCGCCCACTGCGCCGGATGGGAGCTAAGACGAGAAGTCCTGCGGCACAGTAGGAACGCCGCACCACCGGAGACGTCGACCATGCGGCCGTCGAGGCCGGCCTCCGGCATCGGGCGTTCCCCTATCCAGTCGTCGACCGGCGCCGGGTCGATCCTGTCCTCGCCTACCTCGGAGTCGACCAGCAGCACCGCGACAGCCGCATGCCGCTTCGTCGGGTCGGCCACGACGCGACGGTCATGACCCGCCAGATGGTCCCGGATCCGCTCGCGGAGAGCCTCGTCGTAACGGATGGTCATCACCCGAGCGTAGGCCGACGGACCGCCCATCGAGCACGACCGGCTGAAGTCCAATGCGTTGACGGCAGTGCTGATTAACTAGTCGGGATGGCTGACATCACCATGCTGATCCTCGCCGATCATGACTGGTTCCGTGAACAGTTCGCCAAGCTGGACGAGCTGCAAGCGCAGACGCCGGTCGACCAGCGTGCGCTGCAACGGGTGTGGCGTCCGCTTGCCGACAAGCTGGACGTCCATGCGTACATCGAAGAGAAGATTTTCTACCCGCAATTGCTCAAGCGCGGCACCGATGATCCCGAGGGCGAAACACTCGACGCGATCGGTGACCACAATGACATTCGCGACGGGGTCCGTGACACGAACGCCGCCGCGACAGCCACCGACGAATGGTGGGCGGCGGTCGGTCGAACTCGTTTGGCCAACGACGACCACATGGGCGAAGAGGAACGCGAGGGGCTGGCCGACTTTCGCCGCCACGCGCCGATCGGACTACGCGAAGCGCTCGGGCGTCAGTACCGCGAGTTCATGGCTCAGCATCCGACCACCCGGGGGCTGTCGATCGTCGACCGCGACCCACAAAGCTACGTCGAGGAACAGGAACGCAATGCGGGACCGCCCCGCCCCGACTTCTCGCTCGGTATCGGCAGCCTGAAGGGTGAGTGACGACTCACGCGGCCTGGTCTCCCAGGCCGCACGAGTCAACTCCTAATTGCGCGGTTTAGCCGTGGCCGGAGCCGCAGCCGACGCCCGGAAGACATCCGGTGCCGCCGGGCACGCCACCCGGACCTGCGAACTGCCCGCCGGAGCCACAGCCGACGCCGGGGACACAGCCCTGGCCACCGGGCCCGCCACCGGGCCCGCCGAACTGTCCGCCGGACCCGCAATTGCCGTTGGCGTCGCAGCCGCCGCCACCCGGGTCTTGCTTGAAGACGCTGTGGGTCGGTCCAGCGCTAGCCGGTGCACCAACAGCGGCTTCCGCCGCAGCCACCGGCATCACGGCGATCGCTGCAGCAGCAGCACCACCGATGACCAGCGGTTTCATGAAATTGAGTTTCTCAAACATGGACATGTTGGGGCTTATACCCCCTTCCACACATGCCCAAAACATCAAATTTCAGTCGTGATGGTTCACCACATTGATGACGTTGCCGTCCGGCGCCCGGACGAAAAAGCGTCGCAGGCCCCACGCTTCGGAGGTCAGCGGATGGACGATGTCGTAGCCGAGTTCTTGTGCCTCCGCATAGGCCGCGTCGATGTCATCGGTGCACACCGAAATGACCGAGTCTTCGGCGGCGGTTTTGTCTCCGGTCACCAACTGCAGCCGAGCGCCGGCGTCGGCTGAGGAGTACCGGGCCACCCAACCCATGTTGAATTCTTCGTTTGTCAGTCCGAGGTAGTCGGTATAGAAGCCCTTGGCAGCCTCGATGTCCGCGACTCGAAGGTTGGCAAATATCTTCGTGGCTTGCATGCGTCTCTCCTCGCGGTGTGAAGCCGGCGGCGACCTCCACGGTAGCGGCCGGCCCCCGCATTACGCTGGCGCCATGAGCGGCAACCGGGTGCCCGGCGGGGTGGTGCACAAGCTTCCTTCCGATCTGCGCGAAGCGCTGCTCGGCAACTCCACCGCACTCGCGGCCTGGAAAGACATCACGCCGCTGGCGCGCAACGAATTCATCTGCTGGGTCGATGACGCTAAACAAGAAGCGACCCGGAAGCGTCGTATTCGCCGGACCCAGGAAGAACTCGAGGAAGGCATGCGCCGACCTTGCTGCTGGCCGGGCTGTAAGCACCGCGAGCGCACCGGAAAATAAGGCCCGAACCGAGCCTTTACTGTCGAGCCATTCAGTACTACGCTCTGTGGTACTACGTTGCATAGTAGACGCTCGGCTGGCCGCAGAGCAGCGGCTTCAGCCGCGAGGGGATGGCTACCATGAACCTCCGACCGGCCGATACCGCGGTGCGCCAGGCCCAAGATATCGATGCCCGATATCACCCCTCGGCCGCGCTACGGCGCCAACTGAACAAGGTGTTCCCGACTCATTGGTCGTTCCTGCTCGGTGAGATCGCGCTCTACAGCTTCGTCGTGCTGCTGATCACCGGCATTTATCTGACGCTGTTCTTCGACCCGTCCATGATCGAAGTCCCGTATCACGGGGTCTACCAACCGCTTCGCGGTGTGCAGATGTCGCGCGCTTACGAGTCAGCCCTCAACATCTCCTTCGAGGTGCGCGGCGGCCTGTTCGTCCGCCAAATCCACCACTGGGCCGCGCTGATGTTCGCCGCGTCGATCATGGTCCATCTGGCCCGAGTCTTCTTCACCGGCGCGTTCCGCCGGCCGCGCGAAGCCAACTGGGTGATCGGCTCGCTGCTGCTGATCATGGCCATGTTCGAGGGCTACTTCGGCTACTCGCTGCCCGATGACCTGTTGTCCGGCACTGGTCTGCGCTGCGCACTCTCATCAATCATGCTGGGATTCCCGGTGATTGGCACCTGGCTGCACTGGGCCTTTTTCGGCGGCGACTTTCCCGGCACCACGCTGATCCCACGCCTCTACACACTGCACGTCCTGGTGCTGCCGGCGATCATTCTCGCGCTGATCGGCGCACACCTGGCGATGGTGTGGTTCCAAAAGCACACCCAGTTCCCCGGCCCCGGCCGCACCGAGAACAACGTCGTCGGCGTCCGCGTCATGCCGATCTTCGCGGTCAAGTCCGGCGCCTTCTTCGCACTGATCACCGGCGTCCTTGGCCTGATGGGCGGGCTGCTGCAGATCAACCCAATCTGGAACCTGGGCCCCTACATGCCATCTCACGTGTCGGCGGGATCGCAGCCCGACTTCTACATGATGTGGACCGAGGGGCTGCAGCGATTGTGACCGGCATGGGAGATCTACATTGGCCACCACACGGTGCCCGCAGCCGTGGGCGCCGCGCTGATCATGGGCATCGTGTTCGTGTTGCTGATCGTTTATCCGTTCCTGGAGAAGCGGTTCAGCGGCGACTACACCCACCAAACCCACCACAACTTGTTGCAGCGGCCACGCGACGTGCCGGTGCGCACCGGTATCGGGGCGATGGCGATTGCCTTCTACTCGGTGCTGACGTTGGGGGCGATGAACGACATCATCGCGCTGAAGTTCCACATCTCGCTCAACGCGACGACTTGGATCGGGCGCATCGGCATGGTTGCACTGCCACCGATCGTCTACTTCATCACCTACCGTTGGTGTGTGGGACTGCAGCGCAGCGACCGCGCTGTCCTCGAGCACGGCATCGAAACCGGCATCATTAAACGGTTGCCGCATGGCGCTTACGTCGAAATACACCAGCCGCTCGGGCCTTTACCGCTGGAGTATCAAGGCGCCCCAGTGCCTTCCAAGATGAACAAGCTCGGCTCCGGTGGCTCCCCGGGCTCGGGTAGCTTCCTGTACGCCGACCCGGACGCCGAGGACACAGCGCTGTCCCAAGCCCGTCACGACGCCGAGCGTCGCGCGCTTACCGCGCTGCGTAGTCGCTGAGCGGGTCAACGCTTAGGCGGGTCGCGCCTGTTCCAATGAGGCGCCTTCGCCGCCGCACCTGCCGCGGGACATGATGTCGGGATGGCCACCGACATCCGCGTGCTCGAGAGCGAAGGCGACCTCGTCGTCGCGGCGAATGTGTTCCGTACCGCGATGATCGGCTTCCCGCCCTTGGCTGGCCTCGCGCCGGGGCAAATCACCACGCTGCTGGAACCGGGCCGAACCGCCGGCGCATTCGTCGACGGCCAACTCGTAGGCACCGCCGATGCGGTGACGAGCCGGCTCACCCTTCCCGGTGGAACCATCGTCGGCCACGCCGCGGTCACCCATGTCGGGGTTCTGCCGTCGTTCACCCGGAAGGGCATCGCCACCGATCTCATGCGCCATCAGCTGCGCGACGTCGCCGCGCGTGGCGAGACGGTCGCGACGCTGCGGGCTTCGGAAGCGACGATCTACGAGCGGTACGGCTACGGCGTGGCGAGTTCGTCGCAGACCGTCGAAGTGCAGACGGCGCGGGCCGAGTTTCGACCGGGCGTCGGAACCGGCGGGCCGGTCCGCCTGCTGGATGTCGAGCAGGTATGGGATGTGTTGCCCCGGATCTATGCCGAGAATCGGCCGTCACGCCCGGGAACCATCGACCGCCCCGATGTGTGGTGGCGTAGCGTCCGGCTTCGCACCGAATCCTCCTCGCAGCCTTGGTATGTCGCTGTACACGGCGAGTCGGGCTCCGAGACCGGGTTCGCGCGTTACCGCCCGATCGATACCGAGAAGTGGTTCATCAGCGATCAGCGCACCATCGTCGTAGAAGATTTCTTTGCACCCGACACCGGTGCCTATCTCGGGCTGTTGCGTTTTCTGCTCGGATTGGACCTGGTTGATCGCGTGGTGTTTTGGATGCTGCCCGTCGACGATCCGCTGCCATGGCTGCTGCTCGATCGCCGCGCCGTACGGGCGACCGCAACCCACGACGAAACCTGGCTCCGCATTGTCGACGTCGAGAAAGCGCTGACTGCACGGCAATACGACGGGGACGGCGCCGTCACCGTCGCTGTCGACGACCCCTTGCTGCCCGACAATTCGATCACCGCCACCATCACCGGACACGGCGCCGAACGAACCGATCGGCACCCTGAGCTTCGCGTTGACGTGGCGGGCCTTTCCGCTGTTTTGCTTGGCGGGGCGACGTGGCACAGTCTGACCGTCGCCGGAGTCGCCCGGGCCGAAGGCCCCGCTGCGCTCGCTACGGCGGAGCGCCTGTTCGCGGTGCGCGAAGCGCCGCACGCGGGATTCTTTTTCTAGCAGGCTCTTTCAGGCGTGCCATCTGCGACGCAACGCGTATAAGGCGGCCCCGGCGAGCAGCACCGCGGTGCCCAGGATTACCGAATTGAGCGGCAGCGCACAGGCGACCACCACGCAGCCGATGCACCCCACCGTCGGGATCATCTTGCCGCCGAGCGTCCACGCCGCTGCGTTGGCGATCGCGTAGTACACCAGCACCGCGAACGACGAGAACCCAATGGCACTGCGGACATCGGTGGTTCCGGCCAAGACGGCCACCACGACACCGACCGCCATCTCGGCGCGATACGGCGTCTTGAACCTGGGCTGTACAGCCGAAAGCCGCTGCGGCAGATAATGGTCGCGCGCCATCGCGAATGTCGTGCGAGAGACGCCGAGGATCAACGACAGCAGCGACCCGAGCGCTGCCAAAACCGCGACGCCTCGCACAATTGGCTCACATCCCGCTGCGCCGGCTGCGCGCACCGCATCAGCGATCGGTGCGGAAGACTGCGCCAGCTGTGCGCTGCCCAGCACAGCCAGCAGCGCGACCGCGACGACCGCATAGACGACCAGTGCGATACCTAACGCGAACGGGATAGCGCGGGGGATGGTGCGCGCCGGGTCGCGAACTTCTTCACCCAGGGTCGCAATTCGCGCGTAGCCCGCAAAGGCAAAGAACAGCAGCCCCGTCGACTGCAGCACCCCGTGGACGCCGGCGCCCCCTCCGATGTCAATACGGCCCAGGTCGCTGTGCGGGGCCGTGAGCGCAACCACTGCGACTACCGCCAGCGCCACCAGCACCACGGCGACGATCATCCGCGTCACCAACAGTGACTTTCGGATCCCGGTGTAGTTGATCGCGGTCAGGCCGATCACCGCCACAACGGCGACCGCATGGGATTGCGCGGGCCAGGCGTAAGAGCCGACGATCAGTGCAATCGCCGCACACGAGGCCGTCTTGCCGACGACGAAGCCCCAGCCGGCCAGATACCCCCAGAACCTGCCAAGTCGCTCGCGCCCGTACACGTAAGCGCCGCCGGACTCGGGATAGCGGGCGGCACAGCGCGCCGTCGATGTCGCGTTGACGTATGCGACAACCGCGGCGCAGGCCAGGCCGATCAACAAGCTGTTGCCCGCCGCCGCTGCAGCCGGCGCCAGTGCAGCGAAGACACCGGCACCGACCATCGAACCCAGGCCCAGTACGACGGCATCGGTGGTCCCGAGTCGGCGTTCCAGCTGAGGGCGCGCTTCGCCATCGGTCATCTGATGATGTACCGGCGGGCGCCTGCCCCAGGGTCACATACCTCGTCCAATGCCATTGAGCGAGAATACGTCTGCGACCTACACGAGGTAGTAGTAGTGCTTGGCATCTCCGTTGGCCGCGACGGCAGTTACCGGGACCGGCTCACCGGCCTCGTCGAACCCACGCAGGGCATGGGCGTAGCGGACAGCCTTCAGCGTCGCGGAGAATTCCTCGTCCTCCTCGGGGAACACCCGCTCGGATGGGAACCACTTGTCGAATCCTACGTTCGTCAACAGTGTCCACAAATCGGCCTGCACGCCCGCGAGCAGGACGGTCACGCCGCTGTCGGTTTCCTCTCGGACGAATTTCTCGAGCCGCTGGATGACCACGGCGTCCGGGTGACGCACCCGCTTGACACGCAGCACGAGGTATTTGATGTTGTCCCGCTTGATCCGTTCAGCCAGCGCGTCGAGGTAGTTCTCGAGTTCGGGTGCGGCGCCGAAGAACAACTCGCCCTCGAAGTCATAGATGAGCGTCGACGGATCGGACGGATCGGACGGCACCCGCTCACGGACCACCCGTTCCGGCGCGACTACCAATTCCCGCGCCTTGAGCTTGGCCGCCCGTGGCACGAACAGCAGGATCGACAGGGCGACGCCGAGCAACACCGCGGTGTCCAGATCGACCAGCACGCCGACGAGCGCGGTAACGATGACCAGCCCCGCGTCGTAGCGTGACGCCTTGATGGCATAGCCCAACCGCTTGACGTCGATCAGCCGTGCGGCGGTGATCAGCAGCAGGCCGGCCAGCGCGGCGCGCGGCATGTAGTGGAACAGCGGCGCGAACAGCAGCACAGCGATCGCGACACCGGCCGAGGCGACGACACCGGAGAATCTGGTCACCGCGCCGGCTTGGTAGTTGATCGGCGAGCGGGTCACAGAGCCCGAGCCCGGCACGGCCTGGAAGAAGCCACCGGCGAGGTTCGCCAGGCCTTCCGCGAGGATCTGCCGGTTGTAGTCGATCTTCTGTCCACTCTGGTAGGCAATGGCTTTGGCGATCGACAACGCCTCGAGCAGGCCGATGAACGCGATCGCCAGCGCGCCCGAGGACAGCTGGCCGATCTCGCCAAGCTGCACGGACGGAATGTGTGGGGCGGGCAGACTCTGCGGAATTTTCGCGGTCAGGGTCACGGCGGTTTTACCGGTGTGATCTTCGGTCGACCATCCCGAGAAGTAAGCGATCAGTGCCGCAAGGATCAACACCGCCAGTAGGTCCAATTGCGGCAGTCCGAACCGTTTCACCAAGCGCCGCAAGATGATAGCCAACACCACCGTCGCAGTACTGATGATCAGCGCGCGGTAGTTGAACGCCTCGCCGTGGAACAGCGTGAGGTAAGTACGTTTCAGCATCGACTGGTGCCCGTTGCCCTGGTCCTTTACTCCCAGCGCGTTGCCGAGTTGGCCAAGGGCGATCAAGATGGCCGCCGCTAGCAGAAACCCGAGGATGACCGATTCGGAGATGTATCGGGTCAGATCGCCGAGTTTGAATACCGCGATCAGAATCTGGAATGCACCGACCAGCACGCCCAGCAGGAACAAGGCTTCGAACAGGACTGTCCGGTTTTCCGGGTCTAGGAACGCCAACGAGCTGAACACCAGCAGCGATATGGCACTCGTCGGACCGTTGACCAAATGCGACGACGAGCCGAAAACCGATGCGACGAAGGTCACCACGATCGCCGAGTACACGCCGAATTTCGGGTCGACACCGGCCACCAACGCGTACGTGATGCCCTGCGGCAACGACACTGCCGCGACAGTGAGTCCGGCGATCAGATCGCGACGCGCTTTATCCCCGTCGTAGTTCAGGCGTTTCACATTGTCCACAATGCTCATGGCGTCTTCACCTTTCGCCGAAGTGTGCAGACGCGACTCTGGCGGGAGCCGAGGAGATTACGTCGTAGGTGCCGTTGGTGCCGAAGAACTTCTCCTGCGCGTCGTACCAACTCTTGGCGACCGCCGTGATGGGGAACAGATTGATCGGCGGTAGCCGATCCGCATGCTTGGCAAGGATTTCCGGCTTGATCGGACGGTAGCCAAACTGGGCGACGGTTTCCTGCGCGGCGTCGGTGTAGAGATATTCCAGGTAAGACTTGGCGTAGGAGGCGATCCGCTTGTCCTTGAGGTTCGCATCGACCCAGGCGACAGCAGGCTCGGCGAGAATACTGACGGGTGGATAGACGATCTGGAATTCGTCCTTGTTCTCCGCGACCTCCCGCAGGGCTTCGTTCTCCCACGTCAGATGCACGTCGCCGATCTTTTCCACCGAGAAGGAAATGGCGGCGCCGCGCGATCCGGTGTCGGCGACCTTGACGTGGCTCAGCAGCGCTCTGACGTAGTCAGTGGCCTCCTGGTCGCTGCCGCCGCGCGTCGTCACCGAACCCCAGGCCGCGAGAACACTCAACTTTCCATTGCCCGAGGTGCGTGGATCGGGTGACACGATCTCGACGCCATCTTTGATGAGATCCGGCCAGTCGTGGATACCCAATGGATTGTCCTTGTGGACGACGAACACGATCGTCGACGTGTAGGGGACGGAGTGGTTCGGCAGACGCTTCTGCCAGTCGGATGCGATGAGTCCGCGCTTCCGCAGTGCGTCAACGTCACTCGGCAATGCCAGCGAAACGATGTGCGCCTTCTCATGGCCCTTGATGACTTCGGAAGCCTGCCGTCCCGAACCCCCATGTGACTGCTTGACTTCCACCGAGACCCCGGTTTGCCGCCGGTACTGGTCGACGAAGGTCTTGTCGATCGCGGCGTACAGCTCACGGGTCGGGTCATAGGAGACGTTGAGGATCTGGTTCGGCGAGTTGTCGTGATGCAGATTGTGGACGCCGATCAGACCTGCGGCGAAGACGATCGCGACGATCCCGAGGATGTTGAGTCGCGATACCGAAAAAGGCAGTATGCCGCGGCGCTTTTCCGGCTGCGCGGGCTCCGTCATTGCGGCCTCCATACCCATAAACCGAATCGTGAAAGTTGCCGGCTGCCGGCGACCGGGATTTGCAGACTATCGACGGGACCCTTAACAAGCAGCGGTGTAAATCAGCCTGATTGCAACGGCGGGACAGGACAGAATGTTTGCCATGACCACCACCGAGCAGATGAATGCCTGGGTCGATAAATGCACGCTGACCGAACTACTGGCGAAGCTGTCTGCTGCGGTCGACCGCGCTGACAAAGCGGCGATCATCGATTGTTACGCGCCGCAGTCATACGACGACCACGGCGGATTCAAAGGATCCGGTTCGGAATTCGCCGACATGATCTGTGCGCCCGCCGGTCGTGCGGGGCAGCTGACCATGCACCACCTACTCGGTCAGTCGGTCTTTGACGTCCGCGGCGACGAGGCTTGGGGCGAAACGTTTTTCGTCATGCATGCGTTGATGGCTGGCCAGGTGACGGCCGGGTACGGCCGCTACATCGACTATTTCCAGCGGTTGGGCGGCACTTGGAAGCTCAGCTATCGACGGGTCGTGGCCGACGTCACCATTCCCGGCGACGATGTCTCGCAGTACTGGCAGCCAAGCCGTGACCACACCGATCCGCGCTACGACCACTTGACGGGGCCGCCTACTTAGGCTGCCGCCGCGCCAGGAATTCGCGCAAGGGCCGCAGCTGTTGGTCGTCGCGCCCCGGCGCCCAGAGTCCGATCACGACGGCGCTCACTGCTATCAGGACACCCAGCACCAGCAGCGACGAATGCATGGCGTCGATGAACGCCACCTTGCTGAAATCGGCCAGCCGAGCGCCCGGCGGCCCCAGTCGTCGTGCGACCTCCAGCGCTTGGCCCAGCGAGCTGGAGGCGGCGTCGCCCACCGGTTTCGGGAATCCGATCAGGTTGGGAGCCAAGGTCTTCGCATACCGCGCAGCCAACATCGAACCGGCCAGCGCGATACCCAGCGCCGCACCGATTTCTCGGCTGGCGTCGTTCACCGCCGAGGCGACACCCTGCTTGTCGTCGGGAGCGGTGGTCATGATCACCGACGTGGTCGGTGCAGTGCACAATCCGATTCCGACGCTCATCACCAACATCGGCCAGGCCGCTCGCCAGTAGGGCGAACCTACTTCGATGCCGAGCAGGCAGATTGACCCGATTGCGATCAGCAGCAGCCCGCTGAACACGACCACGCGCAGGCCTAGTCGCGGCAGGTACCAGAACGACAGGACCGATAGCACCAGCATCGGCCCCAGGATGGGACTCAGCGCAAACGCCGTCTTGTTGGCGCTGTAACCGAGGATCAGCTGCATGTACTGCATCAGCAGGAACATGAAGCCGAACATCGACAGAAAGAAGACCGTGATCGTGGCCGCGCCGGTCGCGAATGCCGGCACCGCGAACAATCGCACGTCCAACAGCGGATAGCGCTGTCGCACCTCGACGAAGCCGAAAGCCAGGGCCAGCAGCAGGCCCACGCCGATGCTGGTAACCACCAGTGGGTGGGTCCACCCGCGCGTCGGCGCCTCGAGGATGCCGAACACGAGCGTCGCCACTGCCCCGCCGATGACCAGAGCGCCGCGCCAGTCCAGTGGTTTTGCGTCGGCATCCCGCGAGCTCGCGATGGTCAACGTCAGGACGAAAATGGTCAGCCCCGCCCCGGCAAACGCCCAGAAAATGGAGTGCCACGACCAAAAGCTCAGCAGGCCACCGGATCCGAGCATCCCGACGACCGCGCCTGATCCGGCCACACCGGCCCAGATGCCAACTGCCTTGTTCCGCTGATCTTTTGGGTGAGCCGCGGTGATCAGTGACAGCGTGGCGGGCATGATCAGCGCCGCACCTGCACCGGCGACTCCGCGGGAGACGATGACGACCATGGGATCGGACAGCACAGTCGGTACCAACGATGCGGCGCCGAATATGGCAAGACCCACGAGCATCGCCCCGCGCCGACCGTAGCGGTCTCCGAGCGCGCCGGCCGGTAACAGCAGGCAGGCGAGCACCAGGGTGTAGCTGTCCACGATCCAGGTGAGCTGACTCTGGGTGGCCGACGTCGCTGTCGCTATGTCCGGGAGCGCGGTGTTCAGCGCCACCATCGATGAGATCACCAGCAATACGCCGAAGCAGGCGACCGTGAGGAGCCAGAGCCGGGATCGTGTTGACAGGCCGGCGAGCGCGAAGCCGCCGTCGGGCCGCGGTGGGGTCAACGCGTTGACCATGCGACACCCCCTCCACCCACTGGCTGCGCTCTCAAGAGCACGCACCTGGAAACGAGACTATCAGTCTCGTTTCCAGGTGGCGAGGCCAACTACCAGGGGCAGGTCGCTCAGACCTGATTGAACCCGCCGTCGGCGGTGACGGCGGACCCGGTGATGAAGCTGGATAGATCACTGGCCAGAAACACTGCGGCGTTGGCAATCTCGACGGGATCGGCGAAGCGCTTCAACGGTATGGTCGCGACGCGGCCGGCGCGGAATTCCTCGATCGACGAGTTGGGATCGGTCTGTGCGGCGAGATTGTCGCTACCCGGTGTCGCGGTGGAACCCGCGACGAGGACGTTGACCCGGATGTTCCGGTCGGCGAGTTCGTTCGCCCAGGTGCGCGCCAGCGACCGCACGGCCGCTTTGGACGCGGCGTAGATGCTCAACCCCGAACGGCCCCGGTCGGCGGTGGTGGAGCCGACCAGAATGATCGACGCGCCATCGTTCAGCAGCGGCAGGGCCTTCTGCACGGTGTACACCACGCCCTTGACGTTGGTGGTCAATAGCGCGTCGAGGTCGTCGTCGGTGATATCACCCAGGCGCGCGACTCTCGTCGACCCCGCATTGGCCACCACGATATCGAGACCCTTACCCGCGGCGTGGACCTCGGCGTAGAGCCGGTCCAGATCCTCCGGCGTTCCGACATCACCGGGCACGGGTACCGCGTGCGGTCCCAATTGCGCTGCAGCAGTGCTCAGTTCGGTCTGCCGTCGACCCGTGATGAACACCCGGTCGGCTCCTTCGGCAATGAACCTCTCGGCGGCGGCCAGGCCGATGCCGGAGTTGGCCCCGGTGATCACGGCGGTCTTGTGGTCGAGCAGTCCCATCACAGTCTCCCGGTGAATGCGTGCCGATCCACCGATCATTCCGTACGCATCGGGAGCGCGGTCAGGCGACGAGTGGTTTGGGGATGTCCACGATGGAGTAGTCACTGGCGTCGCCGGAAACCACTCGGCTGCGTTCACCGTGAATGCTCACCGGAATGTCGCCGGCGAGCGTGATGCGGTGCATCGCCCGGCGTTGAGTGCCGTAGTCGGAGACTGCGTAGTGCTGGGTCGCGCGGTTGTCCCACATTGCGACGTCGCCGGGTTCCCAGTTCCACCGAATCGTGTTCTCCAGCCAGGTGATCCGGTCCTGGAAGATCCGGAACAACGCCTGCGACTCGGCGCTGTTGACTCCGAGAATGGCCTTGACGAAGTTGCCGAGCAGCAGCGCCCGCTCACCCGTCTCGGGGTGCACCCGCACCACCGGGTGGTGAGTCTCGTAGTGGGTGGAATGGAACTGGCTGGCGTACTTCGATATTGCTTCGGGGTCGGCTTCCAGGGCAGCCAGCTTGGCCGGGTCGACCTGGGCGTAGTCGAACGCGTTGTTGTGCATCGCCCACAGACCGTCGGCCAGCTGCTGCAGCGGCTGAGGCAGCTGCTGATAGGCGGATACCGTGGAGGCCCAGGTGGTGGTGCCGCCGTAGGCCGGCAACTCGACGGCCCGCAGGATCGAGGCTTTCGGCGGGCGGTCGACGAACGTGACGTCGGTGTGCCACTGATTGGCGCCGCCGCCGCCGATCGACTCCAATCGCATGACCCTGCTGCCCTCGAATTTCAGCGTCGGATGCGGAGTCGTCGGCACTCCCAGGCTCTCGGCGAACGCGTGATGGGAGTCGTCGTCCAGGTGCGCCTGCCCGCGGAAGAACACCACCTTGTGGGTGATCAGAGCGGTATTGACCGCCGCCGCGGTTTCAGCGTCGAGCTGTCCGAGCCGGACCCCGTCGACACGCGCCCCGATGTTCTCACCGAGCTTCACCACACGAAGATCACTGCTCACGACTGCTCCCGTCGACATTTCCCGGTTGTAGGCGCTTGTCTACACATCGCTGTCCGTTACTGTACACAGATGGCTACATCGGAGGCAACGGTTGCGACCGCGGCGAAGCCAGTGGGCAAAGACGAGGTCAGCGCCGCAGTCCTGCAAGCAGCCAGCGAGTTGTTCGCCGAGAAGGGCCCGGCCGCGACTTCCATTCGTGAGGTCGCCGCACGAGCCGGCGTCAACCACGGCCTACTACACCGCCACTTCGGCAGCAAGCGTCAACTCCTGGCGGCCACGTTGCAACATCTCGCCGACTCGGCGGCAGTGTTGCGCGAGTCAGGAGCATCCCAGTCGGAAATAGAAGCCACTTACGAATTCCAAGCACGTGTCATGGTGCGTTCGATGCTCGACGGCTTTCCGGTCGAAGAACTGCAGCAGCGATTCCCCGGTATGGAAGCGTTTTTGGACCAGGTGCGCGCCGGTCACAGTGATGAGCGCACCGCGCGACTATTGGCCGCCCATGGCATGGCACTGCAAGTGGGATGGGGACTTATGGGACCGACGCTGCGGGTTGCATTCGGGCTGCAGGATCTCGACGACGAGGAGATACACGAGGCGGTCGCGGCGCAGATCGCCAAAATCGTTGCCGCTGAATAACAACGCCGACGATCAGACGCGGATGTTTCGCACCGCCGCGGCAACGGCCTGGAGGGCCTCGGACGGCCGGCAGTCGGGCACCCGCGCCGGCCCGGTCATCGCAGTTCCTCGGTGGGTACGTCGTAGCGATCCTGGTACGCGCGTACCCGTACGCGGACCTCGTCGGCGTCGAGGCCGGTGTCCGACCAGGTGTAGCGGCCGTGCCCACCATCCGAGGGATGGGCCGCCAGGAAGTCGCGCATCCGCTGCTCGGCCTCGGGCCGCAGCTCCCGGCCCAACACCTGATAGATCCCGCCGATCGTGGCCCACGGGTCTTTCATGAAATCGGTGAACTTGACGTCGACGATCCGATCGTCCGGGACGAAACCGCTGTCACGAAGGGCCATCTCGCGGTTGAGTCCGACGATGATCTCCTCGTAGCTCTGCGCCGCGCATTCGGCGACGGTGGACTCATCGGTGCTCATCCGCCGCAGATGGTGGGTCAGCGCCGCGATCGAGGAGATGACATTGAGCGGGTCGCGATGGGTCTGCACGATCAGCGCGTCAGGGTATTCGGCGAGCAGCGTGTCGAGTTGCCATAGGTGCGCGGGTGATTTCAGTAACCATTGTCCAGGCACGCCAGACTGCAGATGCTGCAGGAAGATTCGGTGGTAGCGATAAGCACCCGCGTACTGAGCGTCATACAGCAACCAGCGATAGTAGCTCGGAAGTCGGTATTGCACCGAGTAGATCATGCTGGTGAATTCACCGCCGGTGATCCGGACGCACTCCTGACCAACCAGTGCGCCCATCGGGTGGAACTTGAGGAAGCCGGGAATGATCTGCTCGGAAAGCTCGATGTTCGACTGGATTTGGGCGATGCGCGGATCGTCGTGGTAGGTCTCGGGTTGGGGTACCGGGCATGGCTCGTCGACCTCCCAGGTCAGCGGCGCACGCAGCTCCGGATCCTGGGCGAGCAAGTCGTAGAGGATCGTGGTGCCGGTGCGGGGTTGCCCGACGATGACGATGGGTCGGGTAATCTGCTCCGTGGCGACCTCGGGATGCGTTTTACGCCAATCGATTACGCCGAGGCGGTTCGACAATGCGCGAATAAGGTCGCCGTAGGCGACTTCGACGCCGATCGCCGAAAGCCGTGCCTCGTTGATCAAGCCGTCAACGAGCCGGTCCAAGGCGGGCTGCCAGCCGTCGTCGCCGAAGTCGTCGAATCCGGTCTGGGCACACGCGGTGGAAATCAGTTGGTCCGGTGAAAAACGTTCTTGCAGACTCATCACCGGTCCTGGTGGATCGACGTGGCGACCGTCGGGGGTTCGGGATTGTCGAGCCAACGCAGTACGACGAAGCCTCGGTGCCGCCCGCCGGTGTCGAGCCAATGGCCCACGCCAAAGTTGCGGGCTGAAATCGCAATGCGCACATGCCCGTCCGTGTCAGGCTGGACACCCTTATTGGTCACCGAGCTATGTCTGCGCCGCGGCTCCAGGCACTCATGCCAGATGTTTTCCAACGTGACATTCCAGTAGCGGGTGGCCGGCGGCTCGATGTCCAGCACGAGGGCTTGGTCGGGCTCGAGCCGATAAGTTCCAATCATGTACAGGTTGTCCGGTGTGGTGTCGGCGGCGCCGAGTTCGGCGGCTTGCGCCGTCAGCAAAGTGTTCGGCCGTTCGAGGAGTTCGGGCTTGATAGTGCGGTGCAGCGTGGCCAGTTTCATCAACGTCCATGCCATCGCGGTGAATTGCTCCGATAAGGCGCCGTCGGTGAGCGCCGTGACGCGATCGGGTTCTAGCGGGGTGATTTCGAGATCGGCGAGTTGTTCGGTGGCACGGTCGCCGATGTATTCACGCACCACTACCGATGACGCATCCTCGGGGATCTGCAGCCACTGTGCGCCGCCGAGATCAGCCGGCTCCTGGCCGGACAGAACGACCGCGAATTGTCCAGCGGCCAAGGTCAAGTCGACATCACTGAGATAGCCGGCCATCCGTCGCGGAGTGAGCCCGGTGCCGGCGAGAATCTGGAGTCCGAGATATGCGCTCGTACCGCGGTTGCCGGTGATCCGGTAGCCGCGGTCGCCACGAATCATCGCCAGGTAGTAATTGCCGTCGGGATTAGGACCGCCGACCATTCGGTTCGGCGTGCACATATCGAAGAACGACGGCTGGTCGGAATCGGCTTCCACCGACAGTTGCGCGCACAGTGCTGAGATCCGCGCGATGGCCCGTAAGCCCTCGACGAACTCGCGTTCAGATTCGGCGTCCTCGGTGACCACCGTGGTCATGTCGTGCAGCATGTCTTGAAAGAATTGCCAGGCACCGACAGACTCCAGCTCCGCGACGCTGTCAAGCATGACCTAACCGTACGACGGCCGGTTGCAGAACGTGTCCCGTCGTCAAGATTGCGCCTCGGCCAGGAACTGAAGATGTAGCTCTGTTACCGGAACGTGGCCGGTGCGTGCCCATTTTCGGCTAGGTTTACGACTCGACTGATCGACAGCGCACCTGACGGCACAGGGCTGAGAATCAATGATGGGCAAGGAGTTGTATGGACTTCGAGGGTGACCATACCCGCGACCTCATGTCGTTGGCTCACCAAGCATTACGCAGCGGCACCGTCGACAAAGGATCGCTGTGCGCGGCCGCGATCAGAGTCATCGACAACCCTCCTCGCGACGGCATCTTGCGAAGCCTGGCTGACCATGTCTGCCAGGCGGTCTTCGACTGGGCCTGCTTCGACGGCTCCACCGCACGATTGGAAGGCGTCGTAAAGGGTTATCAGACGGCAGCGCACGCGCTGCACGCACTACAAGTAGAGGAACGGCTCAACACATTCCAGCACTGAGCCAAATCCGTTGGCACGCAGGCGTGCTGGCGGGGTATCGAAGCCTAGCCCACCTTGGCGTATTCGGCGTGCAGCGCGTCCAGACGGCGCAGCGTCTCGTCGCGGGGCTGGGTCGGCAATTCGACGGTGACGTGTTCGATTCCGAGATCGCGGTAGCCGGCCAAGGCCTCCGCTGTGACCTTTCCGACGTGAGAGCTGATCACTGGAACGTCCGGTCCGGCGATATCGCGCAGCTTCGCCAGGTCGCCGGACAGGGCATCAGCCGACGGGCTCAATGAGAGCCAGCCGGCGCCCAGCTCCTCGATGCGGGAGAAGTTCGCCGCACCAAGCGTTCGGTAGTACTGCGGCGGGATCGGCCCGCCCATCGGGTATGGCGTTTTCGTATTGACCGGTATGTGGGAATGCTCGGTGACGAACAGCGACCCGATGGCGGTGTCATTGAGAAACGTGAACACTCCAAGACGCATGTGCGTTTCCTTCCCCGCGCGAGCGACGCAACCGGAGGAGTGCAACCGCGGCAACCGCCAGGGTTATTCCGGAAGCGCTCGGCTGCCGGCAGTAGCCTCGCTTCTGTGGTGACCCGCGATCATGGCGATGTTGGTGATGCGCCGTCGGCGCCGCCGCCTTTGCGGCCGCCGACCAACTCGGTCCGGCCGTCGGCGGCGGAGCAGGCCCGCACGATCGCCGCGGCCAACAACGCGGCAACCCTTGCCACGTTGACGTCCGCTGGTGACCCGTGGGCCTCGCTGGTCGCGTATGGGTTGTTGGACGGGGCGCCGGTGCTGTGCGTGTCGAACCTGGCCGAGCATGGCCGCAACCTGGCCCAGGAACCGCGGGCCAGCCTGTCGATCGTGACGGCGAGCGGTGACGTAGACCCGCTGGCCACTAGCCGCATCACCTTGGCCGGTGTCGTCACACCGCCGGCCGGCGATGGGGACGCGGCACGGGCGGCATACCTGGATGCGGTCCCCGCCTCCAGGTTCTACGTCGACTTCAGCGACTTCAGGTTGTGGGTGCTACGCGTCGAGCGGGTGCGTTGGGTCGGTGGATACGGCCGGATGGATTCGGCAGCCGCCGAGCAATACCTCGCCGCAGAACCCGACCCGGTGACGCCGGACGCGGGCCGCGCGATCGCGCACCTCAACGCCGATCATGCCGACTCCTTGGTGGCGATGGCTCAAGCGTTCGGCGGCTATCCCGACACCGACACCGCTGTCTGCACCGGCATCGACCGCTATGGTCTCGACCTGCGGGTGCACACCCCGCGCGGGGTGGCCTACACCCGGGTCGGCTTTCCCGAGCCGCTGACTTCAGCTGGCCAATTACGCTCGGTTACAGCGGAATTGGCCCGTGCAGCTTCTCAAGCGTAGAAGTCGACCGTATGCTGCCAACGTGCCCATGGTGGATCCAGACGATGACACCATTGCCCGCTGGGTCGTTGCGCACTACCGCTATGACCCTGATCGCCGCGAGCGCCGACACGTTGTGGTGGCGGCGTTCGACAATCCCGACGAGTTCCACGCTGACATCCACGCGAGGGCGGAGCAGCTTCGCTCTCGCAGGGAGAGCGGCGAAAACGTCGATCGGCTCGAACGCGTCACCGGGCGCGCCTACCCAGCGGGCTACCGTCGCCAACAACGCGACGCGCACCTACTGAAGCGAGCGATCGAGCACGGCGTCGCTCCCGTCCTTGAAGACCTCGACCTGGCGCCGAATGTCTCAGCTGTGCGAGCCGTGCGTCGGTCGGCCGAACCGGGCTAAACCCCGTGCAGATTCGAATCGTAGGAACTCAGCTCCCCGGGCGTGACTGCGGCGCCGGCGATAACTTCCCTGGATACTCCAACATCCACGTGGGCGTGCAGCGGAAGAACTCTCGCGACGAACTACTGGATCTCCACCGAGGCGATGCACCGTCAGCGACCTGGACGCTGGACTGTTCCGTGGACGGCACCGACGTCCGCGGACCGCATATTCAGGGTCGGCCGGGAGAGCGCTTCATCTACCTCAGCTGGGGCAACGTCGACGGTGATGGTCACTTCACGATGTTTCGGCGCGCGAAACTGATGCTCGCAGATGTACCCTCCGATGTGCTGGCCGCGGCTGCGGCATCCGGGACTCTGGTCGGGACCCTCGGTCTCAGCGACGCCAAAGGGCATCCGTTGTGCGCGCGGGTGAAGCCACCGCAGATCCGCTGGAGCTCGAGCGAAACTCAATGAGGTTTGCGGTCAGCCCGGGTCTATGTCGAGTGACAACACCACCCTGACGGAGTAGGACGACATGGCTAAGCCCGAACACGATCACTTATGGGCGCTGGCGCACGCCGAGCGCGCCGCGCTGGCGCAGGACCTTGCCGGGCTCAGCGACGAGCAGTGGCGCCACGGGACGTTGTGCGGGAAATGGGACGTCGAGGAAGTCGTCGCGCACCTGACCGCCACGGCGAGCCTGAACCAGTGGAAGTGGTTGCGCAGCATGGCCGGCGCGCGTTTCCGCCCCGCCGTGCACAATCAGCGCCGGCTGCCCGAGCACCGTGGCAGCACACCCGCCGAGACGCTCGATCGGTTCCGCGCCATCGTCGACCGCACCACCGCGCCCTCAGCTCATATCCCGGCCTACCTCGGCGAGGTCGTGGTGCACGCCCAAGACATTCGTCAGCCACTGGGGCTGACGCGAACACCGAGCCTCGACGCTCTGACGCCGGTCGCTGAATTCTTCGCCCACCGCAACTTCACCGTGCCCAGTCGTAGCCACGTCGCCGACCTCGAGTTGCGGGCAGACGACGGGCCGTTCAGCGCCGGTAGCGGCTCGCTGGTCACCGGATCGACGCTCGCCCTGGTCATGAGCATGGCTGGTCGTGCGGCATACGTCGACAAGCTCAGCGGCCCTGGTGTGCAGCTCCTCCGGGCGCGAACAGCAGGCGCGGGCGCCTGAGATTTTCCGATGCGACATGCTTGGCGGATGGAGCATTTCCGCCGCAATGATCTGACCTTCGATGTCCGCGACGTCGGGCCGGCCGACGGACCAGTCGTGGTGCTGTTGCACGGCTTCCCACAACACAACGACAGCTGGGACGCCGTCATCGACCGGCTCACCGCTGAGGGCTACCGTTGCCTGGCGCCCAACCAACGAGGCTATTCAGCGGGCGCCAGACCACCCCGTCGTCGCGACTACCGCATGCCCGAACTCGTCGCCGATCTGGGCGCACTGATTGATGCCAGCGGTGCGCGGCAGGTGCACCTGGTTGGACACGACTGGGGCGCCGCGGTCGCGTGGGCCGCCGCGGCGGAAATGCCGGAGCGGCTGGCAACTGTCTCGCCGGTATCCGTGCCGCACCCCGCCGCATTCATCAAATCGTTCGCCAACAGCCGTCAGGGCCTGGCGTCCTGGTACATGTACGCCTTTCAGTTGCCGCGCGTCCCCGAGTGGTCGATGCTGCGCCGCAACGGCGCCATGCTGTCCAAATCGCTGCGGCAGGCCGGCCTGACCGCGGCTGCAGCCGAGCGCGATGCACACGCCATGAACGAACCCGGCGCACTGACGGCCGCGCTCAACTGGTACCGAGCGTTGCCGCTGACCAATCCGCGTGCGATCAACCAAAATATCTCTGTGCCAACACTTTACGTGTGGAGCGACCAGGACATCGCGTTGATGCCCAAAGCCGCTCACAACACCGCCCGATACGTCACCGGGGAGTACCGGTTCGAGATCCTGCCCGGCGTTTCGCACTGGATACCCGATGAACAGCCAGACAAGCTGGCCGACCTATTGCTCGAGTGGTTCGCCGCTCACAAGGTCGGCTGACCCCAGCCGTCATCGAAATACCTTGCAAGCAGGCACGTTGCGCTATCGGGTCACTACTGCCGAGTCGTAGTTCGGGGCCCACGCCCGCTCGAAGGTGGCGATGGGAACCTGCTCGTCGCGGCCGGTTTTAATGGCGCTGTCGTTCAGATGCACTACGCCGGATCTGCTGTCGATGCCGGTCACAACTACGAAATGATTTGCAGACTTCGGCTTCCCGGGCCGGTTCCAGATTGTCTCCGCACTGAGTATCACGATGATCTTGCGGTGTGCCCCCAGCATCTCGGTGAGGGCGTGGGTATTGGTCTGGATGTTATCGGCGCTAATCCCGTAGTGCCGCAGCAGCACCGGCAGGTCTCGGATGTCGGTGGTTCCAGGTGGCTTCCAAATCGGCCCGGGATGCGCCGTGCTCGGGGCGCTTTCGGCCAAAGCGGTGATCTGCTGCTCGGTTGGCTCGCGGCGGGTAATCTGGCCAACCACATCGGCCACCGCCATTTCCCCGCAATCAGAAGCGTGTTGCTCGCGCCAGTACGGCGCGGCGGCCGCCGGGTCGCCGTACATTCCTGTCTCACGCTGAGCGCTCGGATAGGCGAGGACCGCCGCGGGCGAGACGACCGGCGACGCAGCAGCGGGAGCGGCCACCAGAGCGACGAGACCGACCAAACATGCGGCGGCGGCGACCTTTACGCGCAAGGTGCTCCTCAAAAAGCTCAGATGTAGCCTGAGCGGATCTTAGACATAAACTTCGGGAAACGGCGCACCGACGCGCGGGCGCTCGCAGTTTTCAGTTACCTGGCATACCGGGATGGCCGCTTACAAAGTCGGCCGGCCTCCGTCGCCGAGCCGAGATCGACTCTCGCTCAACGCAGTTTCGATTTCCAACCACGTCTGTTTGACGATCTGTGCGGCCGGTTGGAGATCGATGATCCGCGAGGAAACCTGGCCGGTATTGGCGACGCTGGCGTCGAAGTCACCTTTGAAGTAGAGATCGGTGATCCGGCCCAGCAGCTCGACCTCGGGATCGCCCGCGGCGACGCGAGCCGCGAGTCCGATTCGTAGCACCCGCATTGTCGGGTTGCCAGGCAGGTCCAGCATCACGGTGCCGTCATCGCCGGCGGCGATGATTTCGTTCTTGAATTTCGCGTGCACAGCGGCTTCGTGGCTGGCCAGCATTCGGGTGCCCATCTGCACACCCTCGGCACCGAGAACGACGGCGGCCGCCGCGGACCGAGCGTCGCAGATGCCTCCAGCCGCGATGATTGGAATATCGACCCGATCGGCGACCAGCGGAAGCAAGACCAATGTCGATGCGCCCAGCGCCGACTTGAACCCGCCTCCCTCCACTCCCTCGACCACCAGCGCGTCGACGCCCGCATCCATCGCCTTCATCGCGCCCTTCACCGAACCGACGACGTGGACGACCGTCATACCCGCTTCGTGCAGCCGGGTCGTGAACAAGGCTGGATCACCGGCGGAGGTGAAGACGTGGCGAACGTCGGCGTCGATGAGCTCGTCGACGATCGACGGGTCCCGCTTCCAGCCCTGGATCATCAGGTTGGCCGCGACCGGGCGGTCGGTGAGTTCGCGCACCCTGCGCAGGTCAGCGCGCCCTTCGGGGGTCAGGGTCTCGATCATGCCCATGCCGCCACCGGCGGAGACGGCGGCGGCAAGTTCAGCCCTGGCGATGTATGTCATCGGCGCCTGGACGACGGGGTACTCGACGCCGAGGAGCGCTTGGATGCGGTTGGTCACGCGTTGATTCTCTGTCAGGCCGCCGCGAAAACAATGCCCGGATTGGCGCGCCCGGAGACGGGACGCTAATTTTCCTCAGGTGATGTCCTCAGTTGTTGGCGCAGTTGCTCGGTGGCTCGTTCCGTTCCTGACCGTCGTCGGCGTGACTTTTGCCGCCGCCTCACTACAAACCGGTCCCGCCCCGGCGGTGCGCCTGGTCGATGCCGCCAACCCGCTCGCCGGGCATGCCTTCTACGTGGATCCCACGTCGCCGGCCATGGCCGCCGCGCATCGCGCCAATCCGCCGAGTCCCGAACTCGACGCGATCGCCAACACGCCGCAGGCGCACTGGGTCGACCCGGGGGTTACTTCCGCCGCAGTCGCCGGGTACGTCAACGGGGCGCAAGCCGCCGGCAGCATGCCGACGCTGGCGCTGTATGCAATTCCACATCGCGACTGCGGGAGCTTCGCAGCGGGTGGATTCGCGACGGCCGCGGAGTACCGCCAGTGGATCGACGGCATCGCAGGCGCTGTGGGGGCCTCGCCGGTGGCAGTCATCGTCGAACCCGATGCGCTCGATATGGCCGACTGCCTGTCGGCTGGCCAACGCGACGAGCGCTTCGGTCTGATCCGGTATGCCGTCGACACACTGACCCGCGATCCCGGCGCGGCTGTGTACGTCGACGCCGGGCACTCACGTTGGAAGACCGCCGAAGAAATCTCGGCCAGGCTCAACCAAGCCGGTGTTGAACACGCGCGAGGTTTCAGCCTCAACACGTCGAATTTCTTCACCACCGAGGAGGAAATCGGCTACGGCGAAGCGGTTTCCGGGCTCACCAAAGGTGCGCACTACGTCGTCGACACCTCGCGCAACGGCGCCGGACCGGCTCCCGACGCCCCGCTCAATTGGTGCAATCCCGCGGGCCGGGCGCTCGGCGTCCCGCCCACAACGGCGACTGCGGGGGCGCATGCCGACGCCTACCTATGGGTCAAGCGTCCCGGCGACTCCGACGGAGCATGCGGCCGCGGTGACCCGGGGCCGGGCCACTTCGTGAACCAGTACGCCATCGACCTGGCCCGCGCCGCGCACCACTAGGCCGCAACCCGAATCATGTAGGCGGCAGACGCTGTCGCGAGGATCAGGTACAGGCCGGGAAAAGCGATGTTGTAGAACACGCGGGCTCGGAGGTGGGCGACGAGGGCACCGATGAAGAAAAGGATCAGGCCAACTCCGGCGGCGACGCCGAGCCACGGTATGGCGGTAATCCCGACGACGAGCCCGAGAGCGCCGGCCAGTTTCAGCGTCGCGAGGTAGGGCAGGGCGCTCTCCGGCACGTGCACCTCGGCGGAGTTCTTCAACACGAACCCCGCCCGGGCATAGTCGGTGACAGCGACGGATACGTTTGCCACGATGCACACGACCGTGGCGCTGAATAGGGCCGTCTGGATGTTCATCGGCGGGTGTCTCCTCTCGGTGGTGGACTGTCGGATGTGAGATTGGTGGTCTCGTCTGTCCGACGTCTCGCGACCCGGGAAGGTGACATCTGGTGGTACCAGTTGCGGAGTTCGAAGCGGCCCGGCCCCAACTGACCGGGTTGGCGTTCCGACTGCTGGGATCCGTCCACGATGCCGAAGACGCCGTGCAGAGCACCTGGATCAAGGCATCGACCGCGGACACCGACGGCCTGCGTAATCCGGCCGCGTGGTTGACCACCGTGCTCACCCGCGTGTGCCTCGACCAGTTACGCATGCGGAACCGTCGCCGCGAGGAGCCGCTGCTCGCGCACGCGATACCCGCTGAAACGCTTGCGGCAGACGAGCACTATCTGCGGCGTGAGAACGTTTCCCGCGCGTTGATGGTGGTTCTCGAGCTGTTGACGCCTTCCCAACGCGTCGCGTACGTGCTGCACGACCTGTTCGATATCCCGTTCGACGAGGTGGCAAAGACCCTCGACACCACGCCTGGCAACGCGAAGAAGCACGCCAGCCGGGCACGCATACGAATCGAGCAGACCGAACCCGCGCCCGCAACGACCGGCATCGACAGCGCCGTCGTCGATGCGTTCCTCACCGCGGCTGCCGGCGGCGACATCGGACGAATGCTCGCCCTGATGACCGAAGACTGCGTGCGCACCGCCGACCCGGCTCTCGTCCCTCCCGGTACACCAACCGTCGTCACCGGCGCCTCCGCAGTCGCCGAGGAGACAAGGTTGTTTGCCGACCGAATCCGCGCCAGCACAACGATGCTCGTCGACGGTCGGCCGGCCTACATCATTGCGCCCGGCGGCCACCTACTCGCAGTCATCGACGTCACCACCAGAGACGGGAGAGTCGCCCGGATCGACATCAGCCGGGCCTCCGCCCACGCGACGTTCGATGGCCTGGGCTGACCAGGGCACGCGCTGTATGGCTGCTCTGGCCGCGGCGTTAGTGTCTTTTGGTCGGCTTCAGTGAACAAGCCGGCAGAAAAGCAGAGCAAATTCATGACTGCACCAGCAGATTCGTCGGTACTCGAAGCGCGGATTGGCCATCACTACGAGATGGACGGCACGTACCTCGTCGGCCGCGAAAAGCTACGCGAGTACGCCCGCGCCGTGCAGGACTACCACCCCGCCCATTGGGACGTCGCCGCCGCCGTTGACCTGGGTTATCCGGACCTGGTCGCGCCATTGACATTCACGTCGACGCCCGGCATGACCTGCAATCGCCGGATGTTCGAACAGGTCGTCGTCGGCTACGACACCTACATGCAGACCGAAGAATTATTCGAGCAGCACCGCCCGATCGTGGCGGGCGACGAACTCAAGGTTGACGTCGAGCTGACGTCGGTGCGCAGGATGGCCGGCCGAGACTTGATCACGGTGACC
Organism: Mycobacterium sp.; assembly: GCF_049278535.1. Lineage (GTDB taxonomy): Bacteria > Actinomycetota > Actinomycetes > Mycobacteriales > Mycobacteriaceae > Mycobacterium. The sequence continues at coordinate 26,302 of NZ_JBAPMI010000385.1, read as the reverse complement.
AACACCTTCACCGACGCGGCGGGCGAGCGGGTGCACACCTTGCACACCACCGTCGTCGGCGTCACCGCCGCGGATGTCGATCCGGCGATCAAGACCGCTGTGCAGAACGCGATGATGCACGACGTGGACATCTTCGGAATCGGCGAAGACGACTACCACAAGACGGTGCGCCCCGGTGGCGAGATTCGGATCGCCGACGGAGGCCTCACCCGCACGCCGGGGACGGCATCGTTCGATGACGTGAAGGTCGGCGAGGAGTTGCCGGTGCTGCACGCCAGGCTGACCCGCGGCGACCTGGTGAACTATGCCGGCGTGGCCGGCGACGCGAATCCGATTCACTGGGACGAGGACATCGCCAAGCTGGCCAGCCTGCCCGACGTGATCGCTCACGGCATGCTGACGATGGGTCTGGGCGCCGGGTTCGCCTCCACCTGGACAGGCGACCCGGGTGCCGTCACGCGTTACGCGGTGCGGCTGTCGGCCCCCGCAATCGTGTCGGCCAAAGAGGGCTGCGATATCGAGTTCGGTGGCAAAATCAAGTCTTTGGACCCCGAGACGCGCTCCGGTGTCGTGATTGTCACCGCAAAATCCGGTGGCAAGAAGATATTTGGCATGGCCACGCTGGGCGTCCGCTTCACCTGAGTTACCGGCCGAAAGAAACCTCGCGCGGACTTGCAAGTGGACCAATAATTTGGTCTGATCTTATATAGGGCCGCATCAGTCTCACCCGGTCGGAGACGCTGACAGCGAAGGACAAGCCGTTCAGCGCGGTCCGAATAACCAAATGTTCGTTTCCACGGCAGCCTTGTTTTAGGAAACTGTGAACGCTTTCATGAGGGGAGTTCACCATGATCGACTTCAAGGAGCAGGTCACGGTCATCACCGGAGGCGGCCGGGGCCTGGGCCGCCTGTACGCCTTGGAGTTGGCGAAGCGGGGCGCGTTGGTGGTAGTCAACGACCTGGGCGGGAGCATGCACGGAGACGGCGAAGATGCCGGTGTCGCCGACGCCGTCGTGAGGGAAATCGAAGATGCCGGCGGCAAGGCTGTGGCTTCGCATCATTCGGTCGACACCCCCGAAGGTGGCGAGGCCATCGTCAACACTGCGTTAGAAGCGTTCGGTCGCCTCGACGCGGTTGTCAGTAATGCCGGCATTTTCAACAGCGTCCCGTTCGACCAACTCACTCATGACGATTGGACGCGCATGCTGCGGGTCCACCTCGATGGTGGATTCCACCTCAGCCAGCCGGCCTACCGGGCGATGAAACGGCAAGGCTATGGGCGGTTCGTGTTCATCTCGTCGTCGGGCGGGATGTTCGGTCAGCCGTCGGAGGCTCATTACGCCGCCGCCAAAGCTGGGCTGGTCGGCCTTTCCAATGTGATCTCGATCGAAGGCGCCGAGCATGGTATCAAGTCCAACACCGTTCTGCCCTTTGGTTTTTCGCGGATGGTTACCGAAACCATTGGTGATCCGAAAGCCCTCGAAGAGATCGGCTTCACCAAGGTCATCAAACCTGAATTCGTCGTGCCGATCGTGGTATTTCTGGCCAGTCGCGCCTGCGAGTTGACGCACCAGAACTATTCGGCCTGCGGCGGGAGGTTCGCCCGCGTGTTCGTCGGACTCGGCGAGGGTTGGCTCGCCGAACCCGACAGCCAGCCGAGCGCCGACGACATCATCGCCCACCTCTCGGAGGTCACTGCCACCGATCCCTATACGATTCCCGGCTCCATCTTCGAAGAGGTTTTCGCTATCTGCGAACGGCTCGGTGTCACCGCGATGGGCGCATAAGAGCTAATCGACGAGCAGAGAGCGCATTTCGTCGAGTGCGGCCGCGTCCAGAGGTAGCAGAGGTCGGCGTGGATCTCCGACGTTCGTGCCCAACAGGTTGAGGCCTGCCTTGACGGTGGCGGGCAGGCCGCGCGCGACGATGAAGCGCAGGAGCGGTGCCAGTTCGTCGTAGATCGCTTTGGCGGCGTCATAGTCCGCCGACTGAGTCGCCGCAAAGAGGTCCAGGCACGGTTGTGGCCGTAGGTTCGGGGCGGCCGTGCACCAGCCGCTCGCGCCGGCGGTGAGCGCGTCGAGAATGAGCGGATTGCTGCCGTTGTAGAACGGCAGGGTGTCTCCGGTGAGCTCTTTGATGCGCAGCATGCGCTCGAGGTCGCCGGTGGATTCTTTGACCATCGTGAAATTGTCGATCTCGGTGAACATTTGGACGAGCAGCTCGGGACTCATGTCGATGCCACTGGTGGCCGGATTGTTGTAAGCCATGACCGGAATATCCAGTGCGGCAGCGACTGTCGCATAGTGCTGGGCGATCTCGCGCTCGGACAGTTTCCAGTACGACACCGGCAGGATCATCACGGCGTCCGCGCCGGCGGTTTGGGCGTAGCGTGCGCGGCGAACGGTGTTGGCAGTGGTCAAGTCCGAGGCGCCCACGATCACCGGGACTCGATGGTCAACAGTGCTGACGGTGGTATCCACGACGCTGTCGAATTCGGTTTCGGTGAGGTACGCAGCCTCGCCGGTGCTGCCGAGCGGAGCGATGGCATGAACCCCTGCGGTGACCTGCTTTTCGATGAGCGCGGCCAGCGTTGCGGTGTCCACACCGCCATCCGACCCGAAGGGTGTGATCGGGTAGGCGATGATGCCGTGGATGGCCGGCGTGGCTGTCACAGAATCTCCTCGGAGTGGGCGCTAGTCGGAAAGGGCGTCGGGGTGGCGTGCGAGTGCGCGCCGGGCGTAATAAGCGAAGTTGGCCTGGCTGCGTTGCGGGGTCAGGGTCCAGTCATGGGCTTCGCGAGCCAGTTTTTCCGGCAGCGGGGCGATGGTGCCGGCGGCCATTGCGGCCAGTTGTAGTTTCGCGCCGCGTTCGATCAGGACCGCCAGCGAGCAAGCCTCTTCGACGCTGGCCCCGGCGATCACGTGTCCGTGGTGGGCCAGCAGCACTGCCTTCTTTTGGCCCAGCGCAGCACTGATGGTCTCGCCCTCTTCATTGCCTACCGGCACACCGGGCCAGTCGGCCAGGAAGGCACAGTCGTCGTAGAGCGGCGTGAGGTCCATGTGGGAGACCACCAGCGGCACTTCGAGCATCGACAGCGCCGCGACGTGAAGCGCATGGGTGTGCACGATGCATTGCACGTCAGGGCGGGCGCGATAGATCCACGAGTGAAAGCGGTTGGCCGGGTTGGCCATTCCGTCTCCGGACAAGACATTGAGATCCTCATCCACCAGGAGCAAGTTGGCGGCGGTGATCTCGTCGAATCCCAGGCCGAGTCGCTGGGTGTAAAAGGTGCCGGGTTGCTCGGCCCGCGCGGTGATCTGGCCGGCCAGTCCCGAGTCGTGTCCGCCGTCGAACAGTACGCGGCACGTCAGCGCCACTTTCTCGCGTAGCGTCCACCCACCCTCGGCGCTCTGCTGCTCCATGGCGTCCTGCGCACGGCGCTTGAGGTCATCTTTGGAGTCGCTGAATGTTGAGCCCACCCGACCATGGTGTCACTTCGTCGGAAGCGCCAAAACCGGCGTCCGACCTGCGCTCCATAGCCACCCTCGGCTGCATAAGTGTTAACCCAGTCGACCGCAGAATTAATCACGACCGCCCCCCTAACCGCGTCGCATGGCGTATTTTCAGGACGGCTGGCAAATCAAGCTGGTCGGGTACGAGTTCCGCCGTTGCGAGACCACCGCAGAACTCCAGGCGTCCCGCGCCGCGACTCGACATTCACGGCGGCTCACTACACTCCGGGATCGCCATTGAGTATTTCACCTGATTCTTTTGCGCAGCGAACGAAACAGACCGAACCCGCCAACACGGAAACCAATGGTCACGACCAATCCCTGGACTCGGGCCTACTCAGGGGCGAAAGGCGCCGCCGGCCGTCACCCAGCAGCCCGGAAGAATACCTCCGCGCGCTGCCCGGGATAGTACTGCTGGATCGCTTGCCTGTGCCCATGCTCGCCACTGGACTCGACGGCGTCGTCGTCTACGTCAACCCAGCTTTCGCGACCATGCTCGGCCACCATCCCGACAACGTCATGTTGACCGGACTACCGCTTCCCGCGCTGCTGGCCGGGCATTCAGCGACTCCGCCACGTGATTGTGTCACCGCACTGCGTGCGGCCAGCAACGTAATCGTCGACTGGCTCCATGTCGAAGGCTTCCCGGTGCGCAGCGTGATATCCGAGACGCTGTTCTTGCGTGCCAGCGACGAGATCCTGCTGATCGGCGTCACCGACATCACCGAACTGGTCTGGACCACCCCACCCGAACCAGGCTGAGCGGATGTCGTCGGCATCCTGTCCCGTGTGCGGCGTTGACCATGGTCCCGACATCCAGCAACGTGACGCCCCTGGCGTTCAGATGGGCGTGGAGGTCGTCGGCAATCTGTTGTACACAGAAGCTGGAGAACCTGTCACTGTAGGTTCTCATTTCGCGTGTCAGGGCTGTAATTGAGCGAACCGCGAAGCAAGGAGCGCAGGTGGGTCGACGCAGGCTGGCATTTGTCGCGCTGTGTGCACTCATCGTCATCTTCGGCGGATGGCTGCTGTCGCGCAGTCATCATCCCGAACCGGCGCCAACGACGGCCGGCGAAGCCGGCGAGACCACATGTCCGATAGCCACCCTGCCGCGCGAGGTGGTCGACACCGTGAAGCGCATCCACGCGGGCGGCCCTTTTCCTTTTCCGCACAGTGACGGTGCGGTGTTCACCAACCGCGAGGGCCATCTGCCTAAGCAGCACGGGGGCTACTACCACGAGTACACGGTGATCACTCCGCGCGCCCGAGACCGCTCCATGCGCCGCATCGTCACCGGCGGAACACCATTGGCCGATCCGAGCCAGTACTTCTACACGGGCAACCACTACGACTCATTCTGTCTGGTCACTGACGCAGGAAAGCAACGATGACACGAGAGCCCACCCAGAACCTGCCCGTGACCTATCACATCGACGGCCGAAAGATCCGCTCCGCCAACGACTTCTACCGCGAGATCGGCTCTGCCGTCAACGGACCGGGCGGATACTTCGGGCGTAATCTCGACGCGTTGGCTGATTGCCTCAGGGGCGGGTTCGGTACCCCCGAACATCGGCCATACGAATTCGAATGGCAACACAGCGCGTTATCGCGGCACTACCTCGAAGACGTTAGCCGCGGGGAGCGAACATTATTCGATGCGATACAAGACGTGTTCAGCGACGCGGGAATAACGCTGCGCCTTCAGTGATCCCTCGCCCGGCCTTTCAGTCGAGTGGGATGCCTATCTTCTTCTTGTCGGAGATCTCTGCGGCCGTTAAAAATCAGTGGCGCAATATGTTTCACCACTTTCGAGCATGGTCCTCAGTGTCGCGCCGATGGCCTGCATTCCTGCGAGCGCCGCGTCACGTCGATCAGGTCCGGAGGTATCCCAATTGGCGATCACCGCGTAGGAGAAGCCGGTGGTGTCTGTCCCAACCGTCCCGACGTCGGCTCGAACCCCGGCATCAGCACCAGTTTTATTACGAATGAAGAACTTTCGATCCGACGTCGCATGCGCCAACGGGTCGAGACCGAACGCCGACACGACCATGGACAGGTCGACGCCTGTTGCCAGCCACGCGTTCACCTGTTCGGACACCGTTGCCGATACCAGCTCTTGACGGGACAACTGACTCATCACACGCGATAACTCTGATGCGGAACCGGTAGACAGGGTCGGCGGGTCATCTGGCCCGCGGTGATCCCGGACGTAATCGAGTAGCGCCGTATGCTCGAGACCGAGCGCTTCGGAAAGGTTGCGGAGCGTTTGCAATCCGACGAGCTGGAGCAGGACATTCGTCGCAACATTGTCGCTGACGCTGGCGATCAACACGCAGAGATCATGAACGGGTAACTCCTCGACGTGAAGGTGCTGCCAGATCCCCGAATCGGCGACCAGGAGCTCTGGATCCCGGTTCAGCAAAGTCGAGCCGTCCAGATCGCCCTCGCCGCATTGTCGTGCGACCTCGACGAGTAGCAGAAGCTTGCCGACGCTCGCGGTGTTCATCGAACGATCGGCGTTGCGGCAGGCTAATTCATGACCGGCGGCATCTCGAATGCAGATCGACCAATCGATGCCCGTGCTCGCGCCGACCGCATCGTCGATTGATCGCTGGCGCACCGTTCACCTCCGCGATGTACGACTGGAGTGTCTTCGGAATGTCGACCGTATCGCGCGCTGCGGTCTGCATGGAAGTACAGGCCACCGTCACACGCCGTGGATCGGGCAAGCGCGGTACCGAACCCGAGTTCCCGGTCGTCTCGTTGCGCCATACGCCGTCCGACAAGTCGACGGTTCCGGTGTCGCCCTCGTGGAGCAGCGTTTTCGCGTCGGGCAGCAACGGGTAGCGGGATCCTCAGCTCATACGGTTGCCGGCGCGAACAGCGCCTTGGTCTGCTCGAGCCGGTGTTGGGTGCGGGCCAGCTTTCCCGACTTCATTTTCTTGCGCCAGGCCGGGAATTCGGCGCCGAACTGCTGATGCTCGGCCCCGGCGGCCTCGTATACGACGTAGCCGCCTTTGAGCATGCTGAACGGGGCGTGCAGTTTGCCCAGCTTGTCGTACTGCGCGGTGGTGTGATCCGAGAGCGGGTCGAACCACGCAGGCGTCACGAAGTTGGAGACCGAGACGCCTTTGACCACATAGGTCGGTGCCTCGACCGGGTCGCACACCTCGAAGCTGTACGCCTTGCCGTGGCCGTCGTTGGCCCACAGGTTGCAGTTGGGATCGATGTACATTTCGAGCACTTCGTGCGATAGCACGCTGGAGACGCTCCAATCCCCCGTCGTCGCCTTGCCCCCATTGTCGAGCTCCGGCTGGGCCGCGACCACGCCCCACAATTTCCCGCCCGGGTCCTCGGTGTGGTACCCGAGCACACCCTTGGGTTGATCTTTGATCGTGTCGACCAAAGCAATGCCATGCGCCGCCGCGGGTACATTTTTGGGGTCTGTGTAGAAGATCACCGCGGCAGGTGCCCGATCCCAAAGCGGGGCAACATCTAAACGGACCTGAGAAGCGATCGCCTCGGTCATGGTGGCGGCGTCCTTGTTCGACACCAAAGTCGACTGGTTGACAATCGCGATCAACATTTCCGCTCCCGTTGCTGAGGGCCCGACCTTGTCGAAGGGCTAACGACAGTGTCTCGCGCGACCGCCGAAATCGCTTCAGTACCGCACTACTGACTCACCGTCTTGGTGAATAACGGGCTGGCCCACATTCGGCTCACGTTGGCCACGCAATGCACCGTAACGAAGGGCCACACCAACCCAGTCGCCCGCCCGCAGTCAGGTCAGGCGGTCCTGCAGCACAGCGAGTCCAGAGCCATCAAGACGGTCGAAGGCGACTTTGCGTCCGCAGATGGCCAGCATCAACGCCAGGCCCGGTCCGCGAATCGGATCGCCGTCGCCCCATGTTCGGCCGGTGTCGTCATCGTGCAACGCGATGCCGCGCAGACGTCGACGCGAGAAGAATCCGAATTGCGTTGGGCCCGTGAGAAAGTCAATAACCTGGGCGACATGCTGGGGATCTGGTCGATGCTCGAGTCCCAACGGTATCCGCATGTCGGCACCGTGGACCAACACATCGGTGAGGCCTGCTACCGGACCCGTCACCGGCGGGCTCAGCCTGTAGTCAGCGTGACGGCGCAGCATCTCGGCGATCTCTCCGGCGGGGGCTTGGGCCCGGCGACGGGCAAGTGCGTCGATTCCGCGATCAATGCTGCCGTGCCGAAGGCCACTGACCATAAAGCCCCAGAAACCATCGGCAAAATCGCTAACCAGATGCGCAGCAACCGTTTTGACATCCCACCCACTGCACAGACTCGCTGTTGCCAATTGATCGGCAGCAAGACCGTCGACCATCATGGCGATCGACCGTCGCTCGTCTGCCACTGTCGCGAATACCCTTTCGCGTTCCCCCTGGCTGAGCCGCACAAATGCACGATATCCGGAAAGACCTGGGATCAGTGGGGTCCCGCTGGGTCGGTCGTTCGGTGTGCGAGCTGGAAGACGTTGCCGAATGGGTCGCGCACCATGGCTCGCCGGTCGCCATACGGGGTGTCGAACGGTGCTTCGATGGATACCGCGCCGGCCGCGAGGGCGCGACCATAGACCCGGTCCGCATTCTCGACATAGACGTAGAGGAAAGCCGGAAACACCTCGCGCTCGCCGGCTGAGCTGACCATGACAAGAGAGTCACCGATCCGCATTTCGGCTGGACGGCCGTCAGCCAGTTTGCCCTCGGCTTCGAAGACATCGCGGAGGAACTCGACCGCTGCCTCGGCGTCGCTCACGACGATGCGGGGTGTAACAGAGTGAAATCCCACTGGACGCTCAACGCTCACGCGGCATGGTATCTAGCTGTTGAAAAGACGTGGGTGGCGGTGCCATGAAAATGCAGTGGCCGCTAGTGGGCCCGAGTGCGCAGTTGGTTGGCGGCTTTTGGCGCCACCTCGGCCAGCGTGGGCTACACCGTTAACAGCAGTCACATTGTTAACATCACGCGATGCAGGACTTGTCGGGGACTAGCAGCCTCCGGCGATCACGCCCGGTTTCTCGGCGTGACGCAATGCGGTATGCCGCCGCTGCGTCGGCGCTGGCCGGCTTGGGTGCGGCCTCAATAAGCGTCGGCGCCCCCACGGCGGCGGCCGCCGCTCCTACGCTGATCGACTTCGCGATGCGCCAGATTCCGGCCCAGGACATCCGGGCCGCGGGCCACTCCGGAGTGGTCAACTACGTCTCGCTATCGCGTCCCGGCTCGTCCTTTGGCGCCAAGCCGATTACCCGGCCCTACGCCCAGTCGCTGACCGCCGCTGGACTGGCGATCGTCAGCAACTACCAATACGGGAAGCCGGGCAGCACAGCACCTTCGGACTTCACCCGTGGGTTTGCCGGTGGCGTCTCGGACGCTCGCACGGCCTGGCAACTGCATACCGCGGCAGGCGGCGGCCAGAGTGCGCCGGTCTTCTTCACCGTCGACGACGACATCAACCGCGAAACGTGGAATAGTGTTGCGCTGCAGTGGTTTCGCGGAATCAACTCGGTGCTTGGGGTGCAGCGCACCGGCGTGTACGGGGGAATCAATACCTGCCAGTGGGCCGCCGCCGATGGCGTCATCGGGAATTCACGCACGCCTGGCAAACGGTGGGCTTGGCAGACGCGATCCTGGTCGCACGGTCAGGTCGACCCCGCCGCAGTTCTCTACCAACGCATAGTGAGCACCGCATCAAATCCAGGCCCGGTGGTCGGCGGGCTAGAAGTCGACGTCAGCGACGTCCTGGCCCAGGATTGCGGCCAGTGGAACCTACATCCGTGAGGTCGTAGACCCTCCGGTGTAGTCGACCTGCCAATGCTTGATTCCGTTGATCATGCTTGACCGCAGGCGCTCGGGTTCGCCCCGGGAGGTGAGGTCTGGAAGGTGGTCGGCGATCGCGTTGAGCATCAGATCGATGGTCATCCTCGCGAGGTTAGCGCCGACGCAATAGTGGGCACCGGTGCCGCCGAACCCGAGATGGGGATTGGGGCTTCGCAGGATATCGAAGTCGAAGGGGCGGTCGAAGACCTCTTCGTCGAAGTTGGCGGAGCGGTAGAACAACACCAACCGCTGGCCTTTTTTGATCGGTACGCCGCCGAGTTCGGTGTCAGCGAGCGCGGTGCGCTGAAAGGCGTTTATCGGCGAGGCCCAGCGAATGATCTCGTCGGCCGTAGTGGCAGGGCGCGCTCGCTTGAACAGTTCCCATTGCTCCGGAAAATCGGTGAAGGCCATCATGCCTTGCGTAATCGATTGCCGTGTCGTCTCGTTGCCGGCGACGGCGAGGGTGACGACGAACATCCCGAACTCCGCGTCGGTGAGCTGACCATCGGCGTCGGCGTCGATCAGGGTGCCGACGATGTCGTCACCGTGCTCTTCGCCCTTGCGTGCTGCCGCCAATTGCATGGAGTACCAGATCAATTCAGCGGCGGACCCCAGCGAATCGTATTCAGCGAACTCCGGATCCTCGTCGCCGATCATCTGGTTGCTCCAATCAAACAGCTTTTCGCGGTCCTCTTGGGGTACACCGAGCAGGCCGGCTATGGCCTGAAGCGGCAACTCTCGGGCGACCTGTGTCACGAAGTCACCGGAAGACATTGCGGCCGCGTCGACGGCGATGCGCTGGGCTCGCTCCCTGAGTTCGGCACGCAGCCGCTCAATGGCCCGCGGAGTGAATCCACGAGAAACAATTTGGCGTAATCGAGCGTGTTCGGGGTCGTCCATCATGATCATCGAAGCTCGGCCGGCTTCGATCTGGCCCCCGCCGCCAGTCACCTTGTACCTCGGCACCACGGATTTTTTAGCGGAAGAGAACACGTCACTTCTGAGTGAGACTTCGCGTACGTCGCGATGCTTACTCACCACCCAGTAACCACCGTCGCCGAAACCGCCCACATCAGGTGGCTGCTCAACCCACCAAAGCGGAGCGGAGCGACGCAACTCGGCCAGTTCCTGCACCGGCAATCTGTGGACGTAGATGTCGGGATCGGTGAAGTCGAAACCGGGCGGCAATAACGGAGTGGACATGCGGACGCCTTCCTGACACTTACGTTCAGGAATACTTCACAACAGTGCGTGTGGAAGCTGGTATCGCCAAATACGCCGTCGCGGTCGCCGACAAGCCGACCATCAAGGGGGCGAGGCTCGCGATACCCAAATGGGGCGCGGCCGGCGTGGCCTTTGGCGCGCCCAGGGTCGGCTGGGACAGTCGGCTGCTTAGCCGCCGCTCGGCGCCGGCTGCCAGATGGCTGGAACGGCGGGGCCAATCAGGCCGAGGAGCCACAACACCGCCACAAACGATCTGTGGGCCGGCAAGGGTAATCCCCTGCCGGCCCACAGATTACGTAAAGATCAAACTGCGGTCACTCCGGTGGCCTGGGGGCCCTTGGCGCCCTGTCCTACCTCGAACTGAACCCGCTGGTTCTCCTCCAGTGAGCGGTAGCCACCGCCCTGAATCTCGGAGTAGTGGACGAAGACGTCCGCACTACCGTCGTCGGGAGCGATGAAGCCGAAGCCCTTTTCGCCGTTGAACCATTTCACGGTTCCTTGCGTCATATTTCCTGTACTTCTTTCGTTTACTTTCGCGAATGCAGAACACATTCGCCTGCAGCTTACCCCACAATTGGGCTTCTATGAATCCGTCCCGCGGTGGCGTTACGGCGGGGCACCCGCCGGACCGCGCCGGTCAGGCCGAGGTCAGCCATGTCCATGTGGTCGGGATTCAGTTCGACCAGGGGTAGGCAAACAATGGCCCGGGGACTGCAGATGCCAGGAGCCACACCAGTGCGCACAGGATCAGTACCCAGATCGCCTGCGCGAAGAATCGGATCTGGTTCGCCGAGAGCAATTCGAATCGGATGACGGTGCTCAGTCGGGCCAGATCGCCGGCGGTCAGGAGCACTTTCCCCGTTCCGACCCTCAGCATGTAGCCGCGCGTCCCGTTGGGCCGCTCCACGCGTACGAGAATGAGTCGATCCCCAGCGCTGTCTCGCACGCCGATGAGGCTGGTTAGCTCAGGTTGTCGCACGGTATTCCCCTTAAATTGGGACTTCCTGCGCTTGGGGCGCTCACGTTACTCGCCGCGGTGACGACGCACAATAATCTCTCTCACAAGCGGTTTCGCATCCCCGCGATACCCTGCCTTCAGCCCTCGGGTCGTTCCGCCGTTGGCTTTCGCGAGTCACGGCGCGACAGAAGAAATGATCGGCCCGGGCGCTATGCGAGACTGATTCGACGAAGTGACCGGAGGGACATATGTCGGGCTGGACGAGGGGAAGCATTTTCGCCGCGCTGAAGTCAGCCGGCGTGGCTTCGATATTGGGCTGCTTGCTGGTGGTGGGTACGGATCACGCGTGGGCGGATCCGGCTCCCGGAGATCCCGGTGGGGGTCCGGCCCCGGCGCCGTTCCCCGGCGCGGCGCCATTCGGTCCGCCGAGGCTCGTTCCTGCCAACGGGTCGACGGTGGGTGTGGCCCAGCCGATCGTCATCAACTTCCCGGGGCTCGTCGACGACGCCGGTGCAGCCGAAGGCGCCGTCCACATCTCTTCGGTCCCGGAGGTTCCCGGCAAGTTCTACTGGATGACGCCCACGCAGCTGCGCTGGCGGCCCCTGAACTTCTGGCCCGCGCATACCGCGGTGACCGTCGATGCGGGCGGCACCGTGTCCAGCTTCCAAACGGGTGACACCCTGGTGGCTACGGCCGACGACGCCACGCACCAACTGACCGTCACCCGCAACGGGGCCGTGGAGAAGACCATCCCGATGTCGATGGGGATGACATCCGGCGGCCACCAAACCCCGAACGGCACCTACTACGTCCAGGAGAAGATGCCGTCGGTCGTCATGGATTCCTCCACCTACGGCGTTCCGGTCGGCTCAGCGTATGGATACAAGACCACGGTCGAGCTAGCCGTCCGGTTCGATGACAGCGGCGACTTCGTCCACAGCGCTCCATGGTCAGTGGATGACCAAGGCAAGCGCGACGTCAGTCATGGCTGCATCAATATCAGCCCGACCAACGCGAAATGGTTCTTCGACAACTTCAACGCCGGTGATCCCATCGTGGTGACCAACTCCGGCGGCGGCACCTACTCCAGGCACGACGGCTCCAACGACTGGCAAAGCTAGCTCCCGGCTATCGAGACGAGGCAGTACCCAGTCGTCTCTAGGTGCAAAAATATTGCCTGTTGAGCAAGCAATTCGACGGTGGCGTATAGGAACCGGTCAGCACGCCTCGTAGACCACCTGTGGCTGATCCGCCGGGTGCAATGACGCGATTCCAATTCGCTGGGGTGAGAACATAGTGCGTACCCGATTGGGTAAGGGTGCTATTCCACGTGTGCGAGACGGATTCTCCGACCGGCAAGTCGAATTCAAGCTTCCAATCGGATAGCGGCACCGCGCTCGCGTTGCTGATAGCGAAGCGGGCGATGAAGCCGGTCTGCCACGTATGTTCCACCGACAACGTCGCCGTGGCCGCAGCCGCATAAGCCGCCGGGGCCGTGCCGAGTCCAAGGAAGGCAACTATCAACGCCGGCAAAGTTATGTGAAGCACTGTGCGCCAGCGCTTCACGTAACTGCCCAGTCCGCCCATGGCTGCCAACGCTATAGCCGAACAGGCGATATCGGCCCTCACATCACGGGTACGCTGCCGTAGCTTTGCTCAACCGAAACCGTCGTGAAATGTTTCGCTTCGATCAAACGACCGGTCGCGCGCACCACACCTGCCTGTTAGCGCCGTGTTTCCTGATTTTTCCAATCCCACCGTCGGATTGCGGCGGCGTTGTTCGTCGAACAGATAGAGAGTGAACATCGGGTTCTGCTCGCTACCAAGGAGATGCGGTCGCATCATGAAACTCAACGACAGCGCACGCCAACTGATCGGTTCCAACCCGGCAACACTTGTCACGATCAATCGCGATGGCAGCCCGCAAATCAGCTTGGTTTGGGTGACGGTGCAAAGTACGCCCGACGGCGGTGATGAGCTGGTCACCGCTCATCTGCAGGAGCATCAGAAGATCCGCAACATCCGGCGCGATCCCCATGTGGCGGTGACAATCGTGTCGACCGACCGCAGCGGGCCGCAGACACCCTATCTGTCGATCAAGGGCACCGCGCGCGTCGGGGAAGGCGGCGCTCCCGAACTGCTCGACGAGATCGCCACGACGATCTTCGGCCCCGGCACCGGTTTCCCCCCGCCCGATTCGCCGCCCGGATACCTGACTCACATCACGATCGAGAAGGTCGGCGGCGTCGGCCCGTGGGCCATCTGAACCTGGCTGCCGGGGATCCGGCGCGGGCTCGAATAACGCGTCGAGCGCGATCCGGTTGGGTCAGCGTTGGTCCAACCAGGAAGCCAGCGAGCGGCCGGCTTCCAGCACGTGACGTTCGGCCACCGAACGAGCACGCTCGGCGTCGTGGTCGGCGATTGCCTCGATCAGTTCGTCGTGCTCGTCGAGTGAGTGCTTTTCGTGTTCGGGGAAGAGGGTCAGGAAGTTGGTAGGGACCATGCGCGCGGCTTGGGTGAGTTGCGCAAGTAGCCGCCGGGAATGAGCCGCGCGGTGGATCTCCTGATGGAAGCGCCAGTTGGCTTCGCCGATGCTGTCGTCACCCGAGCGCGCAGCGACCTCGCCGGCAAGCTCGCGTAGCGAGGCGAGCTCCTGCGGATTTACCCGCTGCGCCGCCCAGGCGGCGGCCTGTCCGGTCAGGACACCCAGGATGGTGAAGCTGTCGATCACGTCCTTCGAGCTGATGCCGATGACGGTGATTCCGCTGCGCGGCGCAACATGCACCAAGCCTTCGAACGACAGTTCCAGGAGGGCCTCACGCACCGGTGTCCGACTTGTGGCGAACTCAGTGGTGATGGCGTCCAGGTCAATGCGCGTGCCCGCGGACAATGCTCCGGTCAGGATTCGGTCGCGCAACTCGCGCACGGCGCGCTCCCGCACGGTCCCGGAGATATCGACAGCCTTTGGCATAAATCAACGGTAGCTGGCAAGGGCATATCACATTTGAAATCTGATATAGAGATTACTGGCTTCGACGACCTCTATACGCTCATGGCAACCCGCCAACCAAGCCAAACGGCCCGATGCCCGAGATGGAGACCGCGAGTGGTTGATCTAGAACTCGACCAAGGGCTGGCCGTCATCACTATCAATCGCCCTGAGGCGCGTAACGCCATCGCGCTTCACACCATGGACCAGCTTGAGCAGGCCATAGCCGGTGCCGAGGGCGCATTGTGCCTGGTCATTCGAGGCGAGGGAGACAGGGCGTTCGTGTCCGGCGGGGACCTCAAGGAGCTCAGTGCCCTGCGAACCGAAGAGCAGGCGGCAGCCATGGCGCGGCGGATGCGGTCGCTGTGTGATGAGCTCGCGAATTTCCCTGCCCCGGTCGTCGCCGCGCTAAACGGCCACGCGCTCGGGGGCGGAGCCGAGGTCGCGGTCGCCGCCGACATACGGGTAGCCGCTGACGACATCAAGATCGGGTTCAATCAAGTGTCCCTCGAAATAATGCCGGCTTGGGGTGGCGCGGAGCGGCTCGCGGCCCTCGTCGGCCGCGGCCGAGCGCTGATGCTCGCGGGCACCGGAGCCATACTCACCGCCGATCAAGCCGAAAGAGTCGGGCTGGTGGATCGCGTGCTGCCGAGGGCGATGTTCGAAACTGAGTGGCGCTCCTTGGCGCGGGCGCTGGCTAATCGGCCAGCCGGCGACATCAAGCGGGTCATCTCGGGCGTACCTGCCGACGACGCTGTCGCAGCTTTCGCCTCGCTATGGGTATCCGATGAACATTGGGCCGCGGCGGACCGGGTGATGAAACGCAGCCGATGAATGGGGTCGATGGTTGTCGGGCCAGCGAACTAATCGGATTTATCGGCGGTGGCTGACTCGATCAGCAGCAGACCAGCGGCGGTATACGGATCGCATCGGCCGTCAGCGACGGCGGCGGCCAAACCCGCGAGTTCAGGGTGGGAGTGCAAGCGAGTTTGGGCCAGAGAGAGGATCTGTGCCCGAGCGCGCGATGCCCTCCGGGCAGGCGTGTCGGCGCGGTGGTGGGCGTCGATCGCGTCCATCAAGTCGGTAACGCCCTCGGAGCGCGCTGCAACGAGTGTGAGAACTGGCGCCGACGTCTCGGCCCGCAGATCGCGGGCGGTTTGCGTCGCGCCGTCGCGGTCCGCTTTATTGACGACCACAATGTCAGCCACTTCGAGCAGGCCTGCCTTCGCGGCTTGGACCGCGTCACCCGCACCGGGATTGAGGATGACGATGGTGGGATCGGCGACGGCGGCGATCTCGATCTCCGACTGACCGACACCGACCGTTTCAAGCACGATCAGGTCGTAGGACAGTGCTGCAAGCAGCCGGATCGCCGCGGGAACCGCGGCGGCGAGACCGCCGACGTGACCGCGAGTTGCGATCGATCGGATGAACACATCGGGGTCGTCAATGTGGGCGGCCATCCGGATGCGGTCGCCGAGTATGGCGCCGCCGCTGTAAGGCGATGACGGGTCCACCGCCAGCACCGCGACCCGCATTCCTCGTGCGCGATAGGCGCCAACCAGCACGGCGATCGTCGTCGACTTTCCTGCGCCCGGAGGACCAGTAATGCCGACAACCCGAGCGGAGGCTGTATCCACAGCTGCCAGCACCTCGTCGCGACGATCGCCCTCGATCAGGCTCAGCAGGCGACCCGTCGCCCGGGTAGAGCCGCTCAGCGCTGCCTGGATCAGATCAGCGACATTCATAAGTCACCCCCTTTTCCGGCCGTATCGCTCAATAACCGAACGGTGATTGGTACTGCGAGCCGACGGCGATCTCAAACTGAGAGATTAGCTCCGCCGTGCTCATCGAGACGTGGCGGTGCGCCGTAGTCGGGTTCATACCCGTCAATCCGAATTGGGCTCCGGATCAATCGAAATGCGCCGGCGTCAACGATCACTTCCGGATGAGCGGCGAGCGCTTCGGGCAGTGTGCGGACGGCGGCGGCGGGCACGCCCAGTGGACGCAGCCGCGATTCCCAGTTCGCGGCGGTATCGGTGGCCAGAGCGTTGGCCACCAAGGCGAGTACCTCGTCGCGTCCTGCGGCCCGCTCCTTCATCGTCTCGGCCCCTACGACGTTGGCCTCCGCGGCGAATAACTTCCAGAATTTGTCGTGCGTGATAAACAGTGCCAGGAACCCGTCTGCAGTCGAAAAGAGTTGGGCTGGAACATAATACGAGTGCGCACCCATCGGCAACCGTTGCGGCTCGATGCCGTCGTTGAGGTAGGCCGACGCGCGGTAATTCAGCTGAGAGAGCATCACATCCCGCAGTGATACCTCGACCTGCCCCCCGCAGCCGGAGACGATCTGGGCCAGCAAGCCCAGGGCAGCGGTAAGCCCGGCGGAATTGTCGGCCGCGGAGTACCCCGGCAAGGTCGGTGGTCCAAGCGGATCGCCGGTCAGCGCGGCGATGCCGGTGGTCGCCTGGATGACGTAGTCGAATGCCGGATCATCACCCGCGTCCAGTCCAAAACCGGTGAGCGCCACGCAGACAATCCGGTCGTTCCACCGCCGTAGCGCTTCGTAGGTGAGGCCGTACCGGCGGATGCCGGATGGTTTCAAATTCGCCAGCAGCGCATGCGATTTGGAAACGAGTTCACCGAGCTCGCGCTGGCCCGCTTCGGTTGTCAGGTCCACGCAAATGCTGCGCTTGCCTCGGTTGAGGCTGGCGAAATATGAATCTCCGACTTGCCGCGAGATGTCGCCGCTCCGCGGTTCGATCTTGATGACCTCGGCGCCGAGGTCAGCCAGCATCATCGTGGCGTACGGCCCGGCTAACATGTGGCCGATCTCGAGGATGCGGATGCCGGCGAGAGGGCCCACAGGCCGAGCCTCCGTCGGCCCGGTCACCGAAGCACCTGCGGTCGCGCAGCGATCATCACGCCCGGACGCATCAGTCTTCTTCTCCGGCGCCTGTCAGCGTGCGTACGTCTCGGACGAGGGTCTCCAGTGAAGTGCCCGTCGGAAACACCGCTGCTGCACCGGCATCCAACAACTTCTGCACGTCGGCCTGCGGGATGGTGCCCCCGACGACCACCGCGATGTCGCCGGCGTCGGCGGCTCGCAGCGCGTCAACGGTGCGGGCGGTCAGCGCCAGATGGGCGCCCGACAAGATCGAAAGCCCGACAAGCTTGACGTCCTCCTGCAGCGCGATCGAAACGATGTCCTCGATGCGCTGGCGAATTCCGGTGTAGATGACCTCGAATCCGGCATCGCGCAGCGTGCGCGCGACGATCTTTGCGCCGCGGTCGTGTCCGTCCAGACCGGGTTTCGCCACCAGGACGCGAGCCCCCATCAGAACACCACCGGTTGCTGGAATTCGCCCCATACCGCCTTGAGCGCGGTCACCATCTCCCCGACGGAGCAGTAAGCATTGGCGCAGTCGATTAGTCGGGGCATCAGATTGTCGGTGCCCTCCGCCGAATGCGCAAGTGCGGCAAGCGTGTCCTTGACGGCGATCGAGTCACGCTCGGCTTTGATCTTCGTAAGACGCTTCAGCTGAAGATCGCGGCCCTCCGCGTTCAGTTCGTAGGTGTCGATGTCAGGCGACGGCTCGTCGGTGACGAACTTATTGACCCCGACCACTGGGCGTTCGCCGGACTCGACCTCTTGGTGAATCTTGAAGGCTTCGTCGGCGATCAGCCCCTGCAGATAGCCGTCCTCGATGGAACGCACCATGCCACCGTGCATTTCGAGGTCGTCCATGATTTCGATGATCTTGGCCTCGGTGGCATCGGTCAGTGCCTCTACGAAGTAGGAACCGCCCAGCGGATCGGCCACCTTGGCCACTCCGGTTTCGTAGGCGAGGATCTGTTGGGTGCGCAGCGCCAGCGTCGCGGATTCCTCGCTGGGAAGAGCGAACGGCTCGTCCCACGCCGCGGTGAACATCGACTGGACGCCGCCGAGCACCGCGGCCAGCGCCTCGTAGGCGACGCGCACCAAGTTGTTCTGCGCCTGAGGTGCATACAACGACGCGCCGCCCGCGACGCAGCCAAAGCGAAACATGGCCGCCTTATCGGTCGTCGCGCCGTAGCGCTCGCGGACGATGGTCGCCCAACGGCGGCGGCCTGCCCGGTACTTCGCGATTTCCTCGAAGAAGTCGCCGTGGGTATAGAAGAAGAACGAGATCTGCGGCGCGAACTTGTCGATGGTCATCCGACCGCGTTCGACGACGGTGTCGCAGTAGGTGACGCCGTCGGCCAGCGTGAAGGCCATCTCCTGAACGGCATTGGCGCCGGCGTCGCGAAAATGCGCGCCCGCCACGGAGATCGCGTTGAACCTCGGCACCTCGGCTGCGCAGAACTCGATGGTGTCGGCGATCAGCCTCAGTGACGGCTCCGGCGGCCAGATCCAGGTACCGCGGGACGCGTATTCCTTGAGGATATCGTTTTGGATTGTGCCGGTGAGCTTCTCGCGGGCCACGCCCGTTTTCTCGGCAGCGGCGACGTAGAACGCCAGGAGGATGGCTGCGGTGCCATTGATGGTGAAGCTGGTGCTGATCTTGTCCAGCGGAATGCCGTCGAAGAGCACCTCGACATCGGCGAGCGTGTCGACAGCGACACCGACGCGGCCGACCTCCTCGCCGTACTCCGCGTCATCGGAGTCGTAGCCACACTGGGTCGGCAGGTCCAGCGCGACCGAGAGCCCGGTGCCGCCCTGGCCCAACAGATAGCGATACCGCTTGTTGGACTCCTCGGCGGTGCCGAATCCCGAGTATTGGCGGAACGTCCAGGTTTTACCCCGGTAGCCGGACGCGAAGTTGCCGCGGGTGAACGGGTACTGCCCGGGCGGCGGCGGGTCTGGCGCGCGGTCACCCGGTCCGTACACGGGTTCTAACGGGATGCCCGACGGTGTCCGAACGATGTCACTCATCGGGGCTGGTCGCCATCTGGTTCTGGATCGGAGACTCCAGGACGAAGTCGCGGACCGAATCAAGCGTCATGATGCTCGATCAACTTCCTCAAACACATTCCACGACCATCTCAAAGTTGGATACAGCCATTACATTGTTTGGTTGATTCGTAATTGTAAGTTACCTCGTCCCTGTCACTGTCGTCTGGTCGTGCGCCTTGAAGTTCCACGCGACGCGGGACGTATCGCAACGTCTCGGTGCTCGACGCTGACGAACAGCTTGGGGACGTGGCTTTCGGCCAGCCACGCGTCGAATCAACCGGCCGGCATCGAGGCCGGCATCTGGAATGCCGCTACCGGGCGCGCTACTGTCGCGGCCGTGGGTGGGTGCGCTCCGTCTTGCGATTAGTGAGTTAACCCACCCACCGGCGCTATGGTGAGATCGATGAACCCAGGGCCGCCCGGAGCTGTAGCTACCTTGCTGTCGGTCAATGTCGGGCGGCCGGCCGATCACACTTGGGCCGGCGGCACCACGAATACCGCGATCTGGAAAGTGCCGGTTCACGGCCCTCAACGGGTGCGGAGACTCAACGTCGACGGCGACGAACAAGCCGACAAAATCGGTCACGGCGGTGAACACCGCGCCATCCTGGTCTACCAGATCGAGTCCTACACCTACTGGCAAAAAGAACTCGGCCGCGACAACTTCAGCCACGGCCAATTCGGCGAAAACTTCACCGTCGACGGGCTTTCCGACGACGACGTGTATGTCGGCGACCGTTACCGGATCGGCACCGCGGTCTTCGAGGTCACCCAACCGCGCGTCACCTGCTACAAACTCGGCGTCCGGCTGGGTGTGCCCAGCATGGCCGCACTGCTGGTGGCACACCACCGCCCCGGCTTCTACCTCCGTGTCCTCGAAGAAGGCCAGGTATGCGCAGGTGACACCATCGTGCGACTCGAGCGCCCCACAATATCGCTGTCGGTCGCAGCCATCGACGCTCTGCTCTACCTTCCCGACCGTGATACCGAAGATCTACGCCGCGCAACCCGGATCCCGGCACTGAGCACCGGATGGCGGGACTCGTTGGCGGACCTTCTCGCCAAAACTCAACAACCAACTGGTCCGGCCTGGAACGGATTTCAGCCGGTACTGGTCACCGACGTACGCACCGAGACACCCGAGATCCAATCGTTCACACTGGCGTCACCGGACGGCGGTGCCCTACCGCGCTTCCTGCCTGGCCAATACCTGACAATTCGCGTGCCCGCTGCTCCTGACAAGCCGCCCACCATCCGCAACTACTCGCTGTCATCGGCACCCGCCGCCGGGCAGTACCGCATCAGCGTCAAACGCGAAGACCTCGGAATAGTCAGCCCGTGGTTGCACGCCAACCTGACCGCAGGACGAACCCTGCACGCCGCAAAGCCCCGCGGCGACTTCACCCTTACCGGCTCCGGCCGGCCCGTTCTCTTCGTATCCGCAGGCATCGGAGTGACGCCGCTTATGGCAATGCTGCACAGCCTGGCAGCCGAACACAGCCCGCGGCACGTCACATGGTTACAAGCCGCCAAAACCCCGTCCCAACGACCCTTCGGCTCCGAGGTCACAGAACTGCTCGCAGCGCTACCGGCATCATCAGCCCACATCTTCTACACCATCGACCTCCCCCGCGAAACGCGCTCACCCACCACTGAACATGTCCACTACGGCCGGCCAGACGGCACTGCACTGAACGCGCTGGCGTTAGCCGCCGACACCGACGCCTACGTCTGCGGGCCGAGCAGTTTCATGACCTCGATGACCGCGCTCATCGCCGAAACCGGTATCGAGCCCGCTCGCATTTTCACCGAGGCATTCGGACCCAGCGCAGTACCGAATAGAACGGCAGCGCCCCACCCGCCGAATGGCACCCCGGGCGGCGGCCCATCAATCACGTTCTCGCGCAGCGGACTCGAGGTCCCCTTCTCCGACCGGTTCGCGAACCTCCTGGAGTTTGCCGAAGCGTGCGATGTGCCCACCCGCTGGTCATGTCGCACCGGCGTCTGCCAGAACTGCATCACGCCGCTGGTGTCGGGCAGCGTGACCTACCGCCCGCAACCACTCGACGACCCTGGGAGCGAATGGGCCCTTTTATGCTGTGCCACACCAGCAAACAACCTCGTCCTCGACGCTTAACCGCATCCTCGGCCCGACCCGCCCGGGGAGCAAGACGCCCTTCTGGACAATATGGCGTCGGCAATACCCATGCGCCGGCTCGGTCGCCCCGAGGAAATCGCCTCCGCAGTCGTATTTCTAGCCTCTGACCAGAGCAGCTACATGACCGGCGCAGAATTGTTCGTCGACGGTGGAGAGCAACAACTATGAACCTTGGCGACGACGACTAACCGCTTGCGCGGATCGTGCGCACGAATAAGGCGATGGCCCTCATTTCCTAGGGTTGATTGTCGGCAGGCTCGATGTGCCTGATGTACCGGGTTGTCCGGGAAACCGACAAACCCGGGTCGCAGCAGATGCGTCCCACGAAGGTTGGCGAAGCTAAGCCTGGTCCGGCGTTGAATTTGCGTAATCCCAAGACACTGTTCTAACGGGTGTCATCCGGATGTAGGCGGAGCCCGGTCTGGGTGCGGTGGGCCAGTCGGACTCTGGCACGCTCCGCGCCCGAGCACCTTCCCTCGCGAGCTGAAGTGCTTCGCTTGGTTCGCGAACGATGCGGGCGTGACCTTGGAACATCACTCCCCGGATATCTGCCATGCTGGAGCCGTCTTCGAGCAAGATACTTACGTTCGGATTGCTTTCGACGTTGGCAACTTTGCGTGTCCCATCTCGCACACCCATGATGATGTCGCGGCCAAGGCGAAAGTATCCAAGGGGTACGGTGTGCGGGAATCCATCCTTGTCGATGGTGCTCAGTATCGCCCAGCACGGGCGGCTATCAAGATACGCCTCAATTTGTTGGTCACTGAATTTTCGTGGCATAAAGAGAGGTTAACAAGATCGAAATCGGCTCTGGGCGTGGCGGTTCGGCGACGTCCAGCTTGGTCAGTGAACCCAGTTCAGCACTGTCTGATTCGCGGCGTTGAACAACGTGGCTTCTCGAAGCAACCGGGCGAGTTGTTCGGCCGGTATTTCGATGACCGCGCCGCAGTGTCTGCAGACCGCAGGATGGTGCGGTGCCCGAGCATCTCAACAAGTTCTAGGCGCTTGTCCAGCTCCGTTAAGCCCGGCTTCGAAATGTAAGTCTAAGAGTTTTTTGCGCGGTTCGCTATTGGCGACAAAAGCTGCTTGCGCGAGCGACTCCGTCAGGTCTTGTTGGCCGTCTTAAAACATCGCCGTGATCAGTTTGGCGTAGGCACCCCGCTTGTACATCTGCCAGGCGGCCCTGTCACTGTATGTGGTGGGACGAGTAGCAGCGCTTGCCTGAGCGTGCTGTTCAAGGTAGGCGAGGTAAGCGCCGATGAAACCAATAGAATGCCTGCCAACGCAATTAACGTAGATCCTGTTCCTGAGCTGCTGTTCTCCGCTGAGCTAAGTACTGTTGCCGTGAGAGTGTCCAACACTTCAGGTGCCTCCTTGTGTGGTTCGGCCCGGTCGCCTGCCTGCGTGCGCATAAAACCTACTGTGCGGCCCGGCTTCTCGACGGCGAAGCCGTGCGCCCTTCGCGTGTCGCCGACGGACGGCCGCCTTTCTGCTGCAACTCATCGCCGCTGCCCTCCCAAAGGGACAGCAATTGCGGGTGCGAATACAGCACCGGGACAATGGGTTTGAGACATCGAACGCTACTTAGACAGACGATGAGGCTGATGCAGTCAACCCGACTCGGCGATCCGGTCAGTAATGGCTTCGGCCGCTTTGCCGAGCTTGATCAGGTCAGCCTTCGTCAACGGTTCCACCACCAGTTCGCGAACCTTCGCGACGTGCAACGGGGCCGCGGCGGCGACCCGCCTCATTCCCGCCTTCGTGAGCTCGACCACGCTCACCCTGCCGTCATCGGCGCAGACACGCTTGATCACCAACCCGTCGTCTTCGAGGCGCCTGACTACGTGCGATAACCGCGACAACGAGCAGTTGGCACGGGAGGCGAGCTCCGACATCCGCAGCGTCCTGTCGCCGGCTTCCGACAGGTTCGCCAACACGACGTACTCGAACGTTGTCAGTCCGGTGGTGCGGTGCAGATCGCGTTCCAGGGCCGCCGGAAGCTCCATGATCATCGCCAGGAGCTGACGCCATGCACGCTGCTGATCGTCGTCGAGCCAGACCGTTTCGTGTCGACGACTATCACGCTTAGGTCGCGTCATGGCGACGACCCGATGGTGTCCCATCGCACAGCTGTCATCCGGACCTCCTCCTCCGTCTGAAGGATAGTTCAACCATCAACCATTGAATGTGAGCCGCCGACCGGCGACGGCTCCGTCGTGGAAACCCTCGGCACCGGTGATTTCGTGGGAACAACCCTCAACCCTGTGGCACACGTGACGGCGTCTGGTCATCGTCGAGGCGTCGCGGGCTGACTCGCGGGCAATGAGTGCGGTGCAGCCCCATTAGTTGACGCGTCACGTTATCACGGTCTAGGTTTGTTGAAGCATCAACTGATGCCGCCCGTCGTGCCCGCGTGAATGCGAGATTCGCAGGCGCAACCGCTCGGGCCAACCCTGTTCGCACGCATACGTCTTCGAGGAGCCCTCGTGAACATCGCGGTATGGATCGCGTCCGGATTACTCGCCGCCGCATATCTCTTTGTCGGTGGCACGAAATTGCTGACGCCGAGGGAGCGCCTAGCGGAGAATCCCTCCATGGCTGGCGCCGCCGAGGCGATGTCTGCGACGTCGATCAAACTCATCGGCGGCGTCGAGGTGGCCGGCGCTCTCGGGCTGATCCTGCCGTGGCTCACCGGCATTGCGCCAATCTTGACGCCTGCCGCTGCCGTGGGTCTGGCGCTGCTGCAGGTGGGCGCGGCGGTGTTCCACGGTCGACGAGCGGAGTACAGCAAGTGGCTCGTGAACGCCGTGTTCCTGGCGCTCGCGACCTTCATCGCGGCCGCTCGGACCGCGGAGGTCGGGCGATGAGCAGCACTCTGCAGTATGCCGTCGTGGGCACCGGCAGCGTTGGCGCGGTTCTGGCGCAACGGTTCTCCGAGCACCACGTCCCAGCACTCTGGGCCAACACGCGAGGTCCGGAGACGATCGACGTGACCGAACTGTCCGCCTCGATCACACCGGCCACCCTCGACACGGCCCTGGATGCAGACGTGATCATCTTGGCCATTCCGTTCTTGCAGGTCCGTGAGCTGGGTAAGCGCCGTCCAGACTGGTCGGGCAAGATCGTCGTCGACGCGACGAACGCGTTTCTGGTGCCTAATTCCGAGCAAATCCTCGGCGGCCGCCTCTCGACCGAGTACAACGCCGAGGCGTTTCCGGGCGCCGCGGTGGTCAAGTCGTTCAACCAAACCGCCGCCAGGCAGCTCGCCGAGAAGCGCCCACCCGAATTCGGGAAACGCGTGGTCTTCGTGTCCAGCAACGACTCCGCGGCAAGCGCGGTGGTAGCCGGGCTGTGCACCGAGCTCGGCTTCGCCCCAATCGAACTCGGATGTCTCGACGAGGGTGGCGTGCTCATCCAAGCCCGCAACGCCCTAGTCTTACACGAACTCTACGAGCTGCCGTCCGAACTCGAGAAGAACACTCAGGTGACGTCGGCGGTTGGGCGGGATCTGACCCCCGGCACGTGGACGATCGACCCCGTCCACTCTTCCATCACGTTCTCGGTTCGCCACCTGATGGTCGGCAGAGTACGTGGGCGATTCGGCGACTTCTCCGGGGCGATCACGGTGCCCGAGAACGGAACTCCGAGCATTACGGCCACCATCGCGGTCGGGTCGGTTGACACCGGCAACCCAACCCGCGACGAGCACCTGCGGGCACCCGACGTCTTCGGAGCCGACCAGTCCCCCACCGCGACCCTCGTCTCGGTCGACATGCACGGCACCGGGCAGAACGACTGGGTGCTCATAATCGACTTCACCCTGCGCGGAATCACCAAACGCCTAACACTGGCGTTCTCGTTTCTCGGGGTGAGCGCCGGCCTGGGTCACGGTGAAGTGGCCGGGTTCGATGGCGGGATCAAACTGAAGCGTAGCGACTTCGGCGTCCTGACCGACACTCCCGTGTTAGCCGGGGGCGGCCCGATGGTCGGAGACACCGTCGACGTCACCGTGTGTTTAGAGGCGGTCAAGGCACCCGCCGCGCCGACAGGATGAGAGGGCGACGCCGATATCGAGCAGGAATCCTGTTGTTCGACGGCGACATTGACCTTGATGGGCTACGTCGCAGCGCGAATTACGAATACGTCTGACTTTGCTACCTCGGCGGCCAACTGGCTCGTACCAAACCGTCCCATGCCGCACGCTCGGGCGCCTTGACAGGCCTTGCCGGGCACAAATCGCGATTTAAATGGCCAAGTGGCCAACGTGTGGCCATTTCACCTGAGATGTGACCAATTTGTTTGCGGACCTACAACTACTGTAGGTTCCCAAGCTCCGTGTCCACTTGCGCGGCCCTGATCTGTGCCGATGCGCGTTGTCTCACTTTGTGTCCACACCGATTTGTCTCACGTTCGTGTCCACTTTTGCAGCCCGCCCCGGTCAACCGTTTCACGGCACTCACCGCGACCTGAGGACTGTCATTCCGTCCGAGCGATATTTTGTCACTGTGACGCCTGGAGCTGCTGCCGGGCTGATGTGACATGAAACTGCTAAATCGGCTGTCCGACAATGCTATTCAACTTTGCTGTTCTCGATCGAGTCGGCACGCGGCCACGACACCACGTCATTGGAGCCGAAGATGCCGTGCAGCCGGTACACACCGAAACCGGCGATCGCC
>NZ_JBAPMI010000384.1:0-6432 GCF_049278535.1 Mycobacterium sp. | reverse complement strand
GCGATGCCCAGGTTGTAGAACATGTCGAGGTATTCCAGGAATGCGGCCTCGATGTCGATGGCGAGCGCGTTCACCTGGCCGCCGCGCTCGGCGCTCGCGATCTTGATCTCCTTGTAGGGCAGCGGCGGAACATCGAAGAGTTGCGCAATCCCTTGGCGCCCTTCGACTTCGACGAGCAGCACCTTGCGTCCACCCGAGGCGAGGGTCAGCGCCAGCGCGGCGGCGACCGTCGATTTTCCGGTGCCGCCTTTGCCGGTCACGAAATGCAGACGGGCCTTCGACAATCGCGATGGCCAGCCGAAGGTGCTGCCGCCGCTCGATGTGGTCCCCACCCCTGCATGCTAACCAGATCGGTCGCCGCGCCTGCCGATAAGCTCGGGATATGAGCCAACCCACAACATGGGAGTACGCAACGGTCCCGCTGCTGACCCACGCCACCAAACAGATCCTCGATCAGTGGGGCGCCGACGGGTGGGAGCTGGTCTCCGTGCTTCCCGGCCCGACCGGCGAGCAGCACGTCGCATATCTGAAACGCCCGAAGTGAGCGCGTCGGCCAAGCTGGCCGAGCTCGGCATCGAGTTGCCGGTCGTGGTGAAACCGCTGGGGTCCTATGTCCCGGCGGTGCGCACCGGCAATCTGGTCTACACGTCGGGCCAGCTGCCGATGGCGGCCGGCGCGTTGCCGCAGGCCGGCAAGGTCGGCGTCGACGTCACACCCGAACAGGGCAGGGAACTCGCCCGGATCTGCGCGCTCAATGCCCTGGCCGCCATCGATTCGCTGGTGGGAATCGACTCGGTGACCCAGGTGGTGAAGGTGGTCGGGTTCGTCGCGTCCGCACCCGGATTCAACAGCCAGCCCGGCGTGGTCAACGGCGCATCAGACCTGCTTGCCGAGGTGTTCGGTGACAACGGCGTGCATGCCCGTTCGGCGGTCGGCGTATCCGAATTGCCGCTGGACGCCCCGGTCGAAGTTGAACTGGTGGTCGAGGTCGGGTAACGGCCGTGACGGGAACCGCTGAGCCGCTGACGCATCCCGCGTACGGGGAGCTGCGCCCGGTCACCGGCACCGCGTCGGTGCTGCTGGCCAACAACCCGGGCCTGATGACGCTCGAGGGCACGAACACCTGGGTGCTGCGCGGTCCCGGCAGCGACGAGGTGGTGGTGGTCGATCCCGGACCCGATGACGACGAGCACATCGCGAAACTCGCCGGGGTGGGCCGCATCGCGCTGGTGCTGATCAGCCACCGGCACGGCGACCACACCGATGCGATCGACAAGCTGGTCGACCTGACCGGCGCACCGGTGCGCTCGGCGGGCAGCGGATTCCTGCGTGGCCTGTCCGGCGAGCTCACCGACGGCGAGGTGATCGACGCCGCGGGCCTGCGGATCACGGTGTGGGCGACGCCCGGCCACACCGCCGATTCGTTGTCGTTCGTGCTCGACGATGCGGTGCTGACCGCGGACACCGTGCTGGGCCGGGGAACCACCGTCATCGACAACGAAGACGGCAGCCTGGCTGACTACCTGGACTCCTTGCAGCGGCTACGCGGGCTGGGTCAGCGCATCGTGCTGCCCGGCCACGGCCCGGACCTGCCCAACGTGGAGGCGGTGGCGGCGGGCTACTTGGCGCATCGCGAGCAGCGGCTGGAGCAGGTGCGTTCCGCCTTGAGCACACTCGGCGACGATGCGACAACACGTCAGGTCGTCGAGCACGTCTATGTCGACGTCGACGAGGAGCTGTGGGACGTCGCTGAATGGTCGGTGCAGGCCCAGCTGGACTATCTGCGGCGCTAACGCGCGCGCCTGGCCAGCCGCTCGGAGTCCGAGATCAGCACGCTCTTGCCCTCCAGGCGAATCCAGCCGCGGTGGGCGAAGTCGGCCAGCGCCTTGTTCACGGTCTCGCGTGAGGCGCCGACCAGCTGAGCGATTTCTTCCTGAGTCAGGTCGTGGGTCACCCGCATCGCGCCGCCTTCCTGGGTGCCGAACCGCTGCGCGAGCTGCAGCAGCTGCTTGGCGACCCGGCCAGGCACGTCGGTGAAGATGAGGTCGGCGAGATTGTTGTTGGTGCGGCGCAGCCGGCGGGCCAGCACTCGCAGCAGCTGCTCGGCGATCTCGGGACGGTCGGCGATCCAGGCCCGCAGCGCGTCGCGATCCATCGACACCGCACGAACCTCGGTGATCGTCGTCGCGCTCGAGGTACGCGGCCCGGGGTCGAAAATCGACAGCTCACCGAACATGTCGGACGGACCCATGATGGTCAGCAGATTTTCCCTGCCGTCCGGTGAACGGCGGCCGATCTTGACCTTGCCGGAAATGATGATGTACAGCCGATCACCCGGCTCACCCTCCGCGAAAACTGTGTGTCCGCGAGGGAAGTCGACGGGTTGCAGTTGCTTGGTCAGCGCGGCGACGGCGCTCGGTTCGACCCCCTGGAAGATTCCGGCCCTCGCCAGGATCTCGTCCACGTTGCCCCTTTAGCTTTTCGGGTGACTACAGCTGTTCTCGGTCTGTCGTCCGGCCGCTCCCCGCAAGCAGGGAACCTGCTGGTGCATCGGTCAGCCTCCAAGAGCCTGGCCAGATGAGTCTAGGAGGTAAGCCTTCGACTCGACGTGCCAACGCTACACACGATTGGCATGCTCACGCGGCGCAAATTGCCGATTCGCCCGCGAATGCTGATGCCGCTGGCGGGGTGAGGCGGCTTGCGTTGAGGCGGAGATAACGGGTGCGGTCGGCAATCGATCGGTGCCCTGCAGGCGTCTGGTTAGGGAGGGCGAATCGTCGTTATTGCGACGGTGCAGGGAGTCCAGCGCCTCGGGCATTCCTTCGCGGGCCAATTTACGCACGTCTACCGGCTCGGCCTGGTCGAGAAATTCCGCGACGTCACGTGCGGTAAGCGTGTCGTCTTCCAGGCCGGATTCCAGCCGTTGAAGCCCAAATGTTGCCAGCATTAGCAACCCGGGCGTGAATGCAACAAGCAACCAGGACACAAGCAGCTAGTAAACACGGCCAAGGTCTCAGCGGGATCACGAATTAGTACCCTGTCTAGGTGACAGTGGGCAAAGCTTCTCGCGCCACCGGCAAAGGCTCCGCCGCGGCAGGCACCGCCGTCGCCCGCCGTTGGTCGTCGGAAACCCGAACCGGCTTGGTGCGTCGGGCTCGTCGAATGAATCGTAAACTCGCACAAGCGTTTCCCGATGCTCACTGCGAGTTGGACTTCACCTCACCGCTGGAGCTGGCAATTGCGACGATCTTGTCGGCGCAAAGTACCGACAAGCGGGTGAATCTCACCACCCCGGCGCTGTTCGCCCGCTACCGCACCGCGCTGGACTATGCGCAAGCCGATCGCGAAGAACTCGAAACTCTTATTCGGCCGACCGGTTTTTATCGCAATAAGACAGCGTCGTTGATCGGCCTTGGCCAGGCCTTGGTGGAGAAATTCGATGGCGAGCTGCCCAACACTATGGAAGAGCTGGTTACGCTGCCCGGCGTTGGGCGCAAGACCGCTAATGTCATTCTGGGCAACGCATTTGGCGTCCCGGGAATGACCGTAGACACCCATTTCGGCCGCTTGGTCCGGCGTTGGGGCTGGACGACCGAAGAAGATCCGGTCAAGGTCGAGCATGCGATCGGCGAACTCATCGAGCGCAGCGAATGGACGCTGCTCAGTCACCGGGTGATTTTTCACGGCCGCCGGGTATGCCACGCCCGCAAACCAGCCTGCGGGGTGTGCGTGCTGGCCAAGGATTGCCCCTCATTCGGTACGGGGCCAACCGAACCGGAGATCGCCGCCGCGCTGGTGCAGGGGCCGGAAACCGAACACCTCCTGGCGATGGCCGGCTTGTAGGTTGACCACGTCCACCGCCCGAGCCACTCGCTGGACCATTGCGGTCCTGGCAGTGGTGGCGGCCCTGATTGCCGCGTTGCTGGTCGAGTTGCGCAGTGGCTCGCAGTCGTCCACGGCCCCGCCGGCCGGCCCGGCTCGCGAGCATCGCGACGCCGACACTGCCGCGGCGCTGGCCGGACCGCGTCAACGCGCCGATTTGCCGCCGTGCCCGGCCCCGGGCGGCCAACCCGGCTCAGCAGCGCTGCGCGGCGTTGCGGTGGAATGCGCCGCCGACGGATCGGTCGTCGACGTCGGGCCGGCGCTGGGCGGCCACCGCGTGGTGCTCAACCTGTGGGCGTATTGGTGCGCGCCGTGTGCGGCCGAATTGCCGGCGATGGCGGAATATCAGCGACGGGTCGGATCCGACGTAATGGTGGTGACGGTGCACCAGGACGAGAACGAGACGGCCGGCTTGCTGCGACTGGCGGAACTGGGTGTCCGGCTGCCGACCATGCAGGACGGCGGCCGTCGGGTAGCGGCGGCGCTGGGGGTGCCGAATGTGATGCCCGCGACAGTTGTGCTGGACTCGGACGGTAGCGTTGCGAAGACGCTGCCACGCGCTTTCGCCACGGCCGACGAGATCACGGCTGCGGTCGGGGTTCAGAAACGATGACGCCGATCGCCGATGCGCGCCGCGGAGCGGCCCGGGGAAAAATCGGGCGGCTGGATGCGTCCGACGACGATGCGGGCCGCGCAGCGGCCCGGCGAGGAGCCGGACGGTTAGAAGTACGAGGGAGGCGCCCGTGAGCGGAGGCTGCACTCCCCAGCGTCTCGGTTCGGACGAGCTGGTACCCGAACTCGGCCCGCCCTGGTTGCAAACCTTGGTCGACAATGTCGGTCAGATACCTGACGCCTACCGGCGGCGCCTACCCGCTGACGTGCTGGCAATGGTGACCGCATCCAAGTTGGCGGCAGGTAACCGCGGTCGCGAAGCGGCTGTGCTGGTGTTGTTTTCGGGTCCGCCGTCGAGTGACACCGCACCCGACTCCCCTCCTGAGGACGCCGACCTGCTGCTGATCGTGCGGGCCGCCACCTTGCGTCACCACGCCGGCCAGGCCGCGTTCCCGGGGGGCGCATCCGATCCCGGTGACGACGGGCCGGTTTCCACCGCGCTGCGCGAGGCGCGGGAGGAGACCGGAATCGACACCGGCAGACTGCATGCACTGGTCACGATGGAGCGAACGTTTATCGCGCCGTCGGGGTTTCACGTCGTCCCGGTGCTGGCCTACTCACCGGATCCGGGGCCGGTGGGCGTGGTGGATCATTCTGAAACAGCAAAGGTGGCCCGAGTTCCGGTTCGGGCCTTTATCAATCCCGCCAACCGGCTGATGGTGTACCGCCGCACCTTCAGCCGCCGCTTCGCCGGGCCGGCATTTCTGTTGAACGAGATGCTGGTCTGGGGGTTCACCGGTCAGGTGATCTCAGCGATGTTGGATGTCGCTGGTTGGGCAAAGCCCTGGGATGCCAGCGATGTTCGCGAGCTGGACGATGCGATGGCACTCGTCGGCGACGAGGATGAGGCCTGATGAGCTCCTCACAGTGGTTGGACATCGCGGTCCTGGCGGTGGCTTTCATCGCGGCGGTATCCGGTTGGCGCTCAGGTGCGCTCGGCTCGCTGCTGTCGTTCGTCGGCGTGCTGCTCGGCGCGATCGCGGGCGTGCTGCTGGCACCGCACCTCGTCGCACATGTCGCCGCACCGCGGGCCAAGCTGTTCGCTGCGCTGTTTCTGATTCTGGCGCTGGTTGTCATCGGCGAGGTGGCCGGTGTGGTACTGGGCCGGGCGGTCCGCGGCGCGATCCACAGCAACTCGGTCCGCTTCTTCGACTCGCTGATCGGTGTGGCCGTGCAGCTGGTGGTGGTGCTGGTGGCCGCATGGCTGCTGGCGACTCCATTGACGTCGTCGGCGGGGCAGCCCAATTTGGCTGCGGCAGTTCGGGGTTCGCGGGTGCTGGCCCAAGTCAACGACTACGCGCCGGAATGGCTGAAGACGGTGCCCAAGCGGTTGTCGGCGCTGCTGGACACCTCTGGTCTGCCGCAGGTGCTGGAGCCGTTCAGCCGCACCCCCGTCGTGGCTGTCGCCGCCCCGGATGCGGCCCTGGCCAAGAACCCCGTCGTCGCCAACACCGAGCCGAGCGTGGTGAAGATCCGCGCGATCGCACCCAGCTGCGAGAAAGTGTTGGAGGGCAGTGGATTTGTGCTTTCACCGGACCGCGTAATGACCAACGCGCACGTCGTCGCCGGGGCGAACAACGTCACCGTGGAGGCCAGCGGTAATCCGTACGACGCCACCGTGGTGTCCTACGACCCGACGATGGATATCGCGATCCTGTCGGTGCCGCATCTGCCGGCCGGGCCGCTGGCGTTCGCCAACGCCCCGGTGACCTCGGGCACCGAAGGCATCGTGATGGGTTACCCGGGTGGTGGTGGATTCATGGCGACGCCGGCCAGGATCCGGGAACTGATCGAGCTGAACGGACCGGACATCTACCGCAAGGCGACGATCAATCGTGAGGTCTACACCGTCAGAGCCAATGTGGAGCAAGGCAATTC
>NZ_JBAPMI010000383.1:0-3838 GCF_049278535.1 Mycobacterium sp. | reverse complement strand
GGCGTCCCCACCGCTCGAATAACGGTGACGGCGAACAGATCCGCGGCCACGCAACCGGCGGCTGCGAAAAGCGGTTAATCCGCCCTAAGCAGTATCAGGCAACTACCCGGAAATGTTGCGCTGTGCGTCCAGTCCTGCTCTGCCATTTGCGTCACCGCCGCAGCGGGGTGCTCGGCGTGGTTCCGTACTCACGCGCCTGCAGAAACTGGCCGATGATGACGCCCCTGCCTGGTGTGCGGGCGAGTCCCAATCCGGAGCGAAGTCCCATAATTGGACCTTATGTGAACTGGCTCAAAGGGTCCGCACATTGTGCTGATCTAGTCATCGAGCGCAGCCCACCCACTTCTGAAACCCTCGAAACTGGGCCGCGGCAATGATGGGCTGCGTCGGTGTCGGTCGCCGCCTGGACGGCTTGCGTGAAGCCCGCGCCGTATACGCTCTCCGCTACACCACGAAACCGAACGTCTTCGGTTTCGACGCTGCCCCTGAAACCCGGTGCCGCACGACGCTGGCCAGCACAAACACACCAAACTCGTTGCCGCCAACCAGCTTCGCGAGGCAAAAAATCTTCGGTTTTTGAATCGGGGGGAGACATGCCCAGCTGGGGGGAGTGTTTCTGGCCGTGCTTTTGGCGCGGACACCCCACCCCCCTACCCGCGGTCGGGTTTGAATCGCACACTTCAGTCACTCGGGCGCTTCCCTGTCGCAAACCGTGAAAACGCCCGAGATCAACCCGTAAGGTTGCTGTGTCTCAGCTGAAGAATAGCTGTGCGGATCGGTCGCCAGATGGGGTTCGCGATGCCTCTTGCACGGCGCTAGAGGAGGCCGCCATGGCAATGCCCGCATTGGTTCTCGTGCATGGTGGTGGGTTCGCCGCTGATTGTTGGGAGCCCACCGTCGACGCGATCCGCCGCGCGGACCCGGAGCTAAAGGTGCTGACCGTTGATTTGCCAGGTCGGCGAGGGAAGCCCGGTGACTTGGTCACGGCGTGTATCGACGAGTGGGTTGACTCTGTGGTTGCAGACATCAAGAGCGCGGAGTTCGACGACAACCTTGTCATCGTCGGCCACTCTTTGGCGGGGCTGACCGTCCCCGGTGTTGTCACCAAGCTCGGCTCGGCGCGGGTGCGGGAGATGATCTTGGCCGCCGCGCAAGTACCAGCCAACGGCAGCGCCCTGGTGGACACGCTTCCCGGGGCACTGAGCTGGTTCGCACGTCGCACCGCAAAACGCAATGTGCAGAAAGGCCGTTCGGGAGGTTTGCCTACTGCATTGGCGAGGTTTGCATTCTGCAACGGAATGACTCCCGCACAGCGCAGGTTCACGCTGGCTCGGTCCTGTCAGGAATCAGCCCCCATCATGATAGAAAAAGTTGACCGCAGCGGTATGCCCGACGATGTGCCACGCACGTGGATACTCACTCGGCGTGATCGCAGCGCCGTCTCGATGAAGATTCAACACGAGTGCATTGACGCGCTTGGCGGTGTGCAGACCCTCGTTGAGATCGACACCTGCCACATGCTGATGGTCAGCGAACCTCAACGGCTAGCCGAAATCCTCGTCCAGCGGTGTCGGCTCTACGAGTAGGCCACGCCTAGATACGGACACGAACCTCTTCGATGTTCCCTGGGCAGCGGCTGGTGAGGGACTCTCTTGCATCGGCGGGCGTACGGGCCTCTCCGGTGCAGCGTGCTCGGCGGTCTGCTGACCGTGCCGTGACCTGCACGTTTGGTGCTGGTTATTGCACGTAGCTTGCACGCATTCGTGAAATGCGTGCTCAGAGAGTGCCCCCGGCAGGATTCGAACCTGCGACACCGGCTTTAGGAGAGCCGTGCTCTATCCCCTGAGCTACGAGGGCCTGAAAACATCGTTAAACCTAGCCGCTCGTCGGCCTCTGGCGAGTGCGGGTCGTCAAATCCAGACGAGGAGCCGGGGCCTGCCCGCACCGTCGTCGGGCGCCGCTCGCGGAAAGAAAATCGGCGCGTCGATGCCGTCGAGCTTGACCCGCACCGCGTCAGCGTCGGCAGAGACCGCGACAATCGTGCCGATGGCGTACTGGTGCTCGTCATCCCATTTGACCGTGGCGTACTGCCCAAGGTGTTGCACCGCAAGATCTTCGGGCGCCACCTCGGTCGGCTCGGGCGCGGCAGCGGCGTCCACGTCGTCGGCGGCCGGCGCAGGCCCGGCGTCATCGGCCCAGGCGTTCTCGTCACCGAAATATTCGCTCTCGTCGCCGGCTTGCTTGAGCCGTCCCAGCGTCGTCTTCGCGTCCGGGGCATCTTCCTCTACCCACAGCCGCCAGCCGGGCGGTGGCGGTGGCCAGGCCGGATCCGGCGACCAGTCGGCGTGCGGCACCCAGCCCTTGGGCGGCTTTGGCCAGTTCGGCGGCGGGTTGTAGCGCATCAACCCACCATACGTAAAGCCACTTTGTGCACGCTGTGGGTGGCCTGCTGTCAGCGGAAGTCGGGGATCACCTTCGCGATGGTCTCGACGTGGTTTTCCTGGAAAGTGAACGACGTCACCCCGTACTTCTCGCGGTAGCCGCGCAGGGTGTCGGCGATCTCGCGTGGCGATCCGCTCAGCACCGACGGCAGCGCCAGCAACTCCTCGTCGGACAAGTCCACGAATCTGCGGGTGAGCGCTAGGTCGGGCTTCCCGGAATTGTCGGATGGCACGGCGGTGATCGCGAGGTTCAACTCGAGATCGGCGAACCGGTCGCCGGCGGCGTTGCGGACGAAGTCGACGCGTTCGGCGAGCGGGTCGGCGACATCAGCGACCCGGGCACCGGTCAGCCCGATGATGTCGGCGTGCTTGGCGGCGATGGTCAGCAATCGGTTTCCGTTGCCGGCGATCAGGATCGGCACTTTCGGCAGGTGCTTCTTGAAGTAGGCGGTCACGTGCTCGAGGTGGTCGACGCGTTCGCGGGCGGTCGGATACGGCAGCTCGGCTGCCTCGAATTCCTCGCGCACGTAGCCGGCGCCGAGACCGAGGTCGAGGCGTCCGTCACTGAGCTGATCGACTTCGGCGGCGTCGCGAGCCAGCAGCGCGGGTTTGTAGAATCCTGCGTTCAGCACGTAGGTGCCCAGCCGGACCCTGGAGGTCGCGGACGCGATCGCCGTCAGCACCGGAAACGGCGCCGGGGCGCCGAGGTGGTCGGGCAGATGCAGGGCATCGAATCCCAGGTCCTCATAGCGCTTTGCCTTGTCCTGCAGCGCAGTTCGCGACTTGGCTGAGTGAATGCCCATCGAAAAGCGAAAACCCCGTTCGGCCACCGGCCACCTCCGATTGTGTAGTTATGTTGACGGAAATTTCCACGATCGGGCCGCGGCTGCCAGGCCCTCGACCAGATCAGCGGTCACCGGTGACAAACCGTCGTCACCGGGCAGCGGACTGCGAGGGCTGATGCCCCTGACCCGGATGGGCAATTCCAATTGTGCTCCGCCATAACGTGTCTGGTTGACCGGGTTTTGCGGATGCAGCCCGCGCAGCTCGTGGGGAATCTCGTCGAGGTCGGTGACGACGTGATAGCCGGGCAGCTCGAGGTGGTCGGCCAGGTGGGCGGCCAGCTCGCGATTGGCACCGCCGGCCAGCAGCTGCGTGGCGCGGCCGATGCGACCGTAGCCATGCAACGACACCGTGACGTCGACATGGTCCAGGAACTTCGCGAGGCGCGCTGACTCGTCGCGGCGAAAGTGGGCCGACGACAAGTGATGTGGATAGCGGTCGGGGTGCCGGATCAGGTACACCGATGCGCCGGCCGCGTCGGCGGCGCGCTCGGCGATCACGTCGGTCATTTGTTCCAAACCGCCGCCGTGAATCGCCAGGAATCCGAAACGCGA
>NZ_JBAPMI010000382.1:0-8675 GCF_049278535.1 Mycobacterium sp. | reverse complement strand
CTCGCCGCGGGTGCCCGGCCCGAACAGGATCGCCTCATCGCCTTCGGCGACGTCGACGTGGCCGGGGCCCAGGTCGACGAGGAACTGGTCCATACAGATGCGGCCGACACCGGGGCGACGGCGGCCGTTGATCAGCACCTCGAGCCGTCCACCCAGCGACCGGAAGACACCGTCGGCGTAGCCGATCGGCATCAGGGCCACGGTGGTGTCCTGCTGTGCGATCCAGGTGTGCCCGTAGGACACGCCTTCACCGGCGTGAATTGATTTCACCAGCGCTACAGAGCATTTCACCGTCATTGCCGGCATCAGACCCATGTCACCCAGTGTCGGCACCGGGCTCAGCCCGTACAGCGCGATGCCGGGACGGACCATGTCGAAGGCCAGCTCGGGTCGCGACATGGTGGCCGAGGAGTTCGACAGATGCGCGACGTCGAACGGCACCTTCTTTTCACGGGCCAACGCCACGATGTCGGAAAACCGTTGCGCCTGAAGGTTATTGATCGGGTTATTGGGTTGGTCGGCGTACACCATGTGCGACATGATGCCTCGCAGCCGAATGGAATCCTCGGCGATGGCGGGAGCCAATGCGTCCAGCATCGACGGGTATTGCGCCAGCGGGACACCGTTGCGGTTGAGGCCGGTGTCGACCTTGAGCGTCACGGCAGCGGGGTGGCCGGTGCGACGGACCGCGCCAAGCAGCTCGTCGAGTTGCCGTGCCGAGGACACCGCGATCTGCACGTCGGCCTGCAGCGCCGGACCGAAGTCGATGCGGGGCGGATGCAACCAGGCCAGCACGGGCGCGGTGATGCCCGCGACACGCAACGCGAGAGCCTCGTCGATGGTGGCGACGCCCAGTTCGGCAGCACCCGCGGCCAGCGCGGCCTTGGCCACCTCGACGGCGCCGTGGCCGTAGCCGTCGGCCTTGACCACGGCCATCACCTGCGCGCTGCCGGCATGCTCGCGCAGCACCCGCACGTTGTGCTGGATGGCGCCCAGATCCACCACGGACTCGGCGAGGACGCCAGGCGTCAGAGAGATAGGCGTTGCGGACACGGCCGCCATTCTCCCAGAATCGTCGCCCGGGGCCGTATTCCGACAGGTCAGTGCGCGAAGTGCTCGGCCTGGTAGTGCCCGCCGGGCTTGAGTTTGTCCAGACTGGCCAGGGCGCTGCGGGCGTCGTCGTGCAGCGCGCGGGCCAGGTCGGCCGACAAGCCTTCCCGCACCACGATGCGCAGCACCGAGATATCGGTGGCGTTGTCGGGCATGGTGTAGGCCGGCACCTGCCAGCCGTATCCGCGCAGCTCGTGCGAGAGGTCGAATTCGGTGTACCCGCAGTCCCTGGCGAGCCGGAAGCTGACCACCGGGATCGCCGAGCCGTCCGAGATCAGCTCGCAGTGGTCGCCCACGCGCAGCTGCTCACCCAGCCAGCGCGCCGTCTGCGACAGCGTCTGCATCACCTGGGTATAACCCTCGCGGCCCAGCCGCAGGAAGTTGTAGTACTGGCCCACCACCTGGTTGCCGGCGCGGGAGAAGTTCAGCGTGAAGGTCGGCATGTCACCGCCGAGATAATTGACGTGAAAGACCAGATCCTCGGGCAGGTGCTCTTTGCTGCGCCACACCACGAAACCCACGCCCGGGTAGGTCAGCCCGTACTTGTGCCCGCTGACGTTGATCGAGACGACCCGCGGCAGCCGGAAGTCCCACTTCAGCGCGGGGTGCAGGAACGGCACCACGAACCCGCCGCTGGCCGCGTCGACGTGCACAGGGACGTCCACGCCGCCGCCCGCGGCCAGTTTGTCCAGTGCCGCGCAGATCTCGGCGATCGGCTCGAGCTCGCCGGTGTAGGTGGTGCCCAGGATCCCGACCACCCCGATGGTGTCCTCGTCGACGGCGTCGATCACCTGCTCGGGCGTGATGACGTAGCGGCCTTTCTCCATCGGCAGGTAGCGCGGCTCGACGTCGAAATACCGACAGAATTTCTCCCAGACCACCTGGACGTTGGAGCCCATCACCAGGTTCGGGGTGCGCTTCTCCCAGCCTTTGCCGATCTTGGCCCGCCAGCGCCATTTCAACGCCAGGCCACCCAGCATGACCGCCTCGCTGGAGCCGATGGTGGAGACCCCGCAGGCGCTCGAAGGGTCGTCGTCACGCAGGTGATCGGCGTGGAACAGATCGGCCACCATGCATACGCAGCGCTGCTCGATCGCTGCCGTCAGCGGATATTCGTCCTTGTCGATCATGTTCTTGTCGAACGTCTCGGCCATCAGCCGGTCCGCCTGGGGATCCATCCAGGTGGTGACGAACGTCGCCAGGTTCAGCCGCGAGCTGCCGTCGAGCATCAGCTCGTCGTGGATGAAGCGGTAGGCGGCCTCGGGATCCATCGACTCCTCGGGCAGCCGCAAGGCCGGCACCGGAGTGGTGAACATGCGGCCGGTGTAGGCGGGCGCGATCGCGTGTGCGGGGACGGACGGGCGACTGGCGGTCACGACGGATCCTTTCGGTTGGTGGCTAGAGGGTGGCTAATGCGCTTCGGATGTGACCGACGATGCGTGACGCCGACGTCGGCGCGTAGCCCGGCCCCGGGTCGGCGGCCGACAGCTCCGCGGCGCGGGCGTGAACGAACGCCGCGGCCGCGGCTGCTTCGGCGGGAGGCAATCCCGCGGCGAGCAGAGCGCCGATCATCCCGGACAACAGATCGCCGGACCCTGCGGTCGCCGCCCAGGACTGCCCGGCCGGGTTGAGGTACACCGGCCCACCGGGATCGGCGACGACGGTGACGTTGCCCTTCAGCAGCACGGTGGCCCCCATCGCGTCGGCGAGCTTGCGGGTGGCGCCGATGCGGTCGTCGCCGGGTGGCGCACCGGCCAGGCGCGCGAACTCGCCGGCGTGCGGGGTCAGCACGGTCGGTGCGCGACGGGAGGCGAGCATGTCGGGGTGGGCCGCCAGGATGGTCAGCGCGTCCGCATCGATCAGCACCGGCAGGTCGGTCTCCAGCGCGAACCACAATGCGGCAGCACCGGTTTCGTCGGTGCCCAGCCCCGGCCCGACCACCCAGCACTGCACCCGGCCCGCGGCGGACGGGCTGGGCGACGCGATCACCTCGGGCCAGTGCGCGAGCACGTCGCTGTCTGCGCTGCCGGTGTAGCGAACCATCCCGGAGGTGGCCGCCACGGCGGCGCCGGTGCACAACACCGCCGCGCCGGGGTAGGTCGACGAGCCGGCCATCACGCCGGTGACGCCTTGGGTGTATTTGTCGTCATGCGGCCCCGGCACCGGCCACCGCGCGGCGACGTCGGCCGCGTCGAAACTGAAGATGTCGGTATCGGGCAGATTCAGGCCGATGTCGATCAGCGTCACCCGTCCGCAGTCGGCCAGCGCGTGCACGGGCTTGAGACCGCCGAACGTCACGGTCAGCGCGGCGTGGACGGCCGGGCCGGCGATCGCGCCGGTAGCGCCGTCGATGCCGCTGGGGATGTCGACGGCGACGACCGGGATCGCCGAGGCATCGACCGCGTCGAAGACTTCGGCAGCGTTCGGCCGCAGCGGTCCCGAGCCGGAAATACCAACCACGCCGTCGATGACGAGATCCGTTCCGGCTGCCACTCTTTCGACGATCCGGCCGCCGGCTCGCCGGAGTGCCGCCAGCCCCTTCTCGTGGGTCCGTTCGGGTTTGAGCAGTATCGCGTCGGCGGCCGCGCCGCGACGCCGCAGAAAGGTTGCCGCCCAGAGTGCGTCACCGCCGTTGTCGCCCGAGCCGACGACCGCGCACACCCGTCGTCCGACCACCCCACCGGTGCGGGCAGTCAACTCGGTGATGATCGCGGTGGCCAAACCGTAGGCGGCGCGCGCCATCAGTGCGCCGTCGGGCAGGCTGGCCAACAGCGGCGCTTCGGCCTGGCGGATCGCGTCAGCCGAGTAGTAGTGCCGCACCGTGCCCAGATTACGTGCCCCAGAACGCGAGCGACGACGAAGCCAAGAATTGCGCCGAAATCAGCCACCTGAGCGCGACCCGGGAATAGCCGGGCGCTGTCGAGTCATCGGATAGCACAACAGGCCGATGAGGACTGCCGAAAAGTGGCCGATCGCAGTGAAACTGAACTGCATGACCAGCAGGACGGCAAAGATGGTGATCAACACCGCAAGGTAGCCCCATCGCCAGGGCCGGGTAATGCGATACGCCAATACCGCGATCAGGCCGACCAGAAAGTAGCTGACCCCGATATCGGTGGCATGGATCAGACGCTCTGGCGCGTGGTGATGCTGGATCGCTAGGTACAGCCAGCCCTCGCTGATATAGGTCGCACCGATGTGCGCAGTCAATCCGACCGCGAGCCAACGTATTTGACCGAGCCAATGCTCCGCGGGCGCCAGGAACAGAGTGAACAGCAACAGATACGGTGTCCAGGATCGGCCGTCGATCCACAGCAGACTTTCGAACAGCACGTGCAGCGGATCGGTGGCCAACTCATGAATATTGGTGGATGCATGGACCAGAAGGCGATGCAAGTGTCGCCCGGCCTGAAGCTGACGGATCGTGGTGCCCAGCAGCACGGCCAGCCACAGGTAGGTCAACGGCGCGGTTCGCACGAACCGACACGCCCCGGCCAGCCACCCCCGTAGTCGCGTGCCCCACGAAACGTCATCCACGCCGTTTACCTTGGCACGGCACAGCCCCGCTCCACGAGATGGACCCCTTGATCCGGTACCACGCTCCGCGTATCGTTGAAATCCAATTACGAAACCCTGCGTATCGTAATCCCGGCTTGCGTCGCAGGTGCTCAGCGATGATGCGAAAGGATTTCCTTGGTGCGCAGCCGCTACGCGGGCCAACCGTTCACCACCTCCACCTCCGATATCGCCGCCGCGCTCGAGCAGGTCAGCATCCCGACGCTGTTGCTCTCGCTGGTGCACATCACCGGCGACG
Organism: Mycobacterium sp.; assembly: GCF_049278535.1. Classification (GTDB taxonomy): domain Bacteria; phylum Actinomycetota; class Actinomycetes; order Mycobacteriales; family Mycobacteriaceae; genus Mycobacterium. The sequence continues at coordinate 3,751 of NZ_JBAPMI010000382.1, read as the reverse complement.
CCCGTTTCGTCCGCGACTTCAAACCGGCCGGGATCTTCCTCAACGAGGTCCAGGGCTTCATGTCCGACGAAGACAAAGCCCGAGCGCGCGCCGAGGCGCTGCCGGTGATCTCCGACTATCGCGACCGCGGGTGCCCAGAGCTTGCGCCGCTGCCGCCCGAGCTGGTCAGGGAAATGATGGACTGGGCGGTCTGCGAAAGCGTGCCCGACGACTACCAGGCGCTGCTCGCCGAAGAAATGGACCTCGACGGCGTCGATCCCCGCAGACCGGTTTCGCTGGACTCCGACCACGCGGCGCAAGTCCCGGTGATCGTGATCGGCTGCGGCGAATCGGGAATTCTCGCCGGTATTCGCCTGCGGCAGGCCAACATTCCCTTCACCATCGTGGAAAAGAACGCCGGCCCGGGTGGAACCTGGTGGGAGAACAGCTATCCGGGCGCACGCGTCGACGTCGCCAACCACTTCTACTGCTACAGCTTTGAGCCAAGCAACGACTGGTCACATTTCTTCGCCGAACAACCGGAGCTGCAGAGCTACTTCACCCACGTGATGAACAAGCATCATCTCAACGACCACGTGCGCTGGCAGAGCGAGGTCGTTACCGTCGAGTGGGACGACGAGGACGGCATATGGACGATCACCATGCGCGAGGGCGACGAGGGTCTGACCACGATGCAGGCGCGTGCCGTCATCACCGCGGTCGGCCAGCTCAACCGTCCGCACATACCAGAGTTCAAAGGCGCCAAGAAGTTTCGTGGCCCGTCCTTTCATTCGGCGGCATGGGACCAGTCGGTCGATCTGACCGGTAAGCGCGTGGCGCTGATCGGCGCGGGCGCCAGCGGGTTTCAGATTGCGCCGGCCATCGCCGACGACGTCGAGCAGCTCACCGTGTTCCAGCGCACCGCACAGTGGATGTTCCCCAACCCGATGTACCACGAAGAAGTCGGCGACGGTGTGCGCTGGGCGATGGACCATCTGCCGTTCTACGCGCGCTGGTACCGATTCCTGGTGCTCTGGCCGGGGTCAGACAAGGGGCTGGATGCCGCGCGGGTCGACCCGGCTTACGCCGACCAGGACCACGCAGTCAGTGAGATCAATGCTGTTGCCCGGCTGATGTTTACCGACTGGATCACCGCTCAGGTCGACGGTGACGAGGAGCTGCTGGCCAAGGTGCTACCGGACTATCCGGCCACCGGCAAGCGAACGCTGCAGGACGACGGTACCTGGCTACGCACGCTGCGTCGCGACAACGTCGACCTGATCCGCACGCCGATCCGGGAGATCACCGCCGACGGCGTCGTCACCGAGGACGGCGAAAGCCACGACGTCGATATCATTATCTACGCCACAGGGTTTCGGCATACCGACGTGCTGTGGCCGATGACCATCACCGGCCGCGACGGCGTCGACCTGCACAGCGTCTGGGGTAGCAGGCCGTTCGCCTATCTGGGGATCACCGTTCCGCAATTCCCGAACTTCTTCGTGATCTATGGACCCGGCGCGCATCTGGCCCACGGCGGCAGCCTGATCTTCAACTCCGAACTGCAGATGCGCTACATCAACAGGTGTCTGGCGAAACTTGCTGAGCCGTCGGTGCATTCGATCGAACCGACTGCCGACGCAGCGGCGGACTGGCACCAGCGCACCCAGAACGAAATCAAGCAGATGGTGTGGTCGCACCCCGCGATCAAGCACTCCTACTTCAAGAACGCCGACGGCGAGATCCACACCGTCAGCCCGTGGCGGCTCAACGAATACTGGTCAGCGACACGCGAACCCGACTGGTCCGCCTTTGTGACCCGGAGCAGGTCTACTCGACGGTGACCGACTTGGCAAGGTTGCGCGGCTTGTCCACGTCGTAGCCGCGGGCCTGCGCCACCGACGCAGCAAACACCTGCAGCGGAATGGTCGACAGCAGCGGCTGTAAAAGCGTTGATACCGCGGGGATTTCGAACAAATGGTCGGCGTACGGGCGAACCGTGTCGTCGCCCTCCTCGGCGATCACGATGGTGATCGCCCCACGCGTCTGAATCTCGCGGATGTTGGACAACAGCTTGCCGTGCAGCATCGCCGAACTCTTCGGTGAGGGCATCACGACGATCACCGGCAGGTCGTCTTCGATCAGCGCGATGGGCCCGTGTTTGAGCTCACCGGCGGCGAAGCCCTCGGCGTGCATGTAGGCCAATTCCTTGAGCTTCAGCGCGCCTTCCAGTGCGACCGGGTAGCCCACATGGCGACCCAGGAACAGGATCGTCGACGCCTGGGCGAACCGTTGGGCCAGTTCAGCAATCGGCGCGATCTCGGCGATCACGCGGGCAACCAGGTCGGGCATCGCTTCCAGGTCGCGGTACTCGCGCTCGACCTCGTCCGGGTACTTGGTCCCGCGAGCCTGCGCCAGCGCCAGTCCGACCAGGTAGTTGGCGGCGACCTGCGCCAAAAACGTCTTGGTCGACGCCACGCCGATCTCCGGCCCGGCGCGGGTGTAGAGCACCGCGTCACACTCCCGCGGAATCTGCGAGCCGTTGGTGTTGCAGATCGCCAGCACCTTGGCCTTCTGCTCCTTGGCGTGCCGCACGGCTTCCAGGGTGTCGGCCGTCTCCCCCGACTGCGAGATCGCGACCACCAGCGTGCTGCGGTCCAGCACCGGGTCGCGGTAACGGAACTCACTGGCCAGCTCGACCTCAACCGGCAGCCGGGTCCAGTGCTCGATCGCATATTTCGCCAACAGCCCCGAGTGGTACGCGGTGCCACAGGCGACCACGAAAACCTTGTCGATCTCGCGTAGTTCCTGATCGGAGAGACGCTGCTCGTCCAGCACGATGCGGCCGTCGACGAAATGGCCGAGCAGAGTGTCGGCCACCGCGGTGGGCTGCTCGGCGATCTCCTTGAGCATGAAGTACTCGTAGCCACCCTTTTCGGCGGCGTCCACGTCCCAGTCGATGTGGAACTGGCGGGCGTTGGCGGTCTCGTCGTTACCGTAAAAGTCGGTGACGCGGTAGCTGTCGGCGGTGATCGCGACGGCCTGGTCCTGGCCGAGCTCGACCGCCTCGCGGGTGTGTCCGATGAAGGCGGCAACGTCGGAGCCGACGAACATCTCGCCGTCACCGATGCCGACGACGAGTGGAGTCGACCGGCGCGCCGCGACGATGGTGCCGGGTTCGTCGGCGTTGGCGAACACCAACGTGAAGTGGCCCTCGAGACGGCGCAGCACGGCGAGCACCGAAGCGGTGAAATCGCCTGCGGTTTCGCCGCGGTGGTATTCGTGGGCAACCAGGTGGACGGCGACCTCGGTGTCGGTGTCGCTGGCAAACTCAACGCCGGCCGCCTCGAGCTCGTGGCGCAGGGTCGCGTAGTTCTCGATGATCCCGTTGTGGACGATGGCGATCTTGCCCGCCGCGTCGCGGTGCGGATGGGCGTTACGGTCGGTCGGACGTCCGTGGGTAGCCCAGCGGGTGTGCCCGAGTCCCGTGGTGCCGACCAGGGCTGCGGGGTCGGTCTCGGCGAGCGCGCTCTCCAGGTTGGCCAACCGGCCGGCTCGCCGACGGACCGTGAGTTTGCCCTCGCCGTCGACCAGCGCCACACCTGCCGAGTCGTAGCCGCGGTACTCCATCCGGCGCAGCGCGTCGACAACGACGTCAAGGGCAGGCTGGTGCCCGACGTAGCCGACGATTCCGCACATAGCCCACCAGGGTAGTGCAGTCTGGCGGCACCGAGCCCCTTCTAACGCAGTGCAGCCGCCCCGATCGGGACGG
>NZ_JBAPMI010000381.1:0-6385 GCF_049278535.1 Mycobacterium sp. | reverse complement strand
TGTTGATCGCCTGCCCGTGCGCGGTGGGCCTTGCCACGCCGACGGCGATCAGCGCCGCGATCGGCAACGGCGCTCGTCGCGGCATCCTGATCAAGGGCGGGTCACACCTGGAGCAGGCCGGCCGGGTGGACGCGATCGTCTTCGACAAGACTGGCACGCTCACGGTCGGGCGCCCCGTGGTCACGAACATCATTGCGTTACACAATGATTGGCAGCCCGAGCAGGTGCTTGCCTACGCGGCCAGTTCAGAACTGCACTCTCGCCATCCGCTGGCCGAGGCCGTGATTCGCTCCACCGAGGAGCGCCGGATCACCATTCCACCGCACGAGGAGTGCGAAGTGCTGGTCGGCCTGGGCATGCGCACCTGGGCCGACGGACGGACGCTGCTGCTGGGTAGCCCGTCGCTGCTGCGCTCGGAGAACGTCAAGGTTTCGCAGGAGGCCGCCGACTGGGTCGACAAGCTGCGCCGCCAGGCGGAGACTCCGCTGCTGCTCGCCGTAGACGAAACGCTGGTCGGGCTGATCAGCCTGCGCGACGAAATCCGTTCCGAGGCGCCCGACGTGCTGAACAAGTTGCGTGCCAACGGAATTCGCCGAATCGTGATGCTGACCGGCGATCACCCAGAAATTGCGAAAGTCGTTGCGGGCGAACTGGATATCGACGAGTGGCGCGCCGAGGTGCTGCCCGAAGACAAGCTCGAAGTGGTTCGCCAACTCCAGGACGAAGGCTACGTCGTCGGGATGGTCGGCGACGGCATCAACGATGCCCCCGCGCTGGCGGCGGCGAACATCGGCATCGCGATGGGTCTGGCCGGCACCGACGTCGCGGTCGAGACCGCGGACGTCGCGCTGGCCAACGACGACCTGCGGCGCCTGCTCGACGTCGGCGACCTGGGCGCCCGCGCAGTCGAGGTAATCCGGCAGAACTACGGCATGTCGATCGCGGTCAATGCCGCCGGGCTGCTGATCGGCGCCGGCGGCGCGCTGTCACCGGTGCTGGCCGCGGTCCTGCACAACGCGTCGTCGGTGGCCGTTGTCGCAAACAGTTCACGTTTGATTCGGTACCGCCTGGACTGAATGGTGCTCCGTCCGGCGTCGGCCTCGTACGATGTGCGCAGCCGGCGAAAGGCTCGTACGGCGAAAGGACGGACACGTGTCATCGACCCCGCTCGACCCCGTGGCCAGCGAACGGCTCTCGCATGCCGACAAGGTCTTCACATCGGATCTGTCCATCAACGAATTCGCGCTGCTGCACGGGGCCGGCTTCGAACCGCTCGACCTCGTGATGGGTGTCTCCGTCTACCACGTGGGCTACCAATTCACCGGTATCCGGCAACAATCCGAGCTGCCGGTGCTCACCGAGGCCACCTACCGGGCGCGCTGGAACGCGATGGCCCGCATGCAGGCCGAAGCCGACGCGCTGGGCGCCGACGGCGTCGTCGGTGTCCGCCTGGAATGGCGCCAGCACGGCGCCGAAGCCGAGCACCTGGAATTCATCGCGGTCGGTACCGCGGTGCGCTACACACCCAAGCCGGGAGCGTTCAAACGCAGCAACGGGCAGGCATTCTCCAGCCACCTGTCGGGACAAGACTTGGCCACCCTGCTTCGATCGGGCTACGCGCCGGTGGCGTTTGTGATGGGCAACTGCGTCTTTCACATTGCCGCACAAGGCTTTCTGCAAACGTTGCGCCAAATGGGCCGCAACACCGAAATGCCCCAGTGGACGCAAGGCAACTATGAAGCCCGCGAATTGGCCATGTCGCGCATGCAAAGCGAAGCCGAGCGCGACGGCGCATCCGGAGTCGTCGGCGTCCATTTCGCCATCCAGAACTATGCCTGGGGCTACCACACGGTCGAGTTCTACGCCGCGGGAACGGCAGTGCGCCGCAGCGGAACCGCTGAAACCATCTCGCCGTCATTCGTGCTCGCCATGAACGACTGATGTCGGCTTTCGATGCCGAACGAGTGAGCCGCACCGTCACCGACGCGCTGGCCGGTCCGGGCGGAATCGCTTTGGTGATCACCGTCTTTGCCGGGGTACCGGGCGTCACACACACCGCCGAACGTCGGGGAATGTTCAAGTCACAACCCGAACGGCTGCACATCGGCGACTGGCGCTACGAGGTCACCCCCGACCGTCGGTTGCTGGCCGCACACGTGGTCGGCGGCATCGTGATCGGCGAAGAGATGCTGCTGGCGGACGCGGTGGGGCCGCACCTGGCCCGCTCCATCGGGCAGCTGGTCGCCCGACACGGCGCTTCAGTCGTCCCGAGCATCGACGCGGCCGTGGACGCGTTGAGCGCCGGTGCAGGGTGACGCGAGGCCGCCCATTTGCGAACAGCCGCGTCGCGAGGATGCGATACTGCCCGGGTAAGGCGATGACGAAGTAGGAAGCCGGTGCGAATCCGGCGCGGTCCCGCCACTGTCATCGGGGAGCGAACCTCACTAGCCACGGCCGCGAGCTGGAAGGCGAGGCGAGCAGCGATCCGAGAGCCAGGACACTCGCGTCGTCGCATCCTGCGAACCGGGACGGTGCATCCCGAGAGAGCCGACGAGTCGATGTCACGCCGTTTCGGGGTGGCGCTCACACTGAGCGCTTCGCTGGTGGCCGCCGTAAGCGGCTGCGTCACCCACCCCGGAATCGGCAGCCTGCCCGCTCACGACTGCATCGTCGATTTCCGCGCCGGCACCGACTATTTCCCGGACAAGTCAACGGTTCTCGACGCCACCAATTTCACCCTCAGCTATCACGACAGCTACCAGGTGCTGACCGTCAAGCAGCCGTACCCGCACGGCCGGCCGGAGTCCTTCGTGTTGGTGCGCTGCGGCGCGCCTGCCCCCGAACTGAGCGGCGATTTGGCCCGCGCGCAACGGATCACGGTTCCGGTTGCCAGCCTGTACTCGGCCTCCATCACACAGCTGGGCATGATCACCGAGCTGAACCGCGCGGATGTGGTCACCGGGGTGGCCGACCCGGCCGACGTCGTCGATCCGCAACTGCGGCAACGCATCAGCAGCGGCAAGACCGTCGGCTACGGGCCGGGCCAGCAGGTCAACGTCGAGCGCGTGATCGCGGCCCATCCCGACGTGCTGGTGACCTCCGGCACCGACGAATCGGGCTACCCGAAATTGCGCGACGCCGGGGTCAACGTGGTCGCGGACGCCGAGTGGCTGGAGGCCACCCCGCTGGGCCGGGCCGAGTGGATCAAGGTGCTGGCCGCTCTGACCGGTACCGAGAAGAAAGCCGCCGAGCTCTACGGCAGGCTCCGGGACGACTACGCCACCCTCTCCCGGAAATCGGCCGGTGCGCGACCCGTCGAAGTGCTGCCCGGAACCATGTATCAGGGCAGCTGGGCCATGCCCGCCGGCGGCGACTACGCGGGCCGCCTCATCCTGGACGCCGGCGGCAGCTACCCCTGGGCCGGTGATCCAAGCACCGGCTCATTGCAGCTCAACTTCGAATCCGTCTACGCCAAAGCCGGCCACGCGCCGCTGTGGCTGGTCGCCAGCGATTGGAAGACGGTCGGCGACGTGCTGGCCGCCGACAACCGGTACGGCGAACTCGCCGCGGTCCGCAACGGCCAGGTCTGGTCGGCGACCAAGGCGCTCGGCCCGGGCGGCGGAAACGACTATTGGGAGCGTGGCACGGCACGGCCCGATCTGGTGCTGGCTGATCTGGTGGCGATTCTGCATCCCGAATTGGCGCCCGACCACAGGTTCACGTTCTACCGGAAGGTCGAGAGCGCATGACGACCAACGCGGCGACGACCTCAATCTCCTTGCGGTTCAATCGAACCACGGTGGTGCTGACCACGCTGGCCGCTTCGGTTGTGGTGCTGACCCTGCTGGGCCTGGCGCTGGGCCCGGTGCGGGTGCCGCTGCTCGACACCGCGCGCGTCCTGGTGGGCGCGCAAGCGTCCGACCCGCGTTGGCAGGTGATCGTGCACAGCATGCGGCTGCCGCGGGTGCTGACCGCGATCGCCGCGGGCGCGGGCCTCGGCGTGGCCGGCCTGCAGATGCAGACGCTGTTCCGCAACACCCTGGCCGACCCGTACGTGCTGGGGGTCAGCTCGGGCGCCGGACTGGGCGTCGGGGTCGTGGTGATCGCGACGGGATCCGGCGCCGGTTTCACGGCCGGGCTGGCCGGTGGCGGACGCGCCGGCGTGGCTGTTGCCGCCGCGGTCGGTGCGGCGACCGTGCTCGCGATCGTGCTGACGCTTGCTCGCTGGGTGCGCTCGGCGGCGAGCCTGCTGCTGATCGGCGTGATGGTGGGCGCGGCGGGTACCGCGGTGGTCAGCGTGCTGCTGGTGTACGCCGACCCACAACGTATCCAGCAGTACCTGTTGTGGGGGTTGGGCAGTTTCGCCGGCACCAGCTGGCCGGATCTGCGGCTGCTACTGCCCGTCGTCGCGGTGGGAATGACCGCGGCCGCGCTGACGGTCCGCGCCCTCAACGCCCAGCTGCTCGGTGAAAGCTACGCCCGCACAATGGGTATCGATGTCCGACGGGCGCGGCTGATCACCGTCGTCTCGGCGTCGTTGTTGACCGGTGTGACGACGGCGTTCTGCGGGCCGATCGCCTTTCTCGGGCTCGCGGTGCCACACCTGGGGCGACTTGCGCTCGGCACATCTGACCACCGTGCGGTGTTGCCGGCCACGGTGCTGATGGGTTCGGCTGTGGCACTGGTCTGCGGCATCGTCAGCCAGGTGCCGGGCAGCGACGCGGTGCTCCCGGTCAACGCGCTGACCGCACTGGTTGGGGCGCCCATCGTGGTGCTGGTGTTGCTACGCAGCCGCCACGGCGTGGGGATGCAGCGATGAGCCGCGCCAACGACGAAGATGCCGGCGTAGCCGGGATCGAGGAGTGGCGCAGATGAGCCTGGAATTTCGTCAGCTCGCGATCGGGTACCGCAGCCGCCGTCGCACCACGTCCGTCGCCGCCGGCCTGTCGGCTGCTGCGCGTCCCGGCGAGCTCACCGTGCTGCTGGGCCCCAACGGCTGTGGCAAGTCCACCCTGATCCGCACCCTATGCGGCCTGCAGCCCGCGCTGAGCGGCGAGGTGCTGCTCGACGGAACACCCCTGGCCGACGTCGCGGTCAACCAGTTGGCCCGCCGTGTTGCGGTGGTGCTGACCGACCGCGTCGAACCCGGTCTGCTGTCGGCCCGGGAGCTGACGGCGTTGGGCCGTATCCCCTATCTCGGCCTGACCGGCCGGCTCACCCCCGACGATCACCGCATCGTCGAGGAGGCACTGGACGCGGTCGAGGCCCGGCACCTGGCCGCACGCCCGGCCGCCGTCCTGTCCGACGGCCAACGGCAGCGTGTGCTGACGGCCCGCGCGCTGGCCCAGCAGCCCGAAGTACTGGTGCTCGACGAACCGACCGCGTTCCTCGACGTCCCATCCCGCACGGGCCTGGTCGAGATGCTGCGCGACCTGGCGCGCGACCAGCACCTGACGATCGTCATGTCCACCCACGACCTCGAGCTGGCGCTGCGGGTCGCCGACCGGGTCTGGCTGCTCGGCCGCGGCGGCAGGCTCGCCGACGCGACGCCCGAAGAGCTGATCCTTGCCGGCCGGATCGGCGCTGAATTCGACAGCGAAACAATGCGATTCGACCCGATCACAGCCACGTTCGCGGTTCGTGGCAACGCAGGGCGAAGTGCACGCATCGTGGCGCCCGATGGGTTGCGCGCAGCGGTGCAGCGGGTCCTTGCCCGGGAGGGCTGGACGGTTGGCGAGCCCGCCGAACTGGTCGTCACTGCCGACGATGCCGATCGAATCACTGTGCGCGCGAGCAGTTTCGGTGCATCGGCCACACTGGGCACCTTGCCTGAGATGATCCGCGGGATCGACCCCGACACCGCCCGTTGCACACCGTCGGCCGACGCCGCCGCCGCGCTGGCCGAACTAGCAGACATCAACCCCTATTTCGCCATCAGCACCGGGCCCGTCGACAACGGCTGGCGTCCGGTGCAGCAGCTCTACAGCGACCGCGAACTACTCGGCGACGTCGTCGAGCGGGTGCAAGCCCGCCTGAATGCCGCAGAGCCGAGAGTCGCCGCATCGATCTTCTTCCTCGGCTTCGCCGCGCGGCTGTGGTCGATCGGCATCGGCGCCGTCGCCGGTCATCGACTACTGCCCGCACTCGGCCCCGAAGAGCTGTTGTTCCGCGAATTCGGCAGCCAGATCGCGTTGCATATCGCCCGCCCGATCGCATGGCAGGGTGACGGCCTGCAAGCCAAGCTGGCCGATACGATCCTCGACGCCCACCTCGCATCGCTGTCCGCGGCGCTGCAACAGCTGACGAACGTCTCTCCAGAGATGTTGCGCGGCAACGCCGCATCGGCTTTGTTGGGCGCGGCGCGGGAATACGATCGCCATCAAGG
>NZ_JBAPMI010000380.1:0-12872 GCF_049278535.1 Mycobacterium sp. | reverse complement strand
GGTTGTCGCTGAGCGCGCCGCCACGCCCCGACCCGCCCGGCCGCAGCGGCGCGGCGATCCAGCGTGCCAATTCGGCTTGGCCGGCCTCGGAGACGGTGTAGACCTTCTTGTCCGGCCGGCCGCGCTGCACCACCACCGTCGCCGACACCCAGCCGTCGTCCTCCATCGCCCGCAGAGTGCGATAGATCTGCTGGTGGGTGGCACTCCAGAAATAGCCGATCGATCGATCGAACCGGCGCGTCAGCTCATAGCCGGAGCCCGACTGCTCGCATAGCGACACCAGGATCGCGTGGGGGAGTGCCACGCGCGCAGCATAGGAACAGCGGGGCGTCCTATGCAACTAGTTGCACAGCACCGACGCGCATAGTGACCAGGTGCTTGCGTTGTATATGCAACGTCTAGTATCAGTAACCAAGACATCGCACCGCCGGGAAGTGCCGTCACCATTCGGCTCAGCACCTACCGGCATAGCCAATCAGCCAGCTGGAGACCGTGAGGAGACGTCTGTGACGTACACGATCGCCGAACCCTGCGTCGATCTCAAGGACAAGGCATGTATCGAAGAGTGCCCAGTCGATTGCATCTACGAGGGTGCTCGGATGTTGTTCATCCACCCCGACGAATGCGTCGACTGTGGCGCCTGCGAGCCGGTTTGCCCGGTCGAGGCGATCTACTACGAGGACGACGTCCCAGAGCAGTGGAGCCAGTACACACAGATCAATGCGGACTTCTTCGCTGAGCTCGGATCCCCGGGTGGCGCAGCGAAAGTCGGCATGACCGAGAACGACCCGCAGGCCATCAAGGATCTCCCGCCGCAGGGTGAGGGCGACTGAGCCGCCTGACTGACCGCCGACGAGTCTCGGCGTCATTGCCGGAGTTTCCGTGGGACACCCTGGCGGAAGCGACCGCGCTGGCCAAGTCTCATCCCGGCGGCATCGTCGACCTGTCGGTCGGCACGCCGGTCGATCCGGTTGCGCCGCTGATTCGTGATGCGCTCGCCTCGGCCGGCGCTGAGCCGGGATATCCGACAACCGCTGGCACACCGCAGCTTCGCGAGTCGGCGGTCGCCGCGCTGAGCCGCCGCTACGGCATCACCGGGCTGACCGAGTCGGCGGTGCTACCCGTGATCGGCACCAAGGAACTCATCGCCTGGCTCCCGACCCTGCTGGGCCTGGGCAACGAGGATTCGGTCGTGGTGCCCGAGCTGGCCTATCCGACCTACGACGTCGGCGCGCGGCTGGCCGGAGCGCGGGTGCTGTTCGCCGATTCGCTCACCCAGCTCGGCCCGCAGGCGCCGGCATTGCTGTACGTGAACTCGCCGAGCAATCCGACCGGCCAGGTACTCGGTGTCGATCATCTGCGAAAACTGGTCGGGTGGGCCCGCGAACGCGGCGTGGTGGTGGCGTCCGACGAGTGCTACCTGGGTTTGGGCTGGGACGAACGGCCGGTATCGGTATTGCATCCGTCGGTCTGCGACGGCGACCACACCGGCCTGCTGGCGGTGCACTCGTTGTCCAAGAGCTCCTCGCTGGCCGGCTACCGGGCCGGCTTCGTTGCGGGCGATGGCGCTGTAATCGGTGAGCTGCTGGCAGTGCGCAAGCACGCCGGGATGATGGTGCCGCGGCCCGTGCAGGCCGCCATGGTCGCGGCGCTGGACGACGACGCGCACGAGCGCGAGCAACGCGATCGCTACCGCCGACGCCGCGACGTGCTGCTGACGGCGTTCCGTTCGGCCGGCTTCACCATCGACTATTCCGACGCGGGTCTGTATCTCTGGGTCACCCGCGGCGAGCCGTGCCGCGACACGGTCGGCTGGCTGGCGCAGCGTGGCATTCTGGCGGCACCCGGTGAGTTCTACGGCGCACGCGGCGCCCGGCACGTCCGGGTGGCGTTGACCGCCAGCGACGAGCGGATCGCCGCCGCCGTGGACCGTTTGGGGGAATAGGAGCGGCGCCGATGACCGGATACGACGTGGAGGCCGTCGACCGGCTGCCGTTCAGCACTCCCGAGAAGTCGGAGCGCTACCGCACCGAGAACTACCGGGGCGCCGTCGGCCTCAACTGGTACCGCACCGACCCCACGCTGCAGTTGACGATGGCGTACTACCTGCAGCCCGATGAGCTGGCCGTCGTCGAACCGCATCTGAGCGATATCGGTGCGCTGATGGGCGGTCCGGTGGCTCGGTGGGCCGAGCAGACCGACCGCAACCCGGCCCATCTGGAACGCTACGACCGCTGGGGTCACGACATCAGCCAGGTGGTACAGCCGCCGTCGTTCATCGAGTCCAAGCGGGCGGTGCTCAGCGCGCAGAAGGCGCTCAAAGACGACGCCCGGCAGGCCGGCGTCAGCCCGTCGCTGCCGTTGTTCGCGTCCAACTATCTGCTGGATCAGGCCGACATCGGCATGGGGTGTGCGCTGGGAACCGGCGGCGGCATGGTCAAGTCGCTGGTTGCGGCGTATGCCCCGGCCGACGTCCGCGAGCATGTGCTGGCCAAATTCGCCAGCGGCGAGTGGGAGGGCGAGACCGCTCAGCTGCTGACCGAGCGGGCCGGCGGCTCGGACCTCGGAGCCCTGGAGACGACGGCAACCCGGCACGGCGACAGTTGGTTACTCAACGGCTTCAAGTGGTTTGCGTCCAACTGCGACGGTCAGGTCTTCGTTGTGCTGGCCAAACCGGAGGGTGCCCCGGATTCCAGCCGCGGTGCGGCGAGCTTCCTGGTGCTGCGAACTCGTCGCGACGGCTCCCGCAATGGCATTCGTATCCGGCGGCTCAAAGACAAGCTGGGCACTCGCTCGGTGGCCTCCGGCGAGATCGAACTGGTCGACGCCGAGGCCTTCCTGCTGTCCGGTGAGCCCGGCAGTGACGCGCAGCCGTCCGACGGCAAGGGTCTGGGCCGGATGATGGAGCTGACGAACGCCGCGCGGCTCGGTATCGCCCTGTTCGCCCTGGGGAACGCGCGCCGTGCGCTGGTCGAGTCGCTGTGTTACGCCCGGCAGCGCCAGGCGTTCGGCGGCCGGCTGCTCGACAAGCCGTTGATGCGCCGCAAGCTCGCCGAGATGATCGTCGACATCGAAGCCGCTCAGGCGCTGGTGTTCGACGGCGTCGGCATCCCCAACCATCGGCAGCCTCGGCCGATCCGGCAGCGAATTGCCGTGCCGGTCACCAAGCTCAAGGTGTGCCGGCTCGGCATCACCATGGCCTCCGATGCGATCGAGATCCACGGCGGCAACGGCTACATCGAAACTTGGCCGGTGGCAAGGCTTCTGCGTGACGCACAGGTCAACACGATCTGGGAGGGCGCCGACAACATCCTGTGCCTGGACGTGCGGCGGGGGATCGAGCGAATCGGCGCCCATCAGCCGCTGCTGGAGCGACTGCACGACGCGGTCTCGGTGTCCGACGACGACGACACCACCCGGCTGGTGCGTCGGCGCATCGAAGATCTCGAAGCGGCCATCACCGCCTGGACCAAACTGCCCGCCGACATTGCTGAGGCGCGGCTGTTCCCGCTGGCCCAATTCATCGGCGACGTCTACGCCGGTGCCCTGCTCACCGAGCAGGCCGCCTGGGAACAAGCCGCCCGCAGTGCGGACCGCAAGGCTCTGGTGGCCCGGCTGTATGCGCGGCGCTATCTCGCCGAGCAGGGGCCGCTGCGCGGTATCGACGACGAGGCCGACGAAGGACTCGAACGGTTCGACGATCTGACTGACGGCGCACTGGCTTATCCACAGGGCCCGCCCGTCACGACTGGATAGTAAGTGCCGCAAGGCATCAAGATTCCGTAAAGAAGCTTTCGAGACTGCTGGATAGGCCGTTCTCAGCGCGCTTTTCGTTTCTGAAAACCGTAGGCTTTGGCGAGGTCCGACGTTGTTTTTGTAAAAACCCTAGAATTTTTGTGAGGAATTTGCTATGTCACAACTGGCCGGCGAGCTTCGGATACCGCCGTCGTTCGCCGACCGGTGTAAGCGGGTCTTCCTCGGAAGGCCGATGATCAACGATCAGCTCCAACATGAGCGGTTGTCTAATCCTGTCGCACTTGGCGTTCTTTCATGCGACGCGATCTCCTCGACTGCCTACGGCAGCGAGCAGATCATGATCGAACTGCTCCCGGCGGCCGGCATGGCCGCGTTCGCGTTGTTGCTTCCGATCACCGGTGTGATCCTGGTGATCCTGGTGTTGGTGGCCGCGTCGTACCGCCAGGTCGTCATGGCCTACACCCGATCCGGCGGCTCGTACGTGGTCGCGCGGGACAACTTCGGTCCTCGGGTAGCCCAGGTTGCGGCGGCGGCGCTGCTGATCGACTACGTGGTCACCGTCGCGGTGCAGTGCGCGGCCGGCACCGTGGCGGTGGTGTCGGCGATACCCGCTCTCGGTCCCTACAGCCTGGAAATGACCGTGGGGATCGTGCTGATCATGTGCTACGCGAATTTACGGGGACTGCGCGAGGCCGGAGCTCCTTTTGCGCTGCCGACCTATCTATTTGTCGGCATGGTGTCGCTGACAATCGTCGTCGGAGTCATTCGGGAATTCGTCGGGGGCCTACCAATCTACGACCCGGCGCACACCGGTGGAGCCGTGTCGGTGCAACATGGCGGCGGTCTGATCATGGGCGCCACCCTCCTCATCGTGCTGCGGGCATTCGCCAACGGCGGCTCGTCACTGACCGGTGTCGAGGCGATCTCCAACACGGTCAACGCCTTTCGCCCGCCGGAGAGCACCAACGCGCGTCGAGTGCTCACGATCATGGCCTGCATCCTGGCTTTCCTGCTGGCCGGCGTCGCTTGGCTGGCCCACGTCACGCATGCTTTTCCATACGAGAGTGGGTATCCGTCGATGCTGTCTGAGATCGCCCGGGCGGTCTTCGGCAACGGCATGATCGGGAATGTTTTCTACATTCTCGTTCAGGCAGCGACCGCGCTGATCCTCTACACCGGCGGCAACACCAGCTTCAATGGCTTCCCGGCGTTGGTGAGTTTCGTCGCCGAGGACAGCTTCCTGCCGCGCCCGCTGATGAAACGCGGCCACCGACTGGTGTTCTCCAACGGCATTATCGTGCTGACCGTGCTGGCGGTGGCGCTCCTGGTCGGGACGGGTGGCTCGCTCAACGCCTTGGTGCCGTTCTACGCGATCGGGGTGTTCACCGGCTTCTCGATTGCCGGCTATGGCATGACAAAACACTGGCTGAACCATCGTGAACCCGGCTGGCGGTACAAGCTGGTGATCAACCTGTCGGCCGGGATTTTGTCCACGATCGTGGTGGGGATCTTCGCGATCGCCAAGTTCACCGAAGGGGCCTGGCTGGTCGTCGTGGTTTTCCCGATCCTGGTTTTCGCGTTGATGCGGCTGAATCGGCAGTATCGCGCCGAGGCATCGGTGTTGGAGACTTCGGTCGTGGACCCTCCTGAGCTGGTCGAGTACGCCCGACACCGGGTGCTGATCTTCGTCGACTCGGTCGACTTGGCCGAGGTCGAGGCGGTGCGCTACGCCAAGGGGCTCAAGGCCGACGAGCTGACCGCGGTGCACTTCGTGCTGGACTCGGCGCACGCCGAGCGCCTGAAGCGGCGATGGCAGCACTTTGGGCACGTCAGCAAGCTGCGGATGGTCGATTGCTTCGACCGTAACCTGGGCCGGGCCGCTCAAGAACTCGTTGAGCAGATCCTGGCGGAGCACGAGGACACCAAGGTGACGGTGCTGTTGCCCCGGCGGGAATACTCGCAGCTCCTGGGCCGGTTGCTGCACGACCGCACCGCAGACATGATCGCCAAGGCAATCAGCCGGATTCCGGGCGCCAGTGCCCAGATCGTGGCCTACGACATCAAGACCCGCATCGCGATGGCGACTGCGGCCACCAACGGATCAGCGGCGAAGTCGCGCCTCCCTGATAATCCGATAGAGTTGCCCGGACCGCAGCGGACCCACGTGGATGACTTGACTCCACAGGTCGCGGATTCCGGAGGAAAGTGATACGTGGTAACTGCACTGCAGCGCGAGTCGGGTATCCGGCCGTCCTTCGCCGACGGCTGGAAGCGCATCGTCCTTGGTAAGCCGCTGACCAGCGAGCAGCTCGAGTCCGAAAGATTATCGAATCCCGTTGCGCTTGGCGCGATTTCGCCAGACGCGATCTCCTCGACTGCTTACGGGCCCGAGCAGATTATGATCGAACTGCTGCCGCGCGCCGGGATGGCCGCGTTCGCGCTGTTGCTGCCGATCATCGGCGTCATCCTGCTCATCCTGCTGCTGGTCTCCGCGTCCTACCGCGGGGTCGTGATGGCCTACACCAGGACCGGCGGGGCGTACATGGTGGCACGGGACAACTTCGGGCCCCGGATCGCGCAGATCGCGGCCGCGGCGTTGCTGATCGACTACGTGGTGACCGCCGCAGTGCAGCCCGCCGCCGGGACCGTCGCGGTGGTGTCGGCGATCCCGGCGTTGCGCCCGTATCACCTGACACTCACGATCGCCGTGCTGGTCCTGATCTGTATGGCGAACCTGCGGGGATTGCGGCAATCCGGCCGGATCTTCGCGATCACGACGTACTGGTTCGTCGGCATGATTCTGCTGACGATCGTGACCGGCCTCATCCGTGAGGCCCTCTGGGGTTTGCCGAAATACGATCCGGCGCACATCGAGGGTGCGGTGCCGGTACACCAGGGCAACGGGCTGGTAATGGGTGCGACGGTGCTGGTATTGCTGCGCGCATTCGCCAACGGCGGTACATCGCTGACCGGTGTCGAGGCGATCTCCAACACTGTCAACATCTTTCGCGAACCGCAAGGCGTCAACGCCCGCCGGGTGCTGACCGCCATGGCGTGCATCTTGGGGGTCTTGCTGGCCGGCGTCGCCTGGCTTGCCCACGCGACCCACGCCACGCCGTACCTGGATGAGTACCCGTCGATGCTCTCGGAGATCGCCCGCGTGGTCTTCGGCAACGGGATGCTAGGGAACGCCCTTTACTTCCTGGTTCAGGCATCCAGCGCCGCAATTCTTTTCGCCGGCGCCAACACCGGGTTCAACGGGTTCCCCGCGCTGGCGAGTTTCGTAGCCGAGGACCGGTTCCTGCCGCGTCCGTTGACCAAACGCGGTCACCGGCTGGTGTTCTCGAATGGGATCCTCACGCTGACCGCGCTCGCGGTGGCACTTTTGCTGGTGACCGGAGCCAAGGTCAGCGCGTTGGTGCCGTTCTACGCGATCGGGGTGTTCACCGCGTTCGCGATGGCGGGTTTCGGCATGACCAAGCACCACCGAACCCGGCGTGAGCACGGCTGGCAACGCAAAGTGGTGGTCAACCTGTCGGCGGGGGTGATGTCGACGATCGTGGTGGGCATCTTCGTGGTTGCCAAGTTCACCGAGGGCGCGTGGCTGGTGGTCGTGGTCTTCCCGATCCTGGTGTATGTGCTGATCCGGCTGAATCGGCAGTACAGCGCCGAGGCCTCGGTGTTGGAGATGTCGCGCACCGAACGACCCGAGCTGGCCAAGTACGCGCGGCTGCGGGTGTTCGTTTTCGTTGACTCGGTCGACCTCGCCGAAGTCGAGGCGCTGCGCTACGGAAAAGGACTGCACGCAGACGAATTGTGCGCGGTGCATTTCGTGGTCGACGCCGATCATTCCGCCAAGCTGCAGGAGCGCTGGCAGCACTTCGAGCACGACACCCAGCTGCGGGTGATCGACTGCCCTGACCGCAATCTGAGTCGGGCCGCCCAAGAGTTTGTGCTGCAGGTGAAACGACACCACCCGGAGACCAAGGTGACGGTGCTGTTGCCGCGGCGGACCTATTCCGCGATGCTGGGCCGGCTGCTTCACGACCGCACCGCAGACAAGATGGCCCGGGCGGTCAGCCGTGTCCCGGGTGCTACCGCGATCATCGTGCCCTACGACGTGGAGTCGCGTATCGCACGAGTTGATCCCGACGCCTTAGCCCAGGCGGGCCGCACCTAGTAGCGTAGGCGGCCGTGACAGTCGAAGCTGACGAGCAGGATATTCCGCCGTCTTTCTCCGACGTCTGCAAGCGGATCTTCCTGGGCAAGCCGCTGATCACCCAGGAGCTTTCGAACGAGCGGCTGTCGAATCCCGTTGCACTGGGCGCACTTTCACCCGATGCGATATCGTCCACCGCCTATGGTCCCGAGCAGATCCTGACGGAGTTGCTCCCACATGCCGGGCTGGCCGCGTTCATCTTGCTGCTGCCGATCATGGGCGTCATCTTGTTGATCCTGGCGCTGGTGGCCGCGTCGTACCGGCAAGTGGTGATGGCCTACACCAAAGCCGGCGGCTCTTACATCGTCGCGCGGGAGAATTTCGGACCCAAGGTGGCCCAGGTGGCCGCGGCGGCGCTGTTGATCGACTACGTCGTGACGGTAGCGGTGCAGGCGGCGGCAGGCACGGTCGCGGTCGCGTCGGCGCTGCCCGCCCTGGGGCCCTACAGCCTGGAAATCACCGTCGGGGTGGTTCTGCTCATCTGCTATCTGAATCTGCGCGGGTTACGCGAAGCCGGCCTGCCGTTTGCGATCGCCACCTACTCGTTCGTGGTCATGATCGTCGTGATGATCGTGACCGGCGTTGTCCGCCATCTCGTTTGGGGCTTACCGCAATACGATCCGGGCCACGCTGCCGGCGCGGTACCGGTGCATCACAGCAGTGGTCTGGTGATGGGCGCGACCATTTTGGTGGTGCTCCGGGCTTTCGCCAACGGTGGTTCGTCGCTGACCGGTGTGGAAGCGATTTCCAACACGGTCAACGTCTTCCGTAAGCCGCAGAATCTCAACGCGCGCCGGGTACTCACCGCGATGGCCTGCATTCTGGGGTTATTACTGGCGGGGGTCGGCTATCTGGCTTACGCCACCCACGCCGCGCCGTATCTCAGCGAGTACCCTTCGGTGCTCTCCCAAATTGCCCGCGCGGTATTCGGCAACGGGGTCGTCGGCGACACGATGTACGTGTTGGTCCAGGTGTCGACCGCGGCCATCTTGTACACCGGCGCCAACACCAGCTTCAACGGCTTTCCGGCGCTGGCGAGTTTCGTTGCCGAGGACCGCTTTCTGCCGCGCCAGTTGATGCAGCGTGGTTATCGGCTGGTGTTCTCGAACGGGATCCTCACGCTCGCAGCGCTGTCGGTGGCCCTGCTGGTGTTCACTGGTGGATCGGTCAACGCGCTGGTGCCGTTTTACGCGATCGGCGTGTTCACTGGCTTCTCGATGGCCGGTTATGGAATGTCCAAACACCATCTGACACAACGCGAAAGGGGTTGGCGGCACCGGTTGGCGATCAACTTCTCCGCGGCGGTGTTGTCGACGATCGTGGTGGGGATCTTCGCGGTGGCCAAGTTCACCGAGGGCGCGTGGCTGGTGGTCGTGGTCTTTCCGGTCCTGGTGTTCGGGCTGATCCGGCTCAATCGCGAATACCGGGCCGAGTCCGCGATCCTCGAAGCCTTCCGCACCGACCGGCCGCAGATGACCAAGTACGCACGCCATCGGGTGTTCGTCTGTGTCAATTCGCTTGACCTCGCGGTGCTCGAAGCGCTGCGCTACGGCAAGGGGCTGCGGGCCGACGAGTTGATCGCGGTGCATTTCATGATCGACTCCGACCACGCTGCCGCGCTGCGAAAGCGTTGGGATGACTTCGACCTCGACATCCGGCTGCGGGTGATCGACTGTCCGGATCGCCAGATCGTCCGCGCGGTACAGACGCTGGTGGTGAAGGCCCGCAACGAAAAGCGCGACACCCACGTGTCGGTACTGCTGCCGCGCCGGACCTATGCGCCGTTACTGGGACGGCTGCTGCACGATCGAACCGCCGACAAGATTTCCCGGGCGGTCAGCCGAGTTCCCGACGCGGCGGCCACCATCGTTCCGTACGACGTGCAGTCCCGGATCCGCGAAGCGTTCCCGGACATCCTGGAGCAACGCATCGCTTCGAAGATCGAAGAGATCGAGATGCGGATCTGGCGCGGCGAAGAAGAGCCGGCGGAAGATTACGAGCACCCGGAGAAGTCGGCAGCGGTGATCGAGGTGAACAGCCTGATTCCGGGACGCCGCGCCACCGTCGAAGGCCGCGTCAGCCAGGTCGAAGACATCACCAAACGTGGAAAGACGTTCCGCTGGATCGTCGTTGGCGACGACAGCGGCGAGGTCCGGGTGACCTTCCGCCCCGGGC
Organism: Mycobacterium sp.; assembly: GCF_049278535.1. Taxonomy (GTDB): domain Bacteria; phylum Actinomycetota; class Actinomycetes; order Mycobacteriales; family Mycobacteriaceae; genus Mycobacterium. The sequence goes on along the minus strand of NZ_JBAPMI010000380.1, from coordinate 2,722 downwards.
ATGGCGACGACATCGAGCCCGGCCAGGTGCTGCGCGTCACCGGAAAAGCGAACCAGAGCGGCAACAAGCAGGTGGCGATGCTCGATCCGACATACACGGTGATCGAGACACCCGAGGAGTCTTAGGGCGGCGACGTAGGGTGCAACCCGTGCATATCCAGCCCGAGGTCTCCGACGCGCTCGCCGCCGGCCGGCCCGTCGTCGCGCTGGAAAGCACGATCATCAGTCATGGTCTGCCGCGGCCGGACAACTTACGCGTCGCGCGCGAGATCGAGGCGGCGGTTCGATCTGGCGGTGCGGTGCCGGCGACGATCGCGGTCATCGGCGGCCAAGCGCAGATCGGCCTGGACGATAGGGCGCTGCGGCACATGGCCGAGAGCGACACGGTGGTCAAGGTGGGTGTGCGTGACGTCGCGGTGCTTGCGGCCAGTGGCGGGGACGGCGCGACGACGGTCGCGTCCACCGCGCACCTGGCGTCAGCGGTCGGCATCACGGTGTTCGCCACCGGCGGGGTCGGCGGTGTTCATCGTGGTGCACGCGACAACTGGGACGAGTCCGCGGACCTGATCACGTTGTCGCGCACCGGCGTGTTGGTGGTCTGCGCCGGCGTCAAGTCGATCTTGGATGTCGGGGCCACCCTCGAGCGGCTGGAGTCGCTCAACGTCGGGGTGATCGGCTATCGCACCGATCGGTTTCCCGGCTTCTACCTCGCCGATTCTGGGCATCCGGTGGGTTGGCGGGTGGAGACGCCGCAACAGGTCGCCGATGTGCTGCGTGCCAGGCGGCGGCTGGGTACCGACGGCTATGGGCTGATGCTGGCCAACCCGATCGCGGCCGCCGACGAAATGGACCGCGCGTTGCATGACCGGGTGCTGGTCGCTGCGCTGGCCGCCGCCGAAGCGGCGGGGGTACGCGGCAAGGACGTCACACCGTTCCTGCTCGACTACTTCCATCGCGAGACCGGCGGCGCGTCGCTGTCGGCCAATGTCGCGCTGGTGCTGTCCAACGCCCGGCTGGCGGCGGAAATTGCTGTTGCGTTCTTAAATCCCGCTATGGCGTGAGGATGTAATCGTCGTCGCGCAGCTGACCGAGCATGTCGGTCAACCGCTTCCGGTCGAACGGCCAGAGGTCGATGTGGTTGTCGTCGGCGAAATACCAGGAATTGCAACCGGTGTTCCACACCGTGGGCACCATCGCCTCGGCGACGTCGTCGGCGAAGCGATTGGTGGCTTCTTCGGTGACCTCGACGGCGGTGATCTCGCCGTCGCGAAAACGCTTCAGCCACATAGTGATATAGCGCGCTGTCAGCTCGGCGACGTGCTGCAGCGACATTGACCCGGTCGGCGAATTGGGGCCCAGCACCATGAACAGGTTCGGGAACCCCGGGATCGCGGTCATTCCCCAGGCCCGCGGACCCTTAGCCCAGGCGTCGTCGATCGACAGTCCGTCGCGGCCGCGCAGCGTCATCGGCCGCATGTAGTTGTGGGCGGCGAATCCGGTGGCGAGCACGATCGCATCCAGATCGTGGTGGACGCCGTCGGTGGTTCGTAGCCCGGTGGGCGTGACCTCGGCGATCGGCTCGCTGACGAAACTGGCGTTCGGCCTGGAGATCCGCCGGTAGTAGTCGCCGGATAGCACCTGCCGCTTGCAGAACGGTTCGTAGTCAGGGGTCAGCTTGGTGCGAAGATCCTTGTCGCGCACCAGGGCTCGCAGGCACATCCAGCCGTAGCGCTGAGCCGCCCGGCGCCGCCACGTCGGCCGGGTGACCAGGTCCACCAAGTAGTCGGAGCCGACGAATTGGGCGAGCCGGACTGTCTTGCCCTGCTTGGGCAGCATCCGCAATATCCGGCCGACCACGCGCGGTTGCCGCATCCGCATCGGCATCCACATCACCCACTGCGGTGTGCGGACGAAATGGGTAACGTGCGCCGCTTCGGGCTGCAGCGCCGAAAACACTTGCACACCAGTGGAACCGGCACCGATTACCGCGACACGTTTACCGCGCGTGTCAACGTCAGTCCAGCGCGCGGTATGCACCACCGGTCCGGCGAACGATTCCAGGCCAGGGATGTCGGGGATGAACGGATGGTGCAAGACTCCGGTGGCGGCGATGACGAAATCCGCCTCGATCTCTTCGCCGTTTGCGGTGGACACCCGCCATCGATTTCCGACGAGCACCGCCTCGGTGACTTCGCAATCAAGTCGCAGATGCGATTTCAGCTGCAATGTATCGACGAGGTCCCGGTGGTAGCGCTGAATCTCGCCGCCGGTGGCCCACACATGCTTCCAGTCGGGCTTGGGCGCGAACGCGAATTGGTAGCCGTAGGAAGGCACGTCGCACCGCAGACCGGGATAGCGGTTCCAGTGCCACACGCCGCCGACGTCAGAACCCTTCTCCAGAATGGTGAAGTCGCTGAAGCCGGCCTGCTTCAGCACATGAGCGACGGCGATCCCCGCCATGCCTGCGCCGACGATGACGATCCTAGGATCCCGTCGCTGGGTCGTGGCGGTCATGAGGAGAACGGTATGCCCGCCGAAAGCGCACCGGCAAGAGCTATGGTCCGTCGCCGTCGTCGTTGTCTTGGAGGAGTTTTTTGGGGTGGTGGTAGGTGTTGGTGCGGGGTTGGCCGTGGTCGAGGTGGGTTGGTGGGATCCAGTCGGTGTTGCCGTTGGCGCGGGTGCGGGTGGTCCAGCCGTGTTCGGTGAGGGTGTGGTGGGGTCCG
>NZ_JBAPMI010000379.1:0-21531 GCF_049278535.1 Mycobacterium sp. | reverse complement strand
CGGCGCTGGAAGCTCATCCCGCGGTGTTGCTGTTCTCGCACCGGTCCTACATCGACGGCGCGGTGATGCCGGTGGCGATGCAGGAAAATCGTCTGCCGCCGGTGCATGTATTCGCAGGTGTCAACCTGGCATTCGGGGTCATGGGACCGCTGATGCGTCGCGCTGGAACGATCTTCATCCGTCGCAATATCGGCAACGATCCGCTGTATAAATACGTGCTCAGGGAATACGTCGGCTATGTGGTGGAAAAGCGCTTCAATCTGAGCTGGTCCATCGAGGGAACCCGCTCACGCACCGGCAAGATGCTGCCGCCCAAGCTCGGACTGATGAGTTATGTGGCGGACGCGTACCTCGACGGTCGCAGCGACGACATTCTGCTGCAAGGGGTTTCGATCAGCTGCACGAGACCGCCGAGTATGCCGCTTACGCGCGCGGCGGCGAGAAGCGACCCGAGGGCCTGAGTTGGATGTACAACTTCATCAAGGCCCAGGGCGAACGTAACTACGGCAAGATCTACGTCCGCTTCCCCGAGGCCGTCTCGATGCGGGACTACCTCGGACGATCTCACGGCCAGATCGCTGAGGATGAAGGCGCCAAACGACTTGCGCTGCAGAAGATGTCGTTCGAAGTAGCGTGGCGGATCCTACAATCCACGCCGGTGAACGCAACCGGCCTGGTGTCGGCACTTCTGTTGACGACTCATGGGCTGGCGTTGACGCTGACACAGCTGCATCACACCCTGCAGGATTCGCTGGACTATCTCGAGCGCAAGCAAACTCCGATGTCCACCAGTGCATTGCGGCTGCGGACACCCGAAGGTGTTCGTGCGGCGGTGGACTCGCTATCCAACGGCCATCCCGTCACCCGCATCGACAGTGGCCGAGAACCGGTGTGGCGCATCGCACCCGAAGACGAGCACACCGCGGCGTTCTACCGCAACTCGGTGATTCACGCATTCCTGGAGACCGTGATCGTAGAGCTGGCGTTGGCGCACGCCGGGCACGCCGACGGTGACCGGTTGGAGGCGTTCTGGAATCAGGCCATGCGGCTGCGCGACCTGTTGAAATTCGACTTCTACTTTGCCGATTCGGCCGCATTCCGTCAGAACATCGCCGACGAGATGGCGTGGTACGACGATTGGGAAGCCCACATCGCCGGGGGCGCTGCCGAGATCGACGCGATCCTGTACGCGAAGCGACCTTTGATGTCGGACGCGATGTTGCGGGTGTTCTTCGAGGCCTACGAGATCGTGGCCGACGTGCTTCGCGATGCCCCGGCGGATATCGGCGCAAAGGACCTCACCCAGTTGGCGCTCGGTGTCGGCAAGCAGTACGTCGCGCAAGGCCGGGTGCGCAGCAGCGAGCCGGTGTCGACTTTGTTGTTCGACACCGCGCGCCAAGTCGTCGCCGACCAGGATCTGCTCAAACCCGCGCCAGATCTGGCTGAGCGTCGCGTCGCGTTTCGCCGCGAATTGCAATCCATCCTCCGGGATTTTGACCACGTCGGACAGATCGCGCGCAACCAATTCGTCGCCCGCGAGGCAGAGGCACGCGGTGTGGGACGCCCGTAAGAGGCGCGACCGTACGCTTTATTCATGACGGATGCTCCGGCTGCCAGCCGCCGCACGGTGGTGTGGCCACTGCTGGTCGGGGTGGCGACGCTGGCCGGTTGCACCGCGGCCGGCATCGGGGCGCTGTCGCTGGCCGCCGCGCTGACCGCCACCGGGTTGCCCGATCCCGGTCCGGTGACCACGATCGGCCTGCCGTTCGTCCGGGCCGCCGGTGAGGTCGCCGCCGTTGTGGCCGTCGGATCTTTTCTGTTCGCGGCGTTTTTGGTGCCGCCGCAGGAGAACGGCGTCCTGGACGTCGATGGCTATCGCGCATTGCGGGTGGGGTCGGTGGCCGCCGGAGCATGGGCCGTGTGCGCCGCACTGCAGGTGCCGCTGACCATTTCCGATGTCTCCGGTCAGCCGATCACCGCCCACCTGAACCCGGCGACGCTGTGGTCGCTGGCCAGCCTGATCAATATCTCTGCGACGTGGCGGTGGACCGCGTTGTTGGCTGCGGTGCTGACGGTGGCCAGCGTGCCGGTGCTGCGGTGGTCGTGGACGCCGCTGCTGGTGGCCGGGTCGTTGGTCACCCTGTTGCCGCTGGGGCTGACCGGCCACTCGTCGGCCGGCGGTTCGCATGACCTGGCCACCAACAGCCTGCTGATCCATTTGGTCGCGGGCAGCCTGTGGGCGGGTGGCCTGCTGGCGTTACTCACCCATGTATCACGTGGCGGCCGGCATGCCGATCTGGCTTCGCGACGATTCTCGACGATTGCGTTGTGGTGCTTTATCGCGATGGCGGTCAGCGGGGTCGTCAACGCGCTGGTGCGGATCCTGCCGTCGGATCTGCTCACCACAAATTACGGACGTCTGGTGGTCATCAAGTTCGTCGCGCTGTGCTTGCTCGGCATCACCGGTTGGCGGCAGCGGCGCTCCGGAGTCGCTGCGATGCAAGCCGACCCGAACTCACGAGCCGCTCTGGTCCGGCTGGCATTGATCGAGGCGCTGCTATTCGGTCTGACGTTCGGCGTCGCCGTCGGCCTCGGCCGCACACCTCCACCGCCGCTGCCGATCGGCGTGCCATCGATATCCGACATCAAAATCGGCTACGACTTCGCCGGCCCGCCCACCCCGGTCCGGGTGCTCTTCGATTGGCGGTTCGACCTGATCTTCGGCTCGGCCGCAATCGTGTTCGCCGCTTTGTATCTGGCGGGCGTGCGTCGGCTGCGTGGCCGCGGCGATGCGTGGCCGATGGGCCGGACCGCGGCTTGGCTGCTGGGCTGCGCGGCGCTGCTGTTCGTCAGCTCGTCGGGGATGGGCAGGTACATGCCGGCCATGTTCAGCATGCATATGGCCGCTCACATGATGCTGTCGATGCTGGTGCCGATTCTGCTCGTGTTGGGTGGGCCGGTCGGCCTGGCGCTGCGGGCGCTGCCGGCTGCCGGTCGCGGCGATCCGCCGGGCATGCGGGAATGGCTGCTCGCCGCCTTGCACAGCAAGATCTCGAGGTTCCTCACCAATCCGGTCGTCGCGACGGCCCTGTTCGTTGCCGGGTTCTATGGGCTGTACCTGGGTGGCCTGTTCGACGCCGCGGTCGGGAGCCACGTCGGGCACGTTGTGATGAACCTGCATTTCTTGGCCAGCGGCTACCTGTTCTATTGGGTGGTCATCGGTGTCGACCCGACGCCGCGGCCGATCCCGCCGCTGGCCAAGGTGGCTGTGGTCTTCGCGTCGCTGCCGTTGCACGCATTCTTCGCAATCATCTTGATGAGCATGCAGAAGGTGCTCGGCGAAAGCTTCTATCGGTCGCTGCACCTGAGCTGGCATACCGATCTGATCGGGGATCAACGGCTCGGCGGTGGAATGGCTTGGGCCGCAGGGGAAATACCGCTCGTCGTTGTCATGATCGCGTTGCTGGTGCAATGGTCGCGTAGCGACCAGCGAACCGCGCGGCGATTGGATCGTGCCGCCGACCGCGACGAGGACTCCGAGCTCGCGGCGTACAACGCGATGCTCGCCGAGTTGGCCCGCCGCGACCACTAGGTACCGACAGCCACTTGCCTCCCTGGAGAGGCGGGCGCTTATCCCCAGTGGTGTCGTGATCCCCAACGCCGGCGGGGCTGCCCTGTCACGCGGCGAGCGCGTCGGTGTCTGCTGGCTGACTGGTCCCAGCACCGGCGGCGAGGCGCCGTCGCATCGAAGAAAAGGATGAGCAATGTTCGAAACGCCGCTGACTGTGGTCGGCAACATCGTCAACGACCCGATACGTCGCACGGTCGGAGATCACGAAGTACTGAAATTCCGGGTCGCGAGCAATTCCCGACGCCGCGTCGGCGACGGCACGTGGGAGCCCGGCAATTCGCTGTTCGTCACCGTGAACTGCTGGGGGCGCCTGGTGTCCGGGGTTGGCGCCTCGCTCGGCAAGGGCTCGCCGGTGATCGTGGTGGGCCACGTGCACACCAGTGAGTACGAGGACCGTGACGGCATCCGGCGGTCAAACCTGGAGATGCGGGCCAGCTCAGTCGGTCCTGACCTGTCCCGTTGCATCGCCCGCGTGGAAAAGACGGTTACCTCGGTGCCGGATGCTGCGGCGGATACCACTGATGCCAGCGACCAGGAAGACGCCGACAACGACGAGTCGCGGGTGAAGGTCTCACTGTCGGCTTAGTTGCGTCGACATGGCGGTGCCTAGGATGGGGCGCGAGCAATCTCTCGCAAACCAGAAAGGCAACACCGCGGCATGGCTGAGTTCATCTACACGATGAAAAAGGTCCGCAAGGCGCACGGCGACAAAGTCATCCTCGACGACGTCACCTTGAGCTTTTATCCGGGCGCCAAGATCGGTGTCGTCGGCCCCAACGGGGCGGGTAAGTCGAGCGTCTTGCGGATCATGGCGGGGCTGGACAAGGCGAACAACGGCGAAGCCTTCCTGGCCACCGATGCGACCGTTGGCATCCTGCTGCAGGAGCCGCCGTTGAACGAGGAGAAGACCGTTCGCGGCAATGTCGAAGAAGGCCTCGGCGACATCAAGGTCAAACTTGACCGCTTCAACGAAGTCGCCGAACTGATGGCCACCGACTACTCCGACGAGTTGATGGAAGAGATGGGCCGGCTGCAGGAAGACCTCGACCACGCCAACGCCTGGGATCTCGACTCGCAGCTCGAGCAGGCGATGGACGCCCTGCGCTGCCCGCCGCCCGACGAGCCGGTCACGCATCTGTCCGGCGGTGAGCGGCGCCGAGTGGCGCTGTGCAAGCTGCTGCTGGCCAAGCCGGACCTGCTGCTTCTCGACGAGCCGACCAACCACCTCGACGCCGAGAGCGTGCAATGGCTCGAACAGCACCTGGCCGCATACGAGGGCGCGGTTCTGGCGGTCACCCACGACCGGTACTTCCTGGACAACGTGGCCCAGTGGATCCTTGAGCTCGACCGTGGCCGCGCCTATCCCTACGAGGGCAACTACTCCACCTACTTGGAGAAGAAGGCCGAGCGGATCTCTGTGCAGGGCCGCAAGGACGTCAAGCTGCAGAAGCGGCTGACCGACGAGCTGGCCTGGGTGCGTTCCGGCGCCAAAGCCCGCCAGGCCAAGAGCAAAGCTCGCCTGCAGCGCTACGAGGAAATGGCGGCCGAAGCGGAGAAGACCCGCAAGCTCGACTTTGAGGAGATCCAGATCCCGACCGGCCCGCGGCTGGGCAACCTGGTGGTCGAGGTCGAGCACCTCGACAAGGGCTTCGAAGGGCGCACGCTGATCAAGGACCTGTCGTTCACACTGCCGCGCAACGGCATCGTCGGCGTCATCGGTCCCAACGGTGTCGGCAAGACGACGCTGTTCAAGACAATCGTCGGCCTCGAACAGCCGGACAGCGGCATCGTGAAGGTCGGCGAAACCGTGAAGCTGAGCTACGTCGATCAGTCGCGCGGCGGCATCGACCCGAAGAAGACGGTCTGGCAGACCGTCTCCGACGGCCTGGACTACATCCAAGTCGGGCAGAACGAGATCCCGTCGCGGGCCTACGTCTCGGCGTTCGGTTTCAAGGGCCCTGATCAGCAGAAACCGGCGGGGGTGTTGTCCGTTGGCGAACGCAACCGGCTCAACCTGGCGCTCACTCTCAAAGAGGGCGGCAACCTGATCCTGCTGGATGAGCCGACCAACGACCTCGACGTCGAAACCCTCGGCTCGCTGGAGAATGCGCTGGAGAAATTCCCCGGCTGCGCGGTGGTGATCTCTCACGACCGCTGGTTCCTCGACCGGACCTGCACGCACATCCTGGCGTGGGAAGGCGACGACGACAACGAGGCCAAGTGGTTCTGGTTCGAAGGCAACTTCGGTGCGTACGAGGAGAACAAGATCGAGCGGCTGGGAGCCGAAGCGGCGCGTCCACACAGGGTGACTCACCGGAGGCTCACTCGCGACTAATGTCAGGCAGGCCAGCGTTGGTATGCGTGCTGAGGAGCGGTCGGCATGACGGTTAATGCTCTGGACTGGACGAAGTTCACTGACAGCCAAGAGATTCCCGAGTGGATCTCGATGGCCTACACCGACAGCTACCAAGGCCCCCACGACGACGAGGCCGCGGCCGCCGCGGAGTCCGCACTCCAGCCGATATCGGCTCCCGCGCTGACGCCGGCGTTGCTGGCTGCCCATTACCGGCTCGGCGCGCATCGGCCGGCGGGGGAGAGCCGCGTCGCCGTCTACCCGCATGACAACCCGGGCGGATTCGGTCCCGCGCTCCAAGTAGTCACCGACGACGGCGCGATGCTGATGGATTCGGTCACCGTCCTGCTGCATCGGCTTGGCGTGGCGTACACGGCAATCATGAACCCGGTTTTCCACGTGCGCCGGGACAGCGCCGGAGAGCTGCTCGCGGTGGGGCCGAAGGATTCCAGTGGCGAAGGGATCGACGAGACCTGGATCCATGTCCAACTCGTGCCGTCGGTGGACCGCAACGCCTTACATGAAGCCGAACGCCTGATGCCGGGTGTGCTCGCCGACTTGCGCCGCGTCGCAGCGGATTCGACGGCGATGATCACCGTGCTCAACGACCTGGCCGACGACGTCGAAAACAACGCGAACGATCACTACCCAGGCGCCAGTGGCGGCGACGTCGCCACACTCTTGCGCTGGTTGGCCGACGGGCATTTCACGCTGCTGGGATATCAACGCTGCCCGGTGCGTGACGGACGTGTGTCGGGCGATACGGCAACGGCCAGCCTCGGTGTGCTGCGCCGCCGCAAGGGGTCTCGTCCTCGGCTGACCGAGGACCACGAATTGCTGGCGTTGGCGCAGACCGATGTTGCGAGCTATCTGCGCTTCGGTGCTTACCCGTATGTCTTCGCCGTCCGGGAAAACGCCGACGGCACCGTCTTCGAGCATCGCCTCATCGGGCTCTTCACCGTTGCGGCGATGAATGCCGACGTGTTGGAGATCCCGATCATCTCGCGCAGGGTCCACGACATGCTGGCGCTGGCCGACCGCGACCCCGGCTACCCGGGTCAGCTGCTGCTCGATGTCATCCAGACCGTACCGCGCTCAGAGCTTTTCGCGCGCAGCGCCGAGCAGCTGCTGGCGATGGCCAAGTCGGTCGTCGACCTCGGATCCGGGCGCCGCGCACTGCTGTTCTTGCGCGCCGACCGCCTCGAGTACTTCGTCTCTTGTCTGGTCTATCTGCCGCGCGACCGCTACACGACGGCAGTGCGCCTGCAGATCGAGGACATCCTGGTCAGTGAGTTCGGCGGCACCAGTCTCGAATTCACTGCCCGCGTCACGGAATCGCCTTGGGCGCTTTTGCATTTCATGGTCCGGTTGCGCGAAGACAAGGCCACACAGATAGACACATCCGACGCCAACCGGCTGAGGCTTCAGGCACTGCTGAGCGAGGCCGCGCGTACCTGGTCGGACCGGCTGCTCGGCGAGGCAGCCGCGGCGGGCGCTGAGCCCATCGAAGCGGAGCATTACGCTGGTGCGTTCTCCGAGGCGTACAAACAGGTCGTCACTCCGGCGGATGCGATCAACGACATCGCCATCTTCGAGGAGCTGACGCACGACTCGGTCAAGCTGGTGCTGTCCGACCATGACTATGACGAAACCGTCCGTCTAACATGGTATTTAGGTGGCTGTACGGCGTCACTGAGCCAGCTGCTGCCGATGCTGCAGTCCATGGGTGTTGTCGTACTGGAGGAGCGCCCGTTCACCGTGAACCGCCCCGACGGTTTACCGGTGTGGATCTACCAGTTCAAGATCGCGCCGCAACCCACGGTCCCGCTGGCGCAGCCGGGGCCCGAACGCGAGGCGACCGCTCAGCGCTTCGCCGACGCGGTGACTGCGATCTGGGAAGGTCGCGCCGAGATCGACAGGTTCAACGAGCTGGTGATGCGCGCCGACCTGACTTGGCAGCAGGTCGTGCTGCTGCGGAGCTATGCGAAGTACCTGCGGCAGGCCGGCTTCCCATACAGCCAGTCCCACATCGAATCGGTGGTCAACGAAAACCCGGATACCGCACGGTCATTGGTTGTCTTGTTCGAGGCGCTGTTCGATCCCGATCCGTCGAGCTCGCCGAAGAGTCGTGACGCGCAGGCCGCGGCTGCGGCGGTCGCCGCGGACATCGACGCGCTGGTGAGCATGGACACCGATCGTGTCCTACGGGCTTTCGCCGAGCTGATTCAGGCCACGCTGCGCACCAATTACTTTGTGAAACAACCTGGATCGGCTCGCAGCCAGAACGTGCTGTCGCTGAAGCTGGATGCGCAGCTGATCGAGGAGCTTCCACTGCCGCGCCCGAAATTCGAGATCTTCGTGTATTCGCCCCGCGTCGAAGGTGTGCACCTGCGATTCGGTTACGTGGCACGCGGCGGCTTGCGTTGGTCAGACCGTCGGGAAGACTTCCGCACCGAGATCCTGGGTCTGGTCAAGGCGCAGGCGGTGAAGAACGCGGTCATCGTGCCAGTCGGCGCCAAGGGCGGCTTCGTCGTCAAACAACCGCCGCTGCCCACCGGCGATCCCGCCGCTGACCGCGAGGCCAACCGCAACGAAGGTGTCGACTGCTACAAGCTGTTCATCTCCGGCTTGCTCGACATCACCGACAATGTCGATCACACCACCCGTGAGGTCAGCGCCCCGCCCGGAGTCGTGCGACGCGACGGCGACGACGCCTACCTGGTGGTTGCCGCCGACAAAGGCACCGCAACGTTTTCCGATATCGCCAACGAAGTCGCCGGGTCGTATGGGTTCTGGCTGGGTGATGCCTTCGCATCCGGTGGATCGGTCGGTTACGACCACAAGGCGATGGGCATCACTGCCAAAGGCACCTGGGAGGCGGTAAAGCGCCACTTCCGCGAGATGGGCGTCGACACCCAGACCGAGGACTTCACCGTGGTCGGTGTCGGCGACATGAGCGGCGACGTTTTCGGCAACGGCATGTTGCTGTCCACACACATTCGCCTGCTGGCCGCCTTCGACCACCGGCACATCTTCTTGGACCCCAACCCCGATCCCGCCTCGTCCTGGCAAGAACGACGACGGATGTTCGACCTGGCCCGGTCCAGCTGGGACGACTACGACTTGTCGCTGATCAGCGAGGGCGGTGGGGTGTACAGCCGCGAGCACAAATCCATCCCGATCAGCGATCAGGTACGTGCGGCGCTGGGCATCGAAGACGATGTCACCGAGATGGCGCCGCCTAATCTGGTGCGCGCGATTCTGCGGGCCCCGGTGGATCTTTTGTTCAACGGCGGGATCGGAACCTATATCAAGGCCGAAGCGGAGTCCGATGCGGACGTAGGTGACCGGGCCAACGATGCGTTACGCGTCAACGCGAACCAGGTGCGCGCGAAAGTTGTTGGCGAGGGTGGCAATCTCGGTGTCACGGCACGCGGTCGGGTCGAGTTCGATCTGTGCGGCGGGCGGATCAACACCGACGCGATGGACAACTCGGCCGGTGTGGACTGTTCCGACCACGAGGTCAACATCAAGATCCTGGTCGACTCGCAGGTGACCGCCGGCAAGATCGATCCGGGCGAACGCACCCAGCTGCTCGAGTCGATGACCGACGAGGTCGCCGACCTGGTGCTCGCCGACAACGCTGACCAGAACGATTTGATCGGCACCAGTCGCACCAACGCCCCGAGTCTGCTGCCGGTGCACGCCGACCAGATCAAGTACCTGGTGGCCGAGCGAGGGCTCAACCGCGAACTCGAGGCGCTGCCCTCGGAGAAAGAGATTGCGCGCCGGTTCGACGTCGGCCTCGGGCTCACCTCGCCGGAACTCGCGACGCTGATGGCACACGTCAAGCTGACGCTCAAAGACGAACTGCTGGAATCCGATCTGCCGGATCAAGAGGTGTTCGCCAGCAAGCTGCCCCGGTATTTCCCGTCCCAGCTGCGCGCCCGGTGCGGCCCGGCGATCCGCTCACACCAACTGCGACGGGAGATCGTGACGACCATGCTGGTCAACGATCTGGTGGACACCGCCGGTATCAGCTACGACTACCGGATCACCCAGGACACCGGGGTAGGTCCCGTGGACGCCGTGCGCACCTACGCCGCGACCGACGCCATCTTCGGCATCGGGCAGCTGTGGCACGACATCCGCGCGGCCGGGCTGCCGATCGCGGTGTCGGACCAGATGACGTTGGATTTGCGTCGGCTCATCGACCGGGCCGGGCGCTGGTTGCTCAACTACCGGCCGCAGCCATTGGCGGTGGGCGCCGAGATCAACCGATTCGCCAAGAAAGTGGCAACGCTGACGCCGCGGATGTCGGAGTGGCTGCGCGGTGACGACAAGACGATCGTGGAGAAGGAAACCGCGGAATTCGTCAAGCAAGGCGCCTCGGAGGATATGGGCTACATGGTGGCCACCGGCTTGTATCGGTACAGCCTGCTCGACGTCATCGACGTCGCCGACATCGAAGACCGCGACCCAGCCGAAGTCGCTGACACGTATTTCGCGTTGATGGACCGGTTGGGAACCGACGGTCTGCTGACCGCGGTATCCGAACTGCCGCGGGCTGATCGTTGGCACTCGTTGGCGCGCTTGGCGATTCGTGATGACATTTACTCTTCGCTACGCTCGCTGTGCTTCGACGTGCTCGCGGTGGGTGAGCCCGACGAAACCGGCGAGGAGAAGATCGCCGAATGGGAACACACCAGCGCGTCGCGGGTGGAGAGGGCCAGGCGGACACTTGTCGAAATTCATGACAGCGGGCAGAGAGATCTGGCCACACTGTCGGTGGCGGCCCGCCAGATTCGCTCGATGACCCGCACCAGCGGGCGAGGAGCGGCAGGTTGAGCACTCCGGGATTCGTTGCGCCCGTTCCAGTCCGGTGGTCGGACATCGACATGTATCAGCATGTCAACCACGCGACCATGGTCACGATCATGGAAGAGGCCCGCGTCCCGTTCCTGTCGCCGGCGTTTGCTGCGGACATCCTCGAAATCGGTCTGTTGATCGCCGATGTGCGGGTCACGTACAAGGGTCAGCTGCGGCTGGTTGATTCGCCGCTGCAGGTCACCATGTGGGTAAAGCGGTTGCGGGCAGTTGATTTCACGCTGGGCTACGAGGTGCGTTCGGTAAGTGCCGACCCGGAATCGAAACCCGCCGTCATAGGTGAGTCGCAGCTTGCCGCATTCAACATCGACGAACAGCGGCTGGTGCGCTTGGCGCCGCATCACCGGGAATACTTGCAGCGGTGGCTGAGGTAACCGAGCGGGGTGTCTGGCTGGGTCCAGAATCCGTCGCCGCCCATCGTGCCGACCTGGCTGCGTTCGCTGAGCGGGCGGCGCGGCTCGACGCCGCAACCGTGATCCGGTTGCGTACCCGTTCGCCGGGCGAATTCGTCGCCTGGGCTTCCACGGGTTTAGACGTGCTCGCCAGCAGGGTGGTGGCCGGCGTCGTTCGGCCCGACGACTTGTCGGTTGGTGCAGACGAATTGGCGGGAGGACTGGCCGCGGTCGACAGCTCTGGTTATGTGAATCCAGGCTTCCCGATGGACTCCGCGTGGCGCGGAGCATTGCCGCCGGACTCGGGCTTTGTTCACCTTGACGATGTACCGGCCCGGCACATGCTCGATCTGGCGCAGCGCGGTGCGCAGTTGGCCAAGGAGCACGGCAGCGCTCAGGGGCCTCCGGTGTCGCTGCTGGACCAAGAGGTGATTCGGGTCAGCTCGGCCGGCGGCAGCGTCGGCGTTCCGATGCGATGTGTATTCGCCTTGACGGCAATGGGTTTCCTGCCGCAGTCGGCCGACGCTGTCCCCGCCGACGAGATCGTGCGGGTTCGCATGCTGCCGGCCTGGTTGCGCATCGACGCGCGATTCGGTTCGGTGTACCGGCGACGCGGCGACCCGGCGCTGGTACTGCGCTGACTACGTCGAGTAGCGCAACCACAATGGCAATACCTCATCCAGGTGGTCGATGAACTTCTTCAGGCCGACGCGGTATTCGACGTAGCCGTAGCGGTCGACCGCGCGCGCTGGAAATGCGATCCCGACACCGAAGAGTCCGGGGGCCAGAATGCCGTTGTCGGGGTTGTAATCAAGCTGACCCCATTGTCTGGTTTCGGGCAGCGTCCTGCGTTCAAGGCCGACCGTGTACACCGCGAGATCGCACTCGGCAAGCTTTTGGTCGAAGTCCGGGCCATCGACCAGGCACCGTTCCAGGCGGTCGGGCAGCACTCCGTCGATATTCTCCCGAGCCCAGACCGCTGCCCGGCCTTTGAGGCCAGAGTCGTCGAACAGGATCCAATCATCCAAGTAGACGGCATATTTGAGCGGGCTGCGGTAGAAGTTCACCACTTTTGCCACCGGGTGACGCAGCAGATGCGGAAGCACGATCATCGACGAGTGCGACGAACCGAACACCGCGACCGTGGCGTTCTCCAGCGGTTGTTCGGCCAGCTTTTCCGGGTCGAGGGCGACTTCGAGCGGAATCTCCGGCAGCTGCGGATAGTCAAGCGACTTCGGTATTGCTCCCACTGCCAGAATCACATTGGCCGACGTCACGTCCTGCAATTCCGTTTCTATCCGCCACTGCCGGTTCTCCAAAACCAAACCAGTGGCCGTGGTTTCGAAGGTGTCCACCCGCTCCCGTAATTGCTCGGTAATCCACCGCAGCGGGTCAGCTACCAACGCGAGGGCGCAGGTCTCTTCGGGGTCGATTTCCGTCAGCGGCATCGGGGGCGCTGCGGAGAACCGGAATGCCTTGGCGCCGTTCAGATAACTGAGAAAGAATCCGACCTGCGTGTTGCTGGAAACCGACCGCCACTTCGCGCCGATATCTCCGCCGGCAAAGGCGGGATCGATCCAGGCGATGTCGGTGTCGGCGATGCCGAGGTCGAGTAGTTTCCCCACGGCCGCGATGCCCGCAGGTCCTGCGCCGATTACCGTCCACGCGTACGTCATGCGTTATGTATAGAGATGCGCGCGGCGATGCGCTACCCGCGGGTGTCAGACGACACGAGCCACGCGGCTGCGTTGGGCGGTAGCTCACCGCCGACCAGTGGCGTGCTGGTCAGAAGCTGTTCGCCGTCCGGCAGCGGTATCGGCTGCGTGCCGGTGTTCAGCACGCAGCGTAATCCGTCGTCGCCGCGGGCGAAGGCAAGCGTGTCGTCGGGCGCTTTCAACCATTGGATGTTCGCGCCCGTGAATTCGATACGGCTACGCCGAATTTCGAGGGCGTGCTGAAAAAACGACAATGTCGAGTCGGCGTTGAGCAGTTGCTTCTCCACCGTGAGCGACTCCCATTCCGGCGGTATCGGCAACCAGGTGTCCGCCGATGTGGAGAAAGCGAACGGGGGAGCGTCGCCACGCCACGGAATCGGAATGCGGCATCCGTCGCGGCCGCGGACGGTGTGACCGGAACGCTCCCAGGTCGGATCGCGTAGTGCCTCGTCGGGCAATTCGACATTCGGCAGGCCCAATTCCTGCCCATTGTAGAGAAATACCGCGCCAGGCAGAGCGAGCGTCAGCATCGCCATCGCGCGCGCCCGGTCCAGCCCTACGTCGCCGCCGCCGTAGCGGGTGGGCGCCCGGACGACATCGTGGTTTTCCAATGTCCATGTGGGGGTGGCATTTTCGATGGCCGCTGCATCAAGGGTGTTGTCGATCGAACCATGGATCTCGGTGATGTCGAATTTGGCCCGTACCATGCGAAAATTGAAGCCCAGGTGCAGTTCGTCGGCGCGCAGGTACTCGGCCCAGCTGGCGTTGTCGAAGACCCAGACCTCGCCGATGGTCACCGCCTCGGGATAGTCGTCCATCACCCGGCGGATATTGCGGTGAATCGCATGCACATTGGGATGGTTGAACCGTGGATCGCCGTCGCTGAGCATCCGGGGCCGCATCTCGACATCGCTGTCCGGAAGGCCCGGCGGTTTCGCCATTCCGTGTGCGACGTCGATGCGGAAACCGTCGACGCCGCGCTCCAGCCAGAACCGCAACGTCTTCTCGAGGTCGTCGAAAACCTCTGGATTATCCCAGTTGAGGTCCGGCTGTTCGACGTCGAAAAGATGCAGGTACCACTGCCCGGGACTGCCGTCGGGCGCCACAACGCGGGTCCATGACGGCCCGCCGAAGACGGACTGCCAGTTGTTCGGCGGCTCGGCGCCGCCGGCTCCGCGGCCGTCGCGGAAGATGTACCGGTTCCGCGCGGCGCTGCCCGGTGCCGCGGCCAGTGCCTCGCGGAACCACGGGTGCTCCGAACTGGTGTGGTTGGGCACCAGATCCATGGTGATTTTGATGCCGCGCTCATGCGCTGACGCGATCAGGCCTTCGAAAGCGGCCAGGTCGCCGAACAGCGGATCGATGTCGCGCGGATCCGATACGTCGTAACCGTGATCGGCCATTGGGGACACCATGATCGGGCTGAACCAGATCGCGTCGACCCCCAATCGGTCCAGGTAGTCCAACCGTGCCGCAACACCGTCAATGTCGCCGACGCCGTCGCCGTTGCTGTCGGCGAAGGACCGTGGGTACACCTGGTAGAACACCGCGTCCGCCCACCACGGCCGCTGTTGGCGTGAGCCCATCAGAACTCCGAGTTGACCAGGGAGTGGGCGGCCATTTCCAGGTAGTCGAGTAACGCCTTGCGGTGTGCGTCGTCGAGAGTCGCGGAGTCGACGGACGCGATCGCGGTGTGCATGCAGCGCAGCCAGGCATCGCGCTCAAACGGCCCGATCTGAAACGGCACATGCCGCATCCGCAATCGGGGATGGCCGCGTTGCTCGGAGTATGTCCGCGGGCCGCCCCAGTACTGTTCGAGGAACATCCGCAGCCGTTCCTCGGCGCCTTCGAGGTCATCTTCGGGGTAGAGGCGCCGCAGAATTTCGTCCTCGGCGACCAGCGCGTAGAAGCGCGACACGATCGCATGGAACGTGTCTGCCCCGCCGACAGCGTCGTAGAAGGTCTCTTGTGGTTGTTCCATCGCTTCCATTGTGGGCCATGCCCAAAACAGGTCGCTGAGCGACATATGAACCTTGGCCACGCACGCCGCTACCGGCTGTTCACTGGATTGACCAGCGAACACCGGCCAATTTGGCGTGCGCTCGCTGGCGAATCGTGATGGACTGTTCGACGGAGGACGTATGGCGCAGCGCAAGAAACGCGGCAGCCACCACAGTTCAGGTGCCGCGGCGGGCTACACCAGGCCCATGACGGGTTCTACCCTGCACAGCGTCCAAGGCGTCGAAACCCACCCGCCCGTTGCGCACGACGGTGGCTCGATCTGGAATCGCCGCCGGGTGCTGCTGCTGAACTCCACCTATGAGCCGTTGACGGCATTGCCCGTCCGGCGGGCCATCATCATGCTGATCTGCGGCAAGGCCGATGTCGTGCACGACGACCCGACCGGCCCAGTCATCCACTCGTCGACTCGATCGATCGCGGTGCCCTCGGTGATCCGGTTGCGCAACTTCGTGCGGGTGCCCTATCGGGCCCGCGTCCCGATGACCCGGGCGGCATTGATGCACCGGGACCGTTTCTGCTGCGCATACTGCGGGGCCAAGGCCGACACCGTCGATCATGTGGTGCCGCGCAGTCGCGGTGGCGACCACACGTGGGAGAACTGCGTGGCGTGCTGCTCGACGTGCAACCACCGCAAGGGCGACAAGTTGCTGAACGAGCTGGGCTGGTCACTGCGCTGGCCGCCGACGTCGCCCAAGGGCCAGCACTGGCGGCTGCTGTCGACGGTCAAAGAGCTCGATCCCGCCTGGGCGCGATACCTCGGCGAAGGCGCGGCGTAGCTCGACGACGATGCGTGCCGCGTGGCCGTCGGTTCGCCGGTGGGATACGGTTTGCGTCGTGAGCACGATGGAAACCCACTCGCTGTTTCTTGGTGTCCCGTTGTTGCTGGTCATTCTGCTCGTGGCGCTGATCTGGTCACGCAAGGGTCCGCACCCGGCGACCTACAAATTGTCGGAGCCCTGGACGCATCCGCCCATCCTGTGGGCCGCCACCGATGAGGTTGTCGGTCATGGCGGACACGGCCATGGCGCCGCCGAGTTCAGCGTGGGAGGTGGCGCAAGTGGCAAGTGGTGAGGTCGCAACCGTGCAGCCCGCCGAGCTGCCGCACGGCTCGGCGATCACGACCAGTGGGCGAATCTCGGGCGTCACCGAGCCGGGCGAACCCTCGGTGCACTACCCGTTCCCCATCGACGATCTGGTCACCCTGGATGAAGCGCTGACCTACGGGTCGCGGGCGGCCGGCGCGCGGTTCGCCGTCTACATCGGCGACCTGGGTAGCGATACCGGGGCGCGCGCGAGAGAGATCCTGGCCAAGGTGCCGACTCCGGACGACGCGGTGCTGATCGCCGTCTCCCCGGATCAGCACGCGATCGAGGTGGTCTACGGCTCGGGTGTCCGCGGCCGCGGGGCCGAATCGGCTGCGCCGCTTGGTGTGGCCGCCGCGGCCTCGGCGTTCCAGGACGGCAAGCTGATCGACGGTCTGGTCAGCGCGGTCCGCGTGACCAGCGCCGGCATCTCGCCCGCCTAGCGGGCTGCAGCCTTCTCAGGCCTGTGCGCCTGCGTCGAACCGACGGGCCCGCAGCGACCGCTCGATCCCGGCGCGGCCTTCGAGTACCAGTCGGCGCAGTGCCGGCGGCAGCTCGGGATCGCCGAGAAATGTGTCCGCGGCGGCGAGGCCGTCGTCGCTGACGTCCCACGACGGGTACAGGCCGACCACTACCGTCTGGGCGACCTCGCTGGAGCGGCGTTCCCAGATTCCCCGGATCGCCGCGAAGTAACGCGCACCGAACGGCTTGAGCAGCTCAGCCTGTCCCGGTTCGACGAAGCCGGTGATGATCGACCGGCCGACGATGTTGGGAAGCGTGTCGTCTTCGGTGACCTGCGTCCATGCCTTTTCCTTGACGGCCGACTGCGGCCGTGCGGCCGAGGCCTGCGCGCCGTGCCGTCGCCCCGCCGCGGTCGGGTCGCGCTGCACCTCGGCGTCGATGAACGGCGACTCGGGGCCGTCGCCATCGATCTCGCCGGCGGCGGCCAGCGCGGTCACGATGCGCCAACGCAGATCGGTGTCCACGGTGAGGCCGGCCAGGTCCACGTCGGCGGGATCGCGATCGAGAAGGTCGGCGAGCGCCACCGCATGCCGGGTCGACAACACCGATGTGCAGAGCGCGTTGACGAATGCCAGCTGATGGTCCGAGCCCGCCGCCGCGGCGCGGGCCAATTCCAGCAGCCGGTCGGCGAATGCCGGCCAGCCCTCCGAGCGGGCCCACTCCGGATCGGCGTACGAACCCAGCGCGGTCTGTGCCTGTAGCAGCAGCCGCTGCGCAACACCGACCTCGGTTTCGGCCTGGATGCCGCCGGAGACCAGCGTCACGAAATCGCGGGCCCGCAGCTCCGCATCGCGGGTCATCTCCCACGCCGCCGACCACACCAGCGTTCGGGGCAGCGGTTCAACGATGTCGGCGATCCGGTTCAGAGCGACCTGCAGGGAGTCAGGATCCAGCCGCAGCGAGCAGTAGGTCAGATCGTCGTCGTTCACCAGAATCAGCTGGCCGCGCGAAACGCCAACCAGCGCAGGAACTTCCGTGCTTACACCGCTGACATCGAGTTCTTCGCGATGGGCCCGCACCAGCTTGCCACTGCCGTCGTCGTCATAGATGCCGACCGCCAGGCGATGGACCCGGGTCTCGCCGGCGCCGGGCGCGGCGCCGCTTTGAGTGACCGCGAAGCGGGTGAAACGGCCGTCGCCGTCGACGTCGAAGTCCGCGCGAAGCGTGTTGAGCCCGGTCGTCTTCAGCCATTGCCGGCTCCAGTCGGACAGGTCGCGGCCCGAAGCCTTCTCCAGCGCGGCGAGAAGGTCGTCGAACGTCGCGTTGTCAAACGCGTGTGCGCGGAAGTAATCGCGCAGACCCGACAGGAAATGCTCCAGGCCCACGTAGGCCACCAGCTGCTTGAGCACGCTGGCGCCCTTGGCATAAGTGATGCCGTCGAAGTTGACCTCGACGGCGGCCAGATCGGGAATGTCCGCGGCGACCGGGTGCGTCGACGGCAGCTGGTCTTGGCGATAGGCCCATGACTTTTCGGCGTTGGCAAACGTGGTCCACGCCTCGGCGAATTCGGTGGCCTCGCTTTGGCACAGCACCGATGCGAAGGTGGCGAAAGATTCATTGAGCCACAGGTCATCCCACCACTGCATGGTGACCAGATCGCCGAACCACATATGCGCCATCTCGTGCAGCACCGTCTCGGCGCGCCGCTCGTAGGACGCCCGGGTGACCTTGCTGCGAAAGACGTAATCCTCCAAGAACGTCACCGCGCCCGCGTTCTCCATCGCACCCGCGTTGAACTCCGGCACGAACAACTGGTCATACTTGCCGAACGCATACGGCACGCCAAAGTTCTTGTGGTAGAAGCCAAAACCCTGCTTGGTCTGAGTGAACAGCCGCTCGGCGTCCATGAACTCAGCCAAAGTGGCACGGCAGAAGAGGCCCAGCGCGATCTCACCGTGCTCGTCGCGGTAGACGTCATCCCAGCGCGCATACGGACCGGCGATCAGCGCGACCAGATAGGTGCTCATCCGCGGGGTGGTGGCAAAGGTGTGCACGCCGCCGTCGGCGCTCGCCGTCGCGCCATTGGACACCACCTGCCAGTGCTGCGGCGCGGTCACCTTCACGTCGAACGTGGCCTTGAGGTCGGGCTGGTCGAAGCACGCGAACATCCGCTTGGCGTCCGCGGTTTCGAACTGCGAGTACAGATACACCTCGCTGTCGACGGGGTCGACGAATCGGTGCAGGCCTTCGCCGGTGTTCGAGTAACGGCAGTCGGCGTCGACCACGACCACGTTGTGCTCGGCCAGCCCGCTCAGTGCGATACCGGTCGACTCGTCGTACCCGGACACGTCGAGTTCGCGGTCGTTGAGGGTCGCGCTGCGGATGGTGCCGGCCGCGATGTCGATGACAGTGTCGGCGCCGGGAAGGGCGTCGAACGTGACCGTCGTGATCGAGCGGAATGTGCGCTCGCCTGGTTTGCCGGCGCCGTCGGTGAGGTCCAAGTCGATTCGGTAATTGTCGACGGTGACCAGTGCTGCGCGTTCGACGGCCTGACCACGGGTGAGGTTGGGGAGTGCCACGTGTCCAACTTAGGCAATCAGCGCCGGCGGCGGGAATTGGACTGCCGCGACTAGGGTTGTGCTTGTCGGCTCATAGACCGTCAAGGAGAGGATCCAGTATGTCCGAGAAGTCAGTCGCCGATTTCTGGTTCGACCCGTTGTGCCCGTGGGCGTGGATCACTTCTCGCTGGATCCTGGAAGTGGAAAAGGTCCGCGACATCGAGGTGCACTTTCAGGTGATGAGCCTCGCGGTGCTCAACGAGAATCGCGAGAACCTGCCCGCGGAGTACAAGGAGCGGCTGTCCAAGGCATTCGGTCCGGTGCGGGTGGCGATCGCTGCCGAGCAGGCCCACGGCTCCGAAATCCTGGCGCCGCTGTACAAGGCGATGGGCACCCGAATTCACAATGAGGGCAACAAGGACCTCGACGACGTCATCAAGCAGTCGCTCGCGGAGCTGGACCTGCCGGCGGAGCTGGCCGCCGCTGCGACCAGTGACGCCTACGACGAAGCGCTGCGTAAGAGTCACCACGCCGGGATGGACGCAGTTGGCGACGACGTCGGCACGCCCACCATCCACATCAACGGGACGGCGTTCTTCGGCCCGGTGCTTTCGAAGATCCCGCGCGGCGAAGAGGCGGGCAAGCTCTGGGATGCGTCGGTGACCTTCGCGGCCTACCCGCACTTCTGGGAGCTCAAGCGCAGCCGTACGGAGGCCCCCGAGTTCGACTAGAACCGGTCGTCGGTGCAGGATCACCGTCATGCGCGTCTACCTCGGCTCCGACCACGCCGGCTACGAACTCAAACAGCACATCATCGAGCACCTGGAAGAAACCGGCCACGAGCCGATCGATTGCGGAGCCTTCACCTATGACGCCGAGGACGACTACCCGGCGTTCTGCATCGCGGCAGCCCTGAAGACGGTGGCCGATCCGGACAGCCTGGGGATCGTCCTGGGCGGATCTGGCAACGGTGAGCAGATCGCCGCCAACAAGGTTGCGGGTGCGCGGTGTGCGCTGGGGTGGAGTGTGGAGACCGCGTCGCTGGCCCGCCAGCACAACAACGCTCAGCTGATCGGCATCGGCGGCCGCATGCACACGGTCCCCGAAGCGCTGGCGATCGTCGACGCCTTCTTGACCACCCCGTGGTCGAAAGCTGAACGCCACCAACGGCGTATCGACATCCTCGACGAATACGAGCGCACTCATCAGGCGCCGCCGGTCCCCGGCGCCGACGGCGGGTAGCCGGCGTGCCGGAAGGGCATACCCTGCACCGACTGGCCCGGCTGCACCAACGCCGCTATGCCGGTGCCCCGGTAGCGGTATCCAGTCCGCAGGGCCGTTTCGCGGCGTCGTCCGTCGACGGGCAGGTACTGCGACGGGCCACCGCGTGGGGTAAGCATCTGTTTCATCACTACGACGGCGGCGCGACGGTGCACGTGCATCTCGGTCTGTACGGCAAGTTCACGGAGTGGACGCGATCCGATGACACCATGCCCGACCCGGTCGGTGCGGTGCGGATGCGGATGGTCGGCGCTGAGTACGGCACGGATCTGCGTGGACCGACGGTGTGCGAAGTCATCGATGAAGCGCAGGTCGCCGATGTGGTCGCCCGGCTCGGGCCCGATCCTCTGCGTCGCGATGCCGATCCGGCGTGGCCGTGGGCACGAATTAGCAAGTCACGCAGGCCAATCGGTGCACTGCTGATGGACCAGACCATTATCGCCGGCGTTGGCAACGTCTACCGCAACGAGTTGTTGTACCGCCATGGCATCGACCCCTATCGGCCGGGCCGAGTGCTCGGCGAAGAGGAGTTCGCCACGGCGTGGACCGACTTGGTGGACCTGATGAAGGTCGGACTGCGCCGCGGCAAGATCATCACTGTGCGGCCCGAGCATGACCATGGCGCACCCTCCTACGGCGCGGGTCGGCCGCGCACCTATGTCTATCGCCGCGCAGGGGAGCCGTGCCGGGTGTGCGGAACCGCTGTCCGCACAGCCGAATTGGAAGGCCGCAACCTATTCTGGTGCCCGACCTGCCAGACGTGAACGACGTATCGCCGGCCGCTTCTCATCTGGCCGATAGGATCCGCTGGGCCAGCGCATAGCCTGCGGATATAGCCATAACCCATGAACAAGTTCGCGAGTTGTGCGATCGCGTCGGCAGCGATCGCAGCGGCTTTGGGATTGACGGGTGTGGGCGGCGCGACCGAGGGCCACGCGCAGCCGGGGCTGAACTGGTGTCCCGGCGACTTCTGGGATCCGTCCTGGGGAACTAATTGGGACTGGAACGCCTGCCACAGCAATTGGACGCCACCCTCGAACACCACCAACGGGCCGACCATCGTGCAGCGACCGCCGCACGTCGGTGGACCGGGCGGACCGGGTCACCCGGGAGGCCCCGGCGGACCTGGCGGTTCCGGCCCCGGCGGC
>NZ_JBAPMI010000378.1:0-20084 GCF_049278535.1 Mycobacterium sp. | reverse complement strand
GGACGGACGAACCTCTGGTCCACCAGTTGTCCCACCAGGGGCACCGCTGGATAGCCACGTTCGGACAGGATAACCGCTGAAAGCATCTAAGCGGGAAACCCCCTCCAAGACCAGGCTTCTCACCCATCAAGTGGGATAAGGCCCCCCGCAGACCACGGGATCAATAGACCAGACCTACAAGCCCCGCAAGGAGCGCAGGGAACTGGCACTAACCGGCCGAAAACTTACACACACGCAACCACAATCCGCACACACAAACCACTGCACCCCACCACCAATAACACCTCAATAAAGTTACGGCGGCCACAGCGACAGGGAAACGCCCGGACCCATCCCGAACCCGGAAGCTAAGCCTGCCAGCGCCGATGATACTACCCCTCAGGGTGGAAAAGTAGGACACCGCCGAACACACACAACAAGCCCCGTGCCCCCCAAAACCCTTGGGGGGCACGGGCATTTGTGTATTAGGACCTTTTATTGCGGCGACATCGCGCCAGCCGAGCCAGGCGCTGCGCATCTAGAGCGCTGACGCTGTCAGCAAACATTCCGTGGAAAACCGGCAATTGTTGCATTCGGGTCTCGCAGGTCGCGGTAGCGCAACGCTGAGGTTGCAAACAGTTATCCGATCGTGTTGTTGCTGTGACATAAGTACCTTAACGTTATCAAAGTGACATCTGTGCTCTATGTGCATGGAGTGCTAACGGAGGGGAGCTCTACATGACCGCGAGCAAGACGGCCGGCCATCTGCGCCGGCCAACCGAGGGGCGAAGTTCGAGTACCAGCCGTTCCTGGTGGGACCCCTTTGACGTCGTCGCGGTATCCGGGGCAATTCTGCGACCGGTAATCGTCACTGCGACGGTGTTCAGCGCCGTGTTGGCGTCGATTCCCACCGCGCACGCGGATGCGGCCGGTGACCCGATGGCCCCGGTCCTCAACGGCGCCGGCATCGGGAACAACGGCCCGGTCAGCAGCGCCATCGCGCAGATGGGGCAGTCCATCTGCCCCATGCTTGTCAAGCCTGGCGGCAGTCTGGCGAGTGGGGCGGCTCAGATGAGTGGTCACGGCGGTCTGGAAGCACCCATGGCCGGCTTCCTGGCCCAGATGGCAATCCAGTCGCAGTGTCCGGGATGGATAAACTCGGTCGCCAATGGCAACATGCCGTTCCCGCTTCCGGGTTCCGGCGGGGGACTGCCGCTTGGCCTGCCTGGAGGGCCGGCGCCTGGGTTGCCGTTCGGTCTGCCCGGGGCTCCCGCCCCGCAGCCGTTGCTGCCCGGACTGAATCCCGCAGGCGCGCCACCTCGACCGTTCCCTGGTTTCTAGGCTCGCTCGTCGGCCGGCGGTCAGTCGAATAGCGGCAACGTCGGGGAGCTACGTCTCGTCTCCAAGGCGAGCAGTGACCGTTTCCGATCGAGGCCACCGCCGTACCCGGTTAAGCTGCCGCTGGCACCGATGACCCGGTGGCACGGAACAATGATTGCGATTGGGTTGTGGCCGTTCGCCAATCCGACCGCACGAGCCGCACCCGGTGCGCCGATCTGTGCAGCGATCTCGCCGTATGACCGGGTCTCACCGAACGGGATGGTCAGCAGCGCCTGCCAGACTCGCCGCTGAAACTCGGTCCCTCGCAGATCGAGCTCAAGGTCGAAGGCGGTGAGCTCGTCGGCGAAGTACGCGTTGAGTTGGTGCACAGCGTCGTTGAATGCCTTGGGATTTGGCGACCAACCATTGCGGCTCGGTTCGTAGGTTTGATCGACCATCCGCAGATTGGTGAGTACGTTGTCGTGCCCGGCCAGCGTCAATAACCCGATGGGGCTGTCGATGGTGCGGAACTGGGTCATGCGATCTCCTTCACCGGCCAATGGTTTACCGAATGCTCGAGCGTCGTCCATAAATGCTGCGTCGCATAGGAACGCCAGGGGCGCCATCGATGGCTTCGCGCGATCAGCTCTCGCTGATCGGTCGGAAAGCCCAATTGTTCAGCAGCCAAACGTAATCCGAGATCGCTGGCCGGGAATGCGTCGGGATCGCCGAGACCGCGCATGGCGATCACCTCGGCGGTCCACGGCCCGATTCCGGGGACGGCCAGCAGTTGCCGGCGGGCCTCTTCCCAATCGCAGCCGGCGTTGAGCACTACACTGCCGTCGGCAAGCGCGGCGATGAGGCCGGTGACTGTCCGTCGACGCGTGTTCGGCAAGGCCAGGTGCGCCGGATCGATATCACCGAGTTGATCGATCGATGGAAACGTATGCGTCAGGGAGCCGTTGGCGTCGTACACCGGATCGCCGTATGCGGCGACCAATCTGCCGGCATGAGTCCGCGCGGCCTTGATCGACACCTGCTGGCCCAGCACTGTGCGGACGGCCAACTCGGCCTCGTCCACGGTGCGTGGGATGCGCTGCCCGGGGGCTTTCGCTACCGCCGGGGCGAGGGTGGCGTCGGCACTCAATACGTCGATCACGGCGTCCGGGTCGGCGTCCAGGTCGAGAAGTCGCCGGCAGCGCGAGATTGCGGTCGTCAAGTCGCGAAAGTCATCGAGCGTCAGGACGCATCGGACATGATCCGGCGCCGGTGTGAGGCTGGCGATTCCGTTGCCGAACGGTAGCCGCAGGGTCCGCCGATAGGCGCCATCGCGTACCTCTTCGCAGCCGGGCACGACGCTGGCGGCAAGATGACCGAACACTCCTTCGTAGGCGAACGGAACGCGCACGGGCAAGCGCAGCGACACCGTCCCCGGTGATCGCACGTCCGTTGCGGCACGGCCTGGTCGAGCAGTTGCGCGTTTGCGCAACTCCGTCGGAGTGCTGTCACAGACCAGGCGCAGTGTGTCGTTGAATTGGCGGATGCTGGAAAAGCCTGCGGCGAAGGCGATATCGCCGAAGGGTAAATCTGTTGTCTCGATCAGCACCCGCGCGGTCTGGGCGCGTTGCGCCCGAGCCAAGGCGAGCGGGCCGGCACCGGTCTCTGCCTGCAGTAGTCGCTGAAGTTGTCGTGTGGTGTAGCCGAGGCCTGCGGCCAGACCCCCGACACCCTCGCGGTCCACAGTGCCGTCGGCGATCAATCGCATGGCCCGCGCAGCGAGGTCGCCGCGAATGTTCCATTCCGGCGAGCCCGGCGACGCATCTGGTCGGCAGCGTTTGCAGGCCCGGAAGCCAGCGCGTTGCGCGGCGGCCGCCGTGGGATAGAACCGCACATTACGGGCGAACGGTGGTCGCACCGGACAGCTGGGCCGGCAATATATCCCGGTGGTCCGCACAGCGGTGACGAACCAGCCGTCGAACCGGGCGTCCTTGGATTGGACGGCTCGGTAACACCGGTCGAAGTCTTCGTGCACGGTTCGACACTTACACCCGGCCACCGACATTTCTAGCGGGAAAGCGACATCGTGGTGGTGGTGGTGGTGGGCCGCGATGGCGTCAGCTTTGCGGCCTCACTCCGGTGCAGGCGGCGGCTGCGGCGTCGGATCGCCGGCGATGGGCCGCTGGCGGGCGAAGGCAACAAAGTGCCGAGTCCGCAGCGTGTCTTCATTCAGGTCGTGCAGCCGGGCGACGAGGAGGTCGTCCATGGTCACGTGACCCAGTTCGCTGCCGTCCGGCGACACCACCCGCAACGGCCGCCCGCCTGCCTCGGCCAGGACGTTGGCCGCATGCCGCAACGTGTCGCGAATGCCGACTGTGCCTCCAACGGGAACCATCGGCGCCGCGGGACGCATCACCTCTTCAACGAAGAAGGCCTCCAGCGGATCGGTGGTGTAGTCACACGTCAGATGCAGTCCGCGCCGGGCGATCTTCTCGGTCAGAATCGAGCGATCGAGAATCAGCACCGATGCCGCATAAGCCGTGAACGACGCGATGATCAGAGGAAACAGCGCGGGCCAGGCGTGGGTGAGTTCGAGCGTGAAGACGATTCCGGTAAGCGGCGCGCGCATCGCAGCCCCGACGACGGCGGCTAGTCCCAGCAGCGCCCAGAACCCCGGGAATACGACCGGGAACCAGTGTCCGACAAGGGCTCCCAGCGCTCCGCCGATCATGAACAGCGGTGCCAGCACACCACCGGAGGTACCCGACCCCAGCGACAAAGACCAGATCGCCGTTTTCACGATGAGGATCCCGACGACGAGCGACAGCGTGGCGTGGCCGGTCAGCAGCGCACCGATCACGTCGTAACCGACGCCGAGCGCGCGCGGCTGGATGAGCCCACCGATGCCGATCACCAGTCCGCCGATGGCGGGCCACCACATCCAGTGAAAGGGCAGACGTGAGAACGCATCTTCGGAGGCATACACCAGCCGGGTCGCGATGATCGCGATCGCGGCACCGCACACACCGGTGACGAACGCCAACAGGTCGATGTTCCAAGCAATGTGCGTGACGTGCTGGGTCACCGGGAACACCGGGTCGCTGCCGAGGATGAAGGAGCGCACGATCGTCGCGACTGCAACCGCAGTCGTGGCTGGCACGGTACTGCGGGGCCGCCACTCGAACAGCAAAAGCTCGACGGCCAGCAGGATGGATGCCAACGGGGAATTGAACGTCGCCGCCATACCGCCTGCCGCGCCGGACACCAACAGGATCTTGCGCTCGTCAGCGGTCAGGTGAAGGTGCTGGGCGAGAATCGAACCGAGCGCCCCGCCGGTCATGATGATCGGACCCTCGGCGCCGAATGGACCGCCGGTGCCGATGCTGATCGCCGCTGAAACAGGTTTCAACACAGCGACTTTCGGCTCAACCCGGCTTCCCTGGGTAAGAATGGCCTCGATCGCCTCGGGCATTCCGTGCCCGCGAATCTTCTCCGATCCGAGCCGCGCCATCACGCCGACCACCAGGCCGCCGGCGACAGGAGCGCCCAGCACCAGCCACCACGGATGATGTTGCGCCCCCGGGGCTACCAGATCGGCTGCCCACCGTTGATAGAAGACGAGGTTGGTGACCAGCCCGATCAGGCGCAGCAGGCACCATGCCGCGCCCGCTGCCAGCGCGCCGATGGGGACGGCGAGCGCTGCTATGGCCAGCATCCGGCGATCGACGACGAAGTCCGCCAACCGCGTGCTCACGATCGAACCCCGTCACGGTCGCGCACGGTGTACGGGCCCAGCCGTCGCGTCAAGCTAAATGATCCGACAGGCCTGGCGGGGAGAACGTCGACCATTTGGGCAGTATCGCGCACCCCATCTGGAGGTCTTCTGCGGGACCCTCAGAAGTCGGCGGCGAGCTCTGGCTCGCCGGGCAACAGGTCGTCATCGGGTGATGTGTCCCAAGCGATTTCGGTCAAATCGGTGAATACGACGACGGCCAATTGCTCATCTTCGCGGATCAGTACCGAGTCGCTGATCAATGTCGGCATGGTCCAGCCGTCTGCATGGAGCAGTCGGATGACCGAATTGGCGTGCTCGCGTAGCACTGCGACAACGCCGGAATCCGTGGGGGCGATGCACGCCACCAGGGACTGCGCCGTCATTTCCTCCAGCTCTTCGCGGGAGTATCCGACCATCGCAGCGAACGCGTCGTTGGCGAACGCAATGTCGCCGCGGTCATCGACAGCCAGGATGGGGACGGGGAGTCGGCCGAGGGCGAGCAGCGCCGGGAAGTCGCGAAGGAATTCGGTCGCCGACTCGTCGCGCGGGCGACCACGGCGTTTGTCGGCGACTGCAGACACCAATGGAGAGCTCATACGCGAGTCTCCCTTCCGGGGATCCCACAGAGACACCCTACGGTGAGAGAGTACTTACTTACTACTCAGCTTGCAATCGAGTACGGTGACCTGCGTGCAAACGGCGGACTCCTCGAGTCGTGATCGGCTGCTCGATACCGCGCTCGCGCTTTTCGCCCGCCGCGGTTACGCCGCAACCTCGACCGCCGAGATTCAAAAGGCGTGCGGAATGTCGCCTGGATCTGGGGCGCTGTACCGGCATTTCCGCAGCAAAAGCGACGTGCTGCGGGCCGCGCTGCGCCGTGGCCTGGATCGGATGCGGACCTCGCCGGCCTGGCGGCAGGCCACCACGCCGACCGAACGATCGGACGCTCTGGCCAGTGTCGCCGAGGCGGCACAGCGGACGATTACCGACAACGCCGACCTCATCCGGTTGATGCTGCACGAACCCGATGCCGCGCGGGACATGGTCGACGAATTGTGGGTGCATAACCTCGTGCTCGCGCACCAGATCATGGGGCAGGCATTGCGGGCCAGCGCCGAAGATGCCGGAAGCGAGATCGAGGACCCCGAGGCGATCAGCGCGGTGTTGCTGGCCGCACTGAGTTATGTGCCGGTGATAGAAGTTCTGCTCGGTCGCCCGCCCGGCGACATGGATCCCGATCGTTTCCGGGCTGCCTGGCTCCGGCTCAGCCGTGCCGTGTTCACCTACGGCGTTCCGGACTAGACCGGCGTCGCCAACTGCGTCGGCTGTTCATGGCCGCGCAGCGTCACAGTGTCGCCCAACGACCAGCGGGCCTGCTCGTCGTCGCTGGCAGCGTTGATGGCGCCCGAGGATGCCAGCAATCGGCTCGGCTCGTTCTTGGCCAACTCGCATAGCCGGGCCGCCTCATTGACCGGCTCGCCGATGACCGTGTACTCGAATCTTTCCTTCGCACCGACATTCCCGGCGACGGCGTTACCGGCCGTGACCCCGATGCCGGCCTTGCACTCCGGCACCTCGCTGTCGAGACGACGGGCGATGGCACGCGCGGCGCCGAGGGCCTGGTCTTCCGGTCGCTCGAGATGGTTAGGAGCGCCGAAAACCGCCAGCACCGCATCTCCTTCGAATTTGTTGACCAATCCCTGGTGACGGTCGACCTCCTCGACGATCACCGCGAAGAACCGGTTGAGTAGCTGCACAACCTCAGCGGCCGGCCGGCTCGTCACCAGATGTGTCGAGCCGATGACATCGATGAAAACCACTGCGACATGGCGCTCTTCGCCTCCGAGCTGCGGCTTGTCGCGCTCGGCGGCGGCAGCGACTTCGCGTCCCACGTGACGGCCGAACAGGTCACGCACCCGCTCGCGCTCGCGCAAGCCGTCGACCATCGAGTTGAATCCGCGCTGCAGCTCACCGAGTTCGGTGCCGTCGAACACCACCAAGTCACCGCGCAGATCGCCGTCTTCCACCCGCTTGAGCGCGGCCCGGACCACCCGCACTGGCGTTGCGGTGAGCCAGGCCAGAATCCACATCAGCACGAAGCCGAAAATCAGTGCTGCTGTCGATATCACCAAAACGGCGATCGCCAACTGAGTCTTGCTCAAATTGTCCAGCAGCAAGCCGCCCAGCAGTGCGGTGACGATGATGCCGAGCACCGGAACGCCAGACCCGAGCAACCACACCGTCAGCGTTCGGCCCATGATCCCGGGGGCCAATCGCCGTGGCGCCCGTCCCGCCTCGAGTGCCTGGGCCGCCACGGGGCGAAGCGCGAACTCGGTGAACAGGTAACACGCGGTGGACACCAAGATGCCGCAGACGCTGACGCAGAAACCGACGATCGGAATAAAGGTGCTGTCATGCAAGCCATACAGCGTGGTCAGCAATCCGGTGCCGAGGACCCACAGCAGGAGGACCCCGAACGCCAGCCAGAACGGCGCCGTAAACGTGGCGCGTTCATCGGCGGGGGTGGGCTCGTGCTCCTCGATCGCCCATCGCAGGGCGGCAATGGTCCGATGGGTGATCAGAGAGATGCCGAGTCCCAGCGCGACCACACAATAGGCCGGTATGACGCCGAAGGTGATCCAGAGCGGCGCGTCGCTGAAGATGCTCGGAGTGGGAAACGCGACGGTCAGCAGCAGTGCCGCAACGGCGATCCCGATCAGGTTCGCCCCAACGATGAAGATGGTCAGGATGAGCTGGATACGCACCCGCCGACGAGCCTGACTCTCCGAGACCCGTCCCAGCAACCAGGACCCGTAGGCCGGGGTTTCCGACAGCCGACCACTCTGCCGAGTGACTACTTCGAGCAGCCGACCCAGGCGTTGCGCGACTGTCCTGGTGGCCATCATGGTGGCGTCAGCCTAATTGCTTCGGCCGCCCATGCTTAAGGTGAGTCGCGTGCGCCTCGTCATCGCCCGCTGCACTGTGGACTACGTCGGACGTCTCACCGCTCATCTGCCCTCCGCGCGCCGTTTGCTGTTGTTCAAGGCGGACGGCTCGGTGAGTGTGCACGCCGACGATCGCGCCTACAAGCCGCTGAACTGGATGAGCCCGCCGTGTTGGTTCACCGAGGAGGTCGGCGGCGATGTGCCCGTCTGGGTGGTGCAGAACAAGGCCGGCGAGCAACTCCGCATCACCGTCGAGGACATCGAGCACGACTCCAGCCATGAGCTCGGGGTCGATCCCGGCCTGGTCAAAGACGGCGTCGAAGCCCATTTGCAAGTGTTGCTCGCCGAGCACGTCGAGCTGCTCGGAGCCGGATACACCCTGGTGCGCCGCGAGTACATGACGCCGATCGGGCCGGTCGACCTGTTGTGTCGCGACGAGCAGGGGCGCTCAGTCGCGGTAGAGATCAAACGCCGCGGCGAAATCGACGGCGTCGAGCAGCTCACCCGTTACCTGGAGTTGCTCAACCGGGACAGCCTGCTGGCGCCGGTCAGCGGAGTGTTCGCCGCACAGCAGATTAAGCCGCAGGCGAAAACTTTAGCGACCGATCGCGGAATACGTTGTCTGACACTGGATTACGACCAAATGCGCGGCATGGATTCCGACGAGTTCAGGTTGTTCTGAACTGGCTCATTAGACTGCTGCTATGGCTCGGCGCCGCAGTTCACCGCGTGGGCAGCAGTCTTTTCGGCCGCTGCCGGCCCCGCGCCGGGTTGAGACCGGACCGGATGGCCATGACTACGAGGTGCGACCGGTAGCCGCCGCGCGGGCGCTCAAGACTTATCGCTGCCCGGGCTGTGATCACGAAATACGCTCGGGCACAGCCCATGTAGTGGTGTGGCTAGCCGATTTCGGCGAGGTCGCCGTCGAAGACCGACGGCACTGGCACACGCCGTGCTGGGCCAATCGAGCTACCCGCGGGCCGACCAGAAAGTGGTCGTGAAAGTCGGCGCGCGTCAGTCCGCGTCGGCGGCCGGTTCGACCAATTCGATCAGGACGCCGCCGGCGTCTTTGGGGTGGATGAAGTTGATCCGCGAGTTCGCTGTGCCGCGCCGGGGCGCGTCGTATAGCAGGCGGATTCCCTGCTCGCGCAGGCGCTCGCTCAGGGCGTCCAGGTCGCTGACCCGATACGCCAACTGCTGGATGCCGGGACCACGCTTGTCGAGGAATTTCGCGATCGGCGACGAGTCGTCGATCGGGGCCATCAGCTGAACCTGCGCGCTGCCGACGGCCGCGCCGCGCACCGACAGCATCGCTTCGCGAATTCCCTGATCGTCGTTGACTTCCTCGTGCAGGACGATCATGCCGAGGTGGTCGTGGTACCACGCGATCGCCGCGTCGAGGTCGGGGACCGCGATGCCGACATGGTCGACTGCCGTCACCAGAGCGGTGCTGAGTACTCGACGGGTGTCAACTTGATCGGTGGTCATCACGTAACGGTAACCTGACGGGAAAGAATCCGCTTCTCCCGATCTTCTCGATCGGCTGTTGAACCCCGCTCTGGAGGTAGTCATGACGACATCGGTGATCGTTGCTGGAGCACGCACGCCGGTCGGCAAGCTGATGGGCTCGCTGAAGGACTTCAGCGCCAGCGATCTGGGCGCCATCGCGATCAAGGGCGCTCTGGAGAAAGCCAACGTGCCGGCCTCGCTGGTCGAGTACGTGATCATGGGCCAGGTGCTGACCGCGGGGGCCGGCCAGATGCCGGCGCGGCAATCGGCCGTCGACGCCGGCATCGGCTGGGACGTGCCGGCGCTGACCATCAACAAGATGTGTCTGTCCGGGATCGACGCCATCGCCCTGGCTGACCAGCTCATTCGTGCCGGCGAGTTCGACGTCGTGGTGGCCGGCGGTCAGGAGTCCATGACCAAGGCGCCGCACCTGCTGATCGACAGCCGTTCCGGCTACAAGTACGGCGACGTGACGGTGCGAGACCACATGGCCTACGACGGCCTGCACGACGTGTTCACCGACCAGCCGATGGGTGCGCTCACCGAGCAGCGCAACGACGTCGACAAGTTCACCCGCCTGCAGCAGGACGAATTCGCCGCACGATCGCACCAGAAGGCTGCCGCGGCCTGGAAGGACGGCGTGTACGCCGACGAGGTCGTGCCGGTCAGCATTCCGCAGCGCAAGGGCGATCCGCTGCAGTTCTCCGAGGACGAGGGCATCCGGGCGAATACCACCGCCGAATCGCTGGCCGGTCTCAAGCCGGCTTTCCGCAAAGACGGCACGATTACCGCCGGTTCGGCGTCGCAGATCTCCGACGGCGCGGCCGCGGTCGTCGTGATGAACAAGGACAAGGCCATCGAGCTGGGCCTGACCTGGCTGGTCGAGATCGGCGCACACGGCGTGGTGGCCGGCCCGGACTCGACACTGCAGTCGCAGCCCGCCAACGCGATCAAGAAGGCGATCGACCGCGAAGGTATCTCCATCGACCAGCTCGACGTGGTGGAGATCAACGAGGCGTTCTCTGCGGTGGCACTGGCTTCGACGCAGGAACTTGGCATTGATCCCGAGATCGTCAACGTCAACGGTGGCGCTATCGCGATCGGGCACCCGATCGGCATGTCAGGTGCTCGGATCACCCTGCACGTGGCGCTCGAGTTGGCCCGGCGAGGTTCTGGGTACGGCGTTGCTGCATTGTGCGGCGCGGGTGGTCAGGGCGACGCGCTGATCCTGCGCGCCGGCTAGTTACCGGCCAGTACGGTTTCTCGCACTCGGATCGATCGCCACGCCGGAAAGTTTGCTGGCACCCCGATCGGATCTGCGCGTCAACAGTGTGTGTGACGTTGGTCATACGGTGGGCTGAACCGCGTGAAACGCGATCGAGGGCTGCGTGCCAGACTTGATCCCGTGAGCCGTCCTCGACCTCCTATCGGGCCCGCGTTGACCGGCGGCGCGGTCGACCTCTCCGCCCTCAAGCAACCCCCGCCCCCCGCCGGCGAGACGCACGGGGAAGGGCCGGTGGCCGCCGCCGGCATTGAGGTCAACGAGACCAACTTCGAACAAGAAGTGCTGCTGCGCTCCAACGAGGTGCCGGTGGTTGTCCTGCTGTGGTCACCGCGCAGCGATGTCTGCCTCCAGCTGGCCGACATCTTGTCCGGCCTGGCCGCCGCTGACGGCGGCAAGTGGTTACTGGCCAGCGTCAACGTCGACGTGGCGCCGCGGGTAGCGCAGATCTTCGGCGTCGAAGTGGTCCCAACCGTCGTGGCTTTGGCTGCCGGACAACCGCTTTCCAGCTTTCAGGGCATGCAGCCGCCGGAGCAGTTACGCCGCTGGATCGATTCGCTGCTGTCGGCGACCGCTGGAAAACTCGGCGGCGCAGCCGATTCCGACGAGCCGGACGAAGTCGATCCGGCGCTGGCGCAAGCTCGCCAGCAGCTCGAGGACAGTGATCTCGGGGCAGCGCTCGACTCGTATCAGGCGATCCTGGATGCCGACCCGAACCATGCCGAAGCCAAAGGCGCGGTACGCCAAATCGCGTTTCTGATGCGGGCGACCGCGCATCCGCCGGATGCGGTGGCCGTCGCCGATGCCGCGCCGGATGACATCGAGGCGGCATTCGGTGCCGCCGACGTCCAGATCCTCAGCCAAGATGTGGAAGGCGCGTTCGGCCGTCTGGTCGCTTTGGTGCGCCGGACCGGGGGCGACGAGCGGACGGCCGTGCGCACGCGGCTGATCGAGCTCTTCGAGCTGTTCGATCCGGCCGACCCGGAGGTCATAGCGGGGCGACGCAATCTCGCTAACGCGTTGTACTAGCCGGATTTTCAGGTTCCAGCCACAGTGCTGACATCGGCGGCAACGCCAGCACCGCCGATGCCGGGCGACCGTGCCACGGCGCCTCGGTCGCGTCGACGCCGCCCAGGTTGCCGATCCCCGCGCCGTTGTAGTCGGTCGCGTCGGTGTTGAGCACCTCGCGCCACCGCCCGGCGCTGGGCAGGCCGAGACGATAGCCGCTGTGCTCGGCGCCGGCGAAGTTGAACACGCAGGCCATCACCGAGCCGTCGCTGCCGTATCGCAGAAAACTCAGCACGTTGTTGGCGGAGTCGTTGGCGTCGATCCACGAGTAGCCCTCGGGCTTGATGTCCTGGCTCCACAGCGCCGAAGAACTGCGGTAGATCGAGTTGAGATCGTTTACCAGACGTGAGATCCCGGTCGAGAAGCTGTTCTCGTCGAGTTGGAACCAGTCGACACCGCGTTCCTCGGACCACTCGGCGCGCTGCCCGAATTCCTGACCCATGAACAGCAGTTGCTTGCCCGGGTGTGCCCATTGGTAGGCCAGCAGGCTCCGCAGCCCGGCCGCCTTGACATGGTCGTTGCCCGGCATCCGGCCCCACAGCGTGCCCTTGCCGTGCACGACCTCGTCGTGGCTGATCGGCAGCACGAAGTTCTCGCTGAATGCGTAGAGCATCGAGAACGTGATCGCGTGGTGGTGATAGCTGCGGTACACCGGATCGCGGCCGATGTAGTCGAGCGTGTCGTGCATCCAGCCCATGTTCCACTTCATCGAGAAGCCCAGGCCGCCAACGGTAGTCGGCCTGGTAACCCCCGGCCACGACGTCGACTCCTCGGCGATGGTGACGATCCCCGGCGCTGCCTTGTGGGCGGTGGCGTTCATCTCCTGGAGGAACTGCACGGCCTCCAGATTTTCGCGGCCGCCGTAGATGTTCGGTGTCCAGCCGCCTTCCGGCCGTGAGTAGTCGAGGTAGAGCATCGACGCGACGGCGTCCACCCGCAAGCCGTCGATGTGGTACTGCTCGAGCCAGTACAGCGCGTTGGCCACCAGGAAATTGCGGACCTCGGCCCGGCCGAAGTCGAAAACATAAGTGCCCCAGTCGAGTTGCTCGCCCCGGCGGGGGTCGGAGTGCTCGTAGAGCGGTGTGCCGTCGAAGCGGCCGAGCGCCCAGGCGTCCTTGGGGAAGTGGGCCGGCACCCAGTCCACGATGACGCCGATACCGGCCTGGTGCAGCGCATCGATCAGAGCACGCAGCTCATCGGGCGTGCCGAATCGGGACGACGGCGCATAGTAGGAGGTCACCTGATAACCCCAGGAGCCCCCGAATGGGTGCTCCGCGACCGGCAGCATCTCGACGTGGGTAAATCCGTGCGCCAGAACGTAATCCGTCAGCTCACGGGCGAGCTCACGATAGGACAAGCCGGGTCGCCACGAGCCGAGGTGCACTTCGTAGGTGCTCATCGGCTCGAACACCGCATTGCACTTGGCGCGGGCCGTCATCCAGGCGTCGTCACCCCAGCGGTAGTCGCTCACGTTCACCCGTGAGGCGGTCTGCGGCGGCACCTCGGTAGCGAACGCCATCGGGTCGGCACGGTCGGTGATCGAGCCGTCGGCGCCGTGCACCCGGAACTTGTACAGGCCGTCGCGCGGGAAATCGGGCCAGAACAACTCCCACACGCCCGACGAGCCGAGCACCCGCATCGGTGCCTCGTTACCGTTCCAGCCGTTGAATTCCGCGATCAGGCTGACGCCTTTGGCGTTGGGTGCCCACACCGCAAATGACACACCCTCGACCTCGCCGTCCGCAGTGGTGAACGAACGTGGATGCGCGCCAAGGACTTCCCACAGCCGTTCGTGGCGGCCCTCGTTGAACAGATGCAGGTCGACCTCACCCAGGGTCGGAAGGAAGCGGTAAGCATCGGCCAGGATGCGTGGTCCGTCGTCGTAGAGCACCTCGAGGCGGTAGTCGATGAGGTTGACGAACGGCAGCGCCACCGCGAACAAGCCGGAGTCGATGTGCTGCAACGGGAACCGGTCGGCGCCGACGAGCGCGACCACGTTGGTGGCGTGCGGCCGGAAGGCCCGGATGACGGTGTGATCGCCGTATTCGTGGGCGCCCAGGATGCCGTGCGGGTTGTGGTGCTCGCCGGCCACCAGCCGGGCCAGGTCACTGGGCTCTGGCGCCAGGTGGGGCTTGGCGAGTTGGTCAGTGGATTTCATCGCGGCGTCACCTCCGGCGCAGCAGCGTGGTTCGTGATTCGGACGGTATGAGCGGCATGTTGATGATGTGAGCGACGGCGTGGCCCGGATCGATGCGCACGTAGTTAGCCGCCCCCCATTGGTATTCCTCGCCGGTTATCTCGTCTCGCACCCAAAACCGCTCATGGTGTTCCATACCCAATGCGGGCATGTCCAACCACAATGTCCCTTCCTCCGGCCCAAACGCGTCCAGCGTCACCACCACCAGCACGCAGTCGCCGGTGGCCGGGTCGAACTTGCTGTAGGCCAGCAACGCGTCGTTGTCGATGGCATGGAATGTGATGTTGCGCAGCTGCTGAAGGGCGGGATGCAGCTTACGAATGCTGTTGAGCCGGGCGATGAATGGCTCCAGCGATCGTCCGGCCGTGAGCGCGCCGGCGAAGTCGCGCGGCCGCAGCTCGTATTTCTCCGAGTCGAGGTACTCCTCGCTGCCCTCGGCGACGGCGTGGCCCTCGAACAGCTCGTAGCCGGAATACACGCCCCAGGTGGGGCTCATGGTCGAGGCCAGCACGGCACGTATGGCGAACATGCCGGGCCCGTTGTGTTGCAGGCTCGCGTGCAGGATGTCGGGGGTGTTGACGAACAGATTGGGTCGCCGGTAATCGGCGATTTCCGGTATCTGCTGGCCGAATTCGGTGAGCTCCCACTTCGACGTGCGCCAGGTGAAGTAGGTGTAGGACTGGGTGAATCCGAGCTTGGCGAGGCCGTACTGCCGGGCCGGGGGAGTGAACGCCTCAGACAGGAACAGCACGTCTGGATCAGCCGCTTTGACCTGAGCGATCAGCCAGGCCCAGAAGTTGGGCGGCTTGGTGTGTGGATTGTCGACGCGAAAGACCTTGACCCCGTGGTCCATCCAGAATCGCACCACACGCAGCACTTCGTCGTACAGGCCGGCGGGATCGTTGTCGAAGTTGATCGGGTAGATGTCCTGGTATTTCTTGGGCGGGTTTTCGGCGTAGGCGATTGTGCCGTCCGGCAACTCGGTGAACCACTCGCGGTGGTGGGTGGCCCACGGGTGATCCGGCGCGCATTGCAGCGCCAAGTCCAGCGCGACCTCCATGCCGAGGTCCTCGACCGCGGCCACGAACTTGTCGAAGTCGGCAATGGTGCCCAGCTGCGGATGCACCGCGTCGTGGCCGCCCTCATCGCTGCCGATAGCCCACGGCGATCCAACGTCGCCGGGCACCGCGGTGGCGGTGTTGTTGCGGCCCTTGCGATGGATCTTGCCGATCGGGTGGATCGGCGGCAGGTACACGACGTCGAAGCCCATCTGCGCGATGCGCGGCAGCGCCGCCGCCGCGGTGGCAAACGTGCCGTGCACGGGATCGCCGTCGGCGTCCCAGCCGCCGGTCGAGCGCGGGAACATCTCGTACCAGGACCCAAAGCGGGCGAGCGGCCGGTCGACCCACACCCCGTACTGCTCGCCGCGGGTGACCAGTTCGCGTAGCGGAAAGTCGGTCAGTAGCTGGTCGACCTCGGGGGTCAGAGCGAGCGCGACCCGCGAAACCGGATCGCCGGGAGCCGCTAGGGCGGCCGCGGCCGCCAGCAACGGCCCGCGCCCGCTGCGCGGAACCCCGGTGGCGGCGCGTTCCAACAACCGCGCCCCGGTCAGCAGGTCATTGGACAGTTCGCTCTCGCCCTGGCCGGCGTCCAGCTTGGCTTCGATGGCGTGCCGCCAGGTGTGAATCGGGTCGCCCCAACCGTCCACCCGGTACGTCCAGAGCCCGACGGCGTCCGGAGTGAACGCGCCGTGAAAAAAATACGGCTCGCCGCCCGGCGTCATCGGCAGGTGCAGCGGCTTGACCGGGACGAACGGTTCGGCGGCGGGTTTGGCCATCGCGGGCGCCTGCACCGCCTTGACCCGTCGTGTTTCGCCCATCTGCGGGTAGCGCGGTCCCAGGTAGCGCACCACCAGAGTCGCCGCCACCGCGTCGTGGCCTTCACGCCACACTGACGCGCGAA
The DNA here is from genome assembly GCF_049278535.1 of Mycobacterium sp. Classification (GTDB taxonomy): domain Bacteria; phylum Actinomycetota; class Actinomycetes; order Mycobacteriales; family Mycobacteriaceae; genus Mycobacterium. Next base: position 4,050 of record NZ_JBAPMI010000378.1, on the reverse strand, counting down.
CCGGAATCACCTCATCGACGACGGCTTTTGCTGGGTATGCGCCGCATGACACCACAGGCGCGACGTCATCGATCTCGACACGACCGGGCACTGCTACTCCTTTGCGAGTCGCTAGTCGGTTGTCGTTCTGGGCGCGGTCGATTCCGCTACCTGTGCGTCTTCGGCTGGCTTTTCTTTCCCAAGCCCTGTGCGCCCAATACCCACCGTAGTGTCGAGCCACACCCGAGGTCGGGTTGAGCGGGTCGTTCCGGAGGCGAAACCTGCCCCGGCGTCAGTAAGGTAGTGACGCGTGAAAGCCCTCCGTCGGTTCACGGTTCGTGCCCATCTGCCGGAACGCCTGGCGGCGCTCGAGCAGCTGTCGATCAACCTGCGATGGTCGTGGGACAAACCGACGCAGGAGCTCTTCGAGGCGATCGATCCGGCGCTGTGGAGCCAGTGCGGTCGCGATCCGGTTGCCTTGCTGGGCGCGGTGAAACCGGCCCGGCTCGACGACCTGGCCCTCGACGGCGGGTTCCTTGATCGGCTGGATGAGTTGGCGGCCGAACTCAACGACTATTTGAACCGTCCGCTGTGGTACCAGCAGCAGCAGAACAACGGCACCCCCATGCCCAATGGCATCGCTTACTTCTCGATGGAGTTCGGTGTCGCCGAGGTGCTGCCGAATTACTCCGGCGGTTTGGGGATCCTGGCCGGCGACCATCTCAAAGCCGCCTCAGATCTGGGGTTACCGCTGACCGCGGTAGGGCTGTATTACCGCTCCGGTTACTTTCGGCAGTCGCTGACCGCCGACGGCTGGCAGCACGAGACCTACCCTGCGTTGGATCCGCAGGGGTTGCCGCTGCGGCTGCTCACCGACGGCACGGGCACGCCCGCACTTGTTGAGCTTGCGCTGCCGGACTCCGACCGGCTGCGGGCCCGGATCTGGGTGGCCCAAGTCGGCCGGGTGCCGCTGCTGTTGCTGGATTCCGACATCCCGGAGAACGAGCACGACATGCGCGGGGTCACCGATCGCCTGTACGGCGGCGACCAAGAACACCGGATGCAGCAGGAGATCCTCGCCGGGATCGGCGGTATCCGGGCGGTCCGTGCGTACACCGCGATCGAAGGCCTGCCGGCGCCCGAGGTGTACCACATGAACGAGGGGCACGCCGGATTCCTCGGCGCCGAACGGATCCGTGAACTCGTCGACGCCGGCTTGGATTTCGATACCGCACTGACCGTGGTGCGCTCCAGCACGGTGTTCACCACGCACACTCCGGTGCCCGCCGGGATCGACCGGTTTCCTCTTGCGATGGTGCAGCGGTATTTCGCCGGCAACACCGCAGACGGCGCGGGCGTCGCCGCCGGGTCGGTGCTGCTGCCGGGCGTGCCGGTGGCCAGGATCGTCGCGCTGGGTGCCGAGGACGATCCGGAGAAATTCAACATGGCCCACATGGGTCTGCGGCTTGCCCAGCGCGCCAACGGTGTTTCGCTGTTGCACGGTCAGGTGAGCCGGGCGATGTTCAACGAGCTGTGGCCGGGTTTCGACCCCGGCGAGGTGCCGATCGGGTCGATCACCAACGGCGTTCATGCGCGCACCTGGGCGGCACCGCAGTGGTTGGAGCTGGGCCGCGAATTGCTCGGATCGGACTCGTTCAGCGACCCGGGCGTCTGGCTGCGGGTCAATGAGGTCGACGCGGGTCACCTGTGGTGGATCCGGTCGCAGCTGCGGGCTCTGCTGGTCGAGGACGTCCGCGCGCGGCTGCATCGCTCCTGGCTGGAACGTGGTGCGCCAGAGGGCGAATTAGGTTGGATAGCAACCGCATTCGACCCCAACGTGCTGACCATCGGGTTCGCCCGCCGGGTGCCGACGTACAAGCGTCTGACGCTGATGCTGCGCGACCCGGACCGGCTGGAACGGCTGCTGCTCGATGAGGAACGGCCGATCCAGCTGATTGTCGCCGGCAAGTCTCACCCCGCCGACGACGGCGGCAAGGCGCTGATCCAGCAGGTGGTGCAGTTCGCCGACCGGCCCGAGGTGCGTCACCGGATCGCGTTCCTGCCCGACTACGACATGTCAATGGCCCGGCTGCTGTATTGGGGCTGCGACGTCTGGCTGAACAACCCGCTGCGGCCGTTAGAGGCTTGCGGCACTTCGGGAATGAAGAGCGCACTCAACGGCGGACTGAACCTGTCGATCCTCGACGGGTGGTGGGACGAGTGGTACGACGGCGAGAACGGCTGGGCAATCCCGTCGGCCTCCGGGGTCGCCGATGAGCAACGCCGCGACGACCTGGAAGCGGCCGCACTCTACGACCTGTTGCAGAAATCCGTCGCGCCGAGGTTCTACGAACGCGACGAGCACGGAACTCCGCGCCGCTGGATCGAAATGGTCCGTCACACATTGCAGACGCTGGGCCCGAAAGTGTTGGCCTCGAGGATGGTTCGCGACTACACCGAGGGCTACTACCTGCCGGCCGCCGAGTCGCTGCGCCGGACGGTCGCCGTCGACGGCGAGGGCCAGGCCGCGTTCGATCCGGCCCGCGAGCTGGCGGCATATCGTCGTCGCGTATTCGAGGAGTGGCCGCACATCCGCATCACCGATGTCGACAGCACCGGTTTGCCGGACACCCCGATCCTCGGGTCCAAGCTGACCCTGACCGCGACCGTGCAGTTGGCCGGGCTGCGACCCGACGAGGTCACGGTCCAGGCGGTGGTCGGCAGGGTGGACACCGGCGATGCGCTGGTGGATCCGGCGACCGTCGACATGCCCTACACCGGCACCGCGGCCGGCGGCGATCACATCTTCTCGACGACGACGCCGTTGCCGGTTGCCGGTTCAGTCGGCTACACCGTGCGCGTGCTGCCGCATCATCCGATGCTGGCTTCGGGGGCCGAATTGGGTCTGGTCACACTGGCCTGATCTTGGTGCGCCTCAACAGAACTCGAGGTTGACACCCCACTGCCCGTACGCGCGATAAGGCGGGGAGTCTTGGGCGGGGCCGACTTTCGGGTTCCAGTACGTCACGATGAACGGGCCACCCAAGCCTTGATGGGCGTCGACGATCCGGCCTTCACCACCGCTTTCCGGGTTGAACCGCGACCAACTGATCGACTGCAACGACGGCGGCATGCTCGGCGTGCAGCCACGCTGCACCCGGTTATAGATCGCCGTCACAGCTTGTTCTGCATCGGCTTGATCACCGGGGTAGGCGTGCGCCACAGGGGCGCACGCGATGCCGACTGTCAGCAGGGCCGGAACCGCTAGAAATCTGTTCATCGGGGTGGCTCCTTCTACGCGCAGTTGCCGGTGATCTCTTTTCGGCAGTGTGCTCCGTGCACACGTCACGCCGGCGGGGTTTCGCCTGCACTCCGCAGTCGAGTCAGCGCCGCCCGTACCGCCGCGGCGTCGGTGGTCGGCCAGAACGGAGGCAGCGACGCGCGCAGATAGCCGCCGTATCGGGCGGTGGCCATCCGCGAGTCCAGTACCGCGACCACGCCCCGGTCGTCGATGCCCCGCAGCAACCGCCCGGCTCCTTGCGCGAGTAGCAGCGCGGCGTGGCTGGCCGCGACGGCCATGAAGCCGTTGCCACCACCCGCGGCGACCGCCCGCTGCCGGGCGGACAGCAGCGGATCGTCGGGCCGCGGGAACGGAATCCGGTCGATGATGACCAACGACAACGACGGGCCGGGCACGTCGACGCCCTGCCACAGCGACAACGTGCCGAACAGCGAGGTCGCCGGGTCCGCGGTGAACTGTTCGACAAGCGCGGCGGTGCTGTCGTCGCCCTGACACAACACCGGCGTCGGTAGCCGTTCGGCCATCGCGTCGGCGGCGGCCCGGGCGGCCCGCATCGACGAGAACAACCCGAGCGTTCGCCCACCCGCCGCGGTGACGAGTTCGGCGATCTCGGTCAGCTGCTCGGCCGAGCCGGTGCCCTCGCGGCCCGGCGGCGGCAGATGGGCTGCGACGTACAGGATTCCGGCTTTGCCGTGCTCGAACGGTGACCCGACGTCGATTCCGCGCCAAGGCATTTCGGTATCAGCCAGCCCCCACGCTTTGGCCATCGC
>NZ_JBAPMI010000377.1:0-6328 GCF_049278535.1 Mycobacterium sp. | reverse complement strand
GTGCCGGCGAAAGTCCCGGCAAGGGTGCCGGTCCCGCGCCCGGCAGGGGAAGCGGGCCGTCGGGCACCGGAAGGTGCTCGGTGCCAAGCGTGGTGGCACCGTCGGGGGTGCGGACCATGGCGTCGGGACCGGGTGCCAGCGGGACGGTCGGAGCGCCGCTTCCGGGCAGCACCCGTGACGGCACCTCGACCGCATTCGCCGGCGGAGACTGCGGCGGCGCCGGCCGTTCGTCGGGCAGCTTGCTGTTCAGCGGCGGTGGTGGAACCCCTTGCGCCGGCTTTGGCGTACCCACCACTACCCAATTCCCCGCGGGGTCCTGAACCAGATGGGCGGTGTCCCGGGTCGGAATCATTCCCAGGCCGCGCGCCGCCTCAGCCAACGCCGGAGCGGCCTGTGCCTCTTGGACGTCGCGTTCGAGCGCTTCTTTTTGCTGCTGGAGCAACTCGGTGCGCTGACGGGCGCTGCCCAGTTGGTAGGAGCGCTCGGCGGCGTCAGTGGACAGCCATAACGTCAGACCTAGTCCAGCGCCGAGCGAACCGATGACCAACACGACGAACGGGACCTTGGCCGCCAACGTTTGGGGGCGAAGGTCAATCGATGTCAGCCGATTGAATAGACGTTCCCGCAGCGGGAGTCGAACAACCTTGGGCTTCTTGGCTTTCCGGGCCTTCGCCCGCGCCTTGGCCTGGGTGGCGTTCTTTGGCCGGGCTGGACGATCGACGGGCCGCGCTGTCGGCGAAGTCTGCGGCGCCGATCGCGACATGCGTGGCTCACGGGCCGGCGCGGTAGCCTTTCCGGCCCGCGGACGGGTACGGCGCGCGACGGTCGACTCGGCTGCTCGACGCCCAGCGGCCCGGGAAGCACTCTTCTGCCCCCGACGCCGATCATCGGCGCGGGGCGGTTGCTCGTCGCGCTTGGCCTTCATGGGCCTCCCTCCGATTCCACACGTTGCAGGGCACGCAGACGCACCGCGGCACTGCGCGGGTTCTGCTCGATCTCGACGTGATCGGCACGTTCAGCGCCACGCGTCAGCAAGGTGAATTTCGGTGCATGCCCGGGCAATTCGACGGGCAGGTCGGACGGTGTGCTGGACGTGCTGACTTCGGAGAACATCCGCTTGACGATGCGGTCCTCCAGCGACTGATAGGCCATCACCACAATGCGGCCGCCGACTGTCAGGGCGTTCAGTGCCGGCGGTAGCGCGTCGCGCAACGCATCCAGTTCGCTGTTGACCGCGATACGCAAGGCCTGGAACGTCCGCTTTGCCGGATGACCGCCGGTGCGCCGGGCTGGTGCCGGAACCGCTTGGTAAATAACCTCTACCAGTTCGCCGGTGGAGGTGAACGGCGCGCGTGCGCGACGCCGGACGATGTGGGTTGCGATGCGGCGGGCCAGTTTTTCCTCGCCGTAACGGCGCAGGATGTCGGCCAGCGCGGACCCGTCGTAGGTGTTGACGATCTCGGCCGCGGTGAGCGCTGAGGTGGGGTCCATCCGCATGTCCAGCGGCGCGTCGTGGGCATAGGAGAACCCTCGCTCGGTGCGGTCCAGCTGCATCGACGAGACGCCCAGATCGAAAAGTATGCCGTCGACGGATTCGGTCGAGCCATAGCCCGATTCGGCCAGCGCCGTGCCGATCCCGTCATACCGGGTCTGCACCAGGGTGAGCCGGTCGGCAAAACGCGATAACCGTGCGCGGACGATGTCCAGTGCGGTTGGGTCGCGGTCGACACCGACGAGGTGTAGTCCGGGCAGTTCGGTGAGGAATCGCTCCGCGTGCCCACCGGCACCGATGGTCGCGTCAACGAGAACCGCGCCCGATCCGTCGGGATCCTGGCGCGTCAATGCGGGGTGGAGTAAGTCGAAGCACCGGTCGAGCAGCACGGGCGCGTGGCCGAATCCGCCAGTGGCGTCAGGCATGACAACACCTTCCCGACGAGTGGCCGCAGAGACGACTCGGCGGCCCCTTGCATCGAGGTCCCTGTCCGATGGCACGAACCTGGCGTTGGGGAAGTACGTCAGGGTCGGTTCGGACAGAGGCCACGATGCACGGGCACGCGCCTTAAATAATGTTGCCGAGTGCTTCATCGCTGGCCGCGGAGAAGTTCTCTTCGTGGGTCTCTTGATACTGCTGCCAGGCCAGCGCGTCCCAGATCTCCAGGTATTCAATCGATCCGATCACCACGCAGTCCTTGGCCAGGCCCGCGTAGCGGCGGTGATCAGCCGACAAGGTGATTCGGCCCTGGGCGTCGGGATGCTGTTCGTCGGTGCCGGCGGCCAGGTTGCGCAGGAATGCCCTGGCGTCCGGGTTGCTTCTCGAAGTCTGACTGGCTTTGCGGGCAAGATCTTCGAACGCCTCTCGTGGATAGACAGCGAGGCTGTGGTCCTGGCTCTTCGTGACCATCAACCCTCCTGCCAGCGCATCGCGGAACTTGGCGGGCAACGTGAGCCGCCCCTTGTCGTCGAGCTTTGGCGTGTAGGTGCCCAGAAACATCTGGCCACCTCCATGCCTTTCGACTTCCGCCACGATACCCCACACTCCCCCACTTCGCTCCATTTAACGACACGTATGTCACCGATTGATGTCGTTTCAGCAGGTTCTTGGCCACTGAGTCAGAGTGCGACGATCAAGCGAGTACCGGAGCGACACGAGAAATTGCCATGTGAGCTGCGGTTATCCCTGCGGTGGGGCGTAGTGGGGCATCTCAGCACGCATTGCCGGTCAGAGCTGCGCCGGCGGACACAAAAAAGGGCAGCCAGTAGCTGCCCATTGCGCCGCGAAATTTACTCCTCGAAGCGGCGGCGGAACCGGTCTTCCATCCGGCTGGTGAACGAGCCACCGGCGCCCTTACCGCGGCGCTGGCGTGCGGCCGGCGCGGGTCCGGGACGCTCCCCCCGCCCCGCGAGCCGCGGACCGGTGATGGCAAACACGACACCGCCGAACATCACGATGAAACCGAGCACAGACAGGGCCGGGAATGTTCCGATCATGGTGGCCTTAAACGCCACTCCGGAAACCAGCATCGCCAGTCCGAGCACAAACAGCCCGGCGCCCTGCAAACGTCGCCGCGCCGTCGGGGCGCGCAATCCGCCTCCGCGAACGCTCGAGGCGAATTTAGGGTCCTCGGCATAGAGAGCGCTCTCGATCTGGTCAAGCATCCGCTGCTCATGGTCGGAGAGTGGCATTCGTCCCTCCTTGCCGAAAACCTGTCACGTTAATACCGATAGCACGCTGGTGTCTGCCGCGGGGGCAACTAATAGGAATGATACGAGGTCAATCTGCCCGTTACCACCGCTTCGCCCGCTGATTGTAATCCCGGCCGGTCCGCGATCGACGCGCTGCCGCCGCCCACGATAATGGGATGGCCCACCGCACTGGACGACTGACGAGGAGACCGCACGTTGGCGACATTCCTCATCAACCTGCCGCCACACGATATGCAGCGGCGCCTTTCCGATGCCCTGGGTGTCTATGTCGACGCGATGCGCTATCCGCCGGGTACCGAGAATCAGCGCGCCGCCATGTGGCTCGAGCACACCCGGCGACGCGGTTGGCAGGCGGTGGCAGCTGTGGAAGTCGATTCGCCGGCCGGGGCCACCCCGGCATCTGACGAGCTGAGCGACGCGCCCCTGCTGGGCGTGGCCTACGGCTACTGTGGCGCGCCCGATCAGTGGTGGCAACAGCAGGTCGTGGCCGGCTTGCAGCGCAGCGGCTTACCCGGCCCGGAGATCATCGAGCTGATGTCCAGCTACTTCGAGTTGACCGAGTTGCACATTCATCCCCGTGCACAGGGCCGCGGCCTCGGCGAGGCACTGGCCCGCCGGCTGCTCTCCGAGCGCGGTGAAGCCAACGTGCTGCTGTCGACCCCGGAGACCAACGGTGAGGCGAATCGCGCCTGGCGGCTCTATCGGCGGTTGGGCTTTCTCGACATCATCCGCGGCTACCACTTCACCGGTGACCCACGGGCATTCGCGATTCTGGGCCGCAAGCTGCCGCTGTAGTCGCCCCGGTTCCGACCCGGTCTGGCACGATGACCTGGTGCCCGCCAGCGGTATACAGCTCTCGTCCCGGGGTTTCATGAGCACCCCGGCAGCCCGGCGTCGCCTGACCGCATTGACGATGCTGCTGCTGGCGATACCGCTGCTGGCCGGCTGCGTTCGAATCAAGGCGTCCATCACCATCTCCCCTGACGACCTGGTTTCCGGAGACATCGTCGCGGCGGCGAAGCCTCGCAACGACAAAGACGCCGGTCCGCAGTTGGATCCCAACCTGGCGTTCAGTCAGAAGGTCGCCGTTTCCAAATACGACCGCGACGGCTACGTGGGTTCACAGGCCACGTTTTCCGATCTGACCTTCGCTGAACTGCCGGAGCTTGCCCACATGAACTCCGACGCCCAAGGGGTGAACCTGTCGCTGCGCAGGGCCGGCGATCTGGTGATCCTCGAGGGGCGCGCGGACTTGACGTCGTTGACCGACCCAGAGGCGGACGTAGAGCTGTCCGTCGCCTTCCCCGGATCGGTGACCTCTACCAACGGTGAGCGCGTCGACGAGCAGACCGTTCAGTGGAAACTCAAGCCCGGCGTGGTCAGCCTCCTGACTGCTCAAGCCCGCTACACCGACCCGAGCACCCGCTCATTCCAGGGTGCCGCGTTGTGGCTGGCTCTGGCGTCGATCGCGGTAGCCGGCGCGGTTGCGCTGCTGGCCTGGTACACCCGCGATCGCTCGCCTCGGGTCGCCGAACCGAGCGACCCGCCGTCCAACTGACCGGCGCCGGCAGCGCTGCTCAGCGCGCCGGCGACCAGTAGTCCAGCATCTCGGCGAACGTATCGAACGCCGGCGCGGAGTTGCCGTAGGTGGCCTCGAGATGGAGGCTCAGCGGATAACCCAAGCCGGCGACACCGTCGATCACCCGCTTGTACAGATCGAGGGTCAGCTTGCGGCGCTGCGCCGGTTCGGTATTCGCCAAGGTTTTGACGAACGCCTGCTCCTCGGCCACGGCGGCGTTGCCCGGGTCCTGGATGAGCCAGTTGATGAAACCGACCCTCTCCTCGACTTTCGGTACGAACCCGAAACCCAACAGGATCTCCGGCCGGTGGTCGGTCTTCTTGGCGAACTCGGTCAAGTACCCCACGATCGCATCCGAATACAGCAACTGCGTCTGTGCGAACGTGGCACCCTGATCGCACTTGAAATTCAGCCGGCCTACTTCACCATCCCGCGTCGGGATCAGGATCACGCCGCGGTTTTTCACCAGCTCCTGAAAGATCGACAAGGCGTCGGTAGGCGCGACGCCGGAACCCTCACCGTCGACCATGGTTCGCGGAACCCCGACGAATACGATGCCGTCGATCCCCGAACCGACCAGATCGCCGAGCCGCTGACGCAAGACCGGCTCATCCATGAAAGCCGTAACCTGGCTACACAATCCGCGCACCCCGGGCAACTCCGGTTTGATGATCGACCAGAAGTCGAGAACGTCGAGCTTCGGCTTCATCTCGACCGGCCGGTCGTCCTCCTCTTCGATCAACCCCGGCATCATCACGTGCCCGATCTGCCCTTCGATGCCGGATTTGGCGGACAGCTCGAGCACCTTGTGGGCCTCTTCGAGCGCCTGCTCCGGCCCTCGATCTACGTTGGGCGGCACCACCTCGAGCGCGATCGTGTTCAAAGTCAACGAGCTGCTCCTCATTCAACGATCAGTTCCCCCGCCGCAGCAGATCAGATGCTGCGAACCAACGTCCGGCCATGCAACCACGAAAGCATAGGTGGCAGATAAAGAGGTTGTCGAAGCAACTGCCACCGCTGCGCCTGAGGGAGGCAAAACCCGCTGGACAGCGCGGCGCCGAATAGACTTGGCGGGCCATGATCTCAAGGGACCGGGAAGAGGTGTCGCGCTGAGCGTAGAAGCAGCGGCAACCATTGAGCTGGCTGACGCCGTCACTGACCAGTTGCGCAGGTATTTGCGCGACCGCCGGGCGGATGTCGCCTATATCGGAAGCGACTATGCCGTCCTGATCGCCGGCCTGGAGGAGTTCGTCCTCAGCGGTGGCAAGCGGCTGCGCCCGGCCTTCGCGTATTGGGGCTGGCGCGCGGTGTCGAGCGATGACGCCGGCGAGCAGCCATTGCTGTTGTTCGCGGCGCTGGAACTGCTGCATGCCTCGGCGCTGGTGCACGATGACGTGATCGACAACTCGGCGACTCGGCGCGGCCGACCGACCACACACGTCCAGTTCGCCGCCCTGCATCGCGACCGTCAGTGGCGTGGATCGGCGGACCAGTTCGGCACCTCGGCGGCGATCCTGCTGGGTGATCTGGCGCTGGCATGGGCCG
>NZ_JBAPMI010000376.1:0-38125 GCF_049278535.1 Mycobacterium sp. | reverse complement strand
GCGCTACCGCTCGCGCTACTCACTTGCAGAGCTCCAGCGCATGATCGAACCCCGCATTCCCTTCTTTTATCAGAGCGGACTGCGCCGGGTCGTCATTTCTGGCGTCGGCCAGGTAGTTTGCGCCGAGATCGAGCATGACTTCCGTCAATTTCTTTATCGCGGTCGCGAGTTCTGAGGGCGCCGCAGCGTCCAGGTGGTCGCGGAGATACCAAGCACCGCTGATAATTGCTAGCCGTGCGTCGGCGCCTTGAGCCTCCGCCATGGCGGGATCATTGCTCTGCCCGACATTCGTACCCGCGTGGAGCATCGTTCCCTTATGCACCAGGTCTAATGCCTTGCAGACGCGTGTCTTTGCATCTGAAGTTTGTTGCTCGGTGAACGCCGGGCCCGCTGGATGCGTAGGCGTAGGGGGTGGTGAGGGGCGAAACCAACCAACAATCGCGAGGCCTGACGCGATAATCGCAAGCGCCAACGCGAGAAACGTCGGCCAGCGCGAAGGCCCGCGCGGCGGCGATGGCCATGCGGGTGATCCGGCCGTAGCGCCGGGAAACCCGGTCGGCGCGGCGGGGTACCCGCCCGGACCGTGCGCGGCAGAATGCCCACTTGGCGGCTGTTCCGACATGTTGCCGATGGTATCGCTGATCACCGGTTCCGGTATTCACCATGGCAATCCGTTACTGCCCCGCCGGCGGGCAGCCGCTGAACCTCTCAACGATTAAAAACCTCTGCAAATGAACCGAACTGCGACACTGAGCCCATGAGCCGCCGTCAAGTCCAGCTGTTGACCCGTGCTGGCTGCACGATCTGCGACGGGGTCCACGCCCAACTCAAGCGGCTCGCTGAAGAACTCGACTTCGACCTGTCGACCACCGACGTGGACGCCGAAGCAGAGAAAGGCGACAGCAGCTTGAGGGCCGAGTTCGGCGACCGGCTGCCGGTGGTCCTGCTCGACGGCCGCGAACACAGCTACTGGGAGCTCGACGAGCCCCGCCTGCGCATCGACCTGGCCAACGGGTGACTTCAGCTTAAATTTGGTGGCCCATCAGGTAACCGTCTACGGTGGACACCAGTCAATTCACCGGTGTTAGCAAGGGAGCAGGCCAGGTGATTCAGCCGTGAGCGTCCTGCTCTTCGGTGTGTCGCACCGCAGCGCGCCGGTCTCCGTTTTGGAGCAGCTCAGCACCGACGAATCCGAGCAAGTCAAGATCGTCGACCGGATCATGCAGTCGCCGCTGGTGACCGAGGCCATGATGCTGTCTACCTGCAACCGCGTCGAGGTGTACGCGGTCGTCGACGCCTTCCACGGGGGTCTGTCGGCCATCGGCCAGGTCCTCGCCGAGCAGTCCGGCATGTCAGTGTCCGACCTCACCAAATACGCCTACGTCCGCTATAGCGAGGCCGCCGTCGAGCATCTGTTCGCCGTGGCCAGCGGCCTGGATTCGGCAGTGGTCGGCGAGCAGCAGGTGCTCGGCCAGGTCCGTCGCGCCTACGCCGGCGCGGAGTCGAATCGCACCGTAGGCCGGGTGCTCCACGAGCTGGCCCAGCGGGCGCTGGCGGTGGGCAAACGCGTGCATTCCGAGACCGGCATCGACGCCGCAGGCGCGTCGGTGGTCTCGGTCGCACTCGGCATGGCCGACACCAAAGTCGGTGGCCTGCAGGGCAAGACCGCCGCCGTCATCGGCGCCGGAGCGATGGGCGCGCTTTCGGCTGCCCACCTGACCCGGGCCGGCATTGAGAAGGTCTACGTCGTGAACCGGTCGCTGCCCCGCGCGCAGCGGCTGGCCCGCAAAATTCGCGAATCCGGTACCGCCGCTGAAGCATTGAGCCTGGAAAATCTGGCCACCGCGCTGGCCGACGCCGACGTCGTGGTCAGCTGCACTGGGGCCGTGCGTCCGGTGGTGTCGCTGGCCGATGTGCACAACACCCTGGCCGCCGCCAGTCGGCAGGCGGATCAGCCGCTGGTGATGTGCGACCTGGGCATGCCACGCGACGTCGACCCGGCGGTTTCCGGACTGCCCGGCGTCTGGGTGGTCGACATGGACCGTGTGCAGCGGGAACCGTCGGCCCAGGCCGCTGCGGCCGATGCCGACGCCGCCCGCCACCTCGTCGCCGCTGAAGTCGCCACCTACCTGGCCGGACAGCGGATGGCCGAGGTGACGCCGACGGTCACCGCGCTGCGTCAGCGCGCCGCCGACGTCGTCGAGGCCGAACTGCTGCGCCTGGACCACCGGCTGCCCGCCCTGGAAGCCACCCACCGCGACGAGGTCGCCCGCACGGTGCGCCGCGTCGTCGACAAGCTGCTGCACGCGCCCACTGTGCGGATCAAGCAGCTGGCCAGCGCTCCCGGCGGCGATAGCTACGCCGAGGCGCTAAGAGAGCTGTTCGAGCTCGACCAGACCGCTGTTGACGCCGTCGCCACCGCGGGCGAATTGCCCTCTGTACCAACTGATTCGGCTGAGTAGCCGCTTGGTCGACGTGATCCGTATAGGTACCCGTGGCAGTTTGCTGGCCACTACCCAGGCCGGCGGCATCCGAGACGCCCTGGCGGCCAAAGGCCACTCCGCCGAACTGGTGATCATCAGCACCGAAGGCGACCAATCGTCCGAGCCGATCGCCGACATCGGCGTCGGTGTTTTCACCGCTGCACTGCGCGAAGCCATCCACGACGGCCAGGTCGATATGGCGGTGCATTCCTACAAAGACTTGCCGACAGCCGAGGACCCGCGGTTCCTGATCGCTGCCATCCCGCCGCGGGAAGACGCCCGCGATGCGCTGGTGGCCCGGGACGGATTGGTGCTGGGAGAGCTGCCGGCAGGCGCTGTAGTGGGCACTTCATCGCCCCGAAGGGCGGCACAGCTTAGAGCACTGGGTCTCGGTTTGGAAATTCGCCCCCTACGAGGCAACCTAGACACCAGGTTGAACAGGGTAAGCAGTGGTGATCTGGACGCGATCGTGGTTGCCCGGGCGGGTCTGACCCGGCTGGGACGTCTTGACGACGTCACCGAGACGCTGGAACCGGTGCAGATGCTGCCGGCGCCGGCGCAAGGAGCTCTCGCCATCGAGTGCCGCTCCGGGGATTCCCGGCTGGCAGCACTGCTGGCAGAGCTGGACGACGCCGACACCCGTGCGTCCGTCACCGCCGAGCGTGCCCTGCTCGCCGAACTGGAGGCGGGTTGTTCCGCGCCGGTGGGGGCGATCGCTGAAGTGGTCGAATCCATCGACGAAGACGGCCGCGTCTTCGAGGAGCTGTCGCTGCGCAGCTGTGTGGCGGCGCTCGACGGATCCGACGTGATCCGCGCGTCCGGTATCGGCAGTCCGGATCGGGCACGGGAGCTCGGGCTCTCGGTGGCCGCCGAGCTGTTCGACTTGGGCGCACGGGAACTCATGTCGAGTGCGCGGTAGCAACCCGCGCTCGAGAACGAGGTAGGAGCGACGATGACGACGCGAGGGCGTAAGCCGAGGCCCGGCCGCATCATGTTCGTGGGTTCGGGTCCTGGCGACCCGGCTCTGCTGACGACGCGGGCTGCTTCGGTACTGGCAAATGCCCCCCTGGTGTTCATTGACCCCGACGTGCCCGAGCCTGTGCTGGCGTTGATCGGCAAGGATCTGCCCCCGGTGTCCGGGCCCGCGCAGGCCGAGCCGGCGGCCGGCGGAGCCGGCGAGGACCCAGCGGGGACTGGCACCGACGAACAACCCGCCGCCGTGGTGTCGGTGGGACCCGACATCCGGCCCGCGTTGGGCGACCCGGCCGAGGTGGCCAAGACGCTGGTCACCGAAGCACGCACCGGAGCTGACGTGGTGCGCCTGGTGTCCGGCGACCCGCTTTCGGTAGACGCGGTGATCACCGAGGTGAACGCCGTGGCCCGCAGCCACCTGCATTTTGAGATCGTGCCTGGCCTGGCCGCCAGCGACGCCGTGCCGACCTATGCGGGGTTGCCGCTCGGCTCGTCGCACACCGTGGCCGACGTGCGCGGCGATGTGGACTGGGGTGCACTGGCCGCCGGCCCGGGCCCGCTGATCCTTCAGGCCACGTCCTCACACGTGGCCGACGCGGCCCGCACGCTGATCGAGTACGGCCTGGCCGACACCACCCCGTGCGTGGTGACGTCCTCCGGGACCACCTGCGCGCAGCGTTCGGTGGAGTCGACGCTGGGTGGGCTGACCGATGCGAACCTGCTCGCCAACACGGACGGCGCTGCGCCGCCGTCGGTGGTGGTCACGATCGGTAAGACGGTGGCCAACCGCGCCAAGCTGAACTGGTGGGAGAGTCGCGCACTGTACGGCTGGACCGTGCTGGTGCCTCGCACCAAGGATCAGGCCGGCGAGATGAGCGAACGGCTGACCGCGCACGGCGCGCTGCCGATCGAGGTGCCGACCATTGCCGTCGAGCCGCCGCGCAGCCCCGCGCAAATGGAGCGCGCGGTCAAGGGTCTGGTCGACGGCCGCTACCAGTGGGTGGTGTTCACCTCCACCACCGCGGTGCGCGCGGTGTGGGAGAAGTTCGGTGAGTTCGGTCTGGACGCCCGCGCATTCTCCGGCGTGAAGATCGCCTGCGTCGGAGAATCGACCGCAGACCGGGTGCGCGCGTTCGGCATCAGCCCCGAGCTGGTGCCCTCAGGTGAGCAGTCGTCGCTTGGTCTGCTCGACGAATTCCCGGACTACGACAGCATTTTCGACCCGGTGAACCGGGTGCTACTGCCGCGTGCCGACATCGCCACCGAGACGCTGGCCGAGGGTCTGCGCGAGCGCGGCTGGGAGATCGAGGACGTCACCGCCTACCGGACCGTGCGGGCTGCCCCGCCGCCGGCGGCCACCCGCGAGATGATCAAGACCGGTGGCTTCGACGCGGTGTGCTTCACGTCGAGCTCGACGGTGCGCAACCTGGTCGGCATCGCCGGCAAGCCGCACGCACGTACCATCGTCGCCTGCATCGGCCCGAAAACCGCTGAGACCGCAGCCGAATTCGGTTTGCGCGTCGACGTGCAACCCGAGACCGCCGCGGTCGGCCCGCTGATCGAGGCGCTGGCCGAGCACGCCGCCCGGCTGCGCGCCGAGGGCGCGCTGCCGCCGCCGCGTAAGAAGAGCCGCAGGCGCTAGTGGCGATCGCAAGCGCGGCGAAGCCGGGCGCAGCGGGTCGCCGCCAAGGGGCCTGAGCGTGCGGCAGCGTCCGCGTCGACTTCGCTCCACGCCGGCGATGCGCCGGCTGGTGGCCCAAACATCGCTGGAGCCAAGGCATTTGGTGTTGCCGATGTTCGTCGCAGACGGTATCGACGAGCCGCAGCCAATCTCGTCGATGCCTGGCGTGGTGCAACACACCCGCGACTCGCTGCGCACCGCCGCGGCCGATGCTGTGGCAGCCGGCGTCGGCGGCTTGATGCTGTTCGGTGTCCCGCGCGCCGAGGACAAGGACGCGACCGGGTCGGCGGGTTCGGACCCCGACGGCATCCTCAACGTTGCGCTACGCGATCTGAGCAAGGACCTCGGCGACGCCACTGTGCTGATGGCCGACACCTGCCTGGATGAATTCACCGACCATGGCCACTGCGGCGTGCTCGACGCGCGCGGCCGGGTCGACAACGACGCCACCCTGAAGCGATATGTGGAACTGGCTGTCGCGCAAGCAAATTCGGGCGCTCACGTGGTGGGCCCCAGCGGCATGATGGACGGTCAGGTGGCGGCTATCCGCGACGGCCTGGACGCCGCCGGCCACACCGACGTCGTGATCCTGGCCTACGCCGCCAAATTCGCCTCGGCGTTCTACGGCCCGTTCCGGGAAGCGGTGAGCTCCAGCCTGTCCGGCGACCGGCGTACCTACCAGCAGGAGCCGGGCAATGCCCGCGAGGCGGTCCGCGAGGCGCAGCTCGACCTCGACGAAGGTGCCGACATCGTGATGGTCAAACCGGTGATGAGCTACCTCGACGTTGTCGCGGCCGTCGCCGGGATTTCGCCGGTGCCGGTCGCGGCCTATCAGGTATCAGGGGAGTACGCGATGATCGTGGCGGCCGCCGCCAACGGGTGGATCGACGAGCGAGCCGCCGCACTCGAGTCTTTGACCAGCATCCGGCGCGCCGGCGCCGACATCGTGCTGTCCTACTGGGACGCCGGCGCGGCGAACTGGTTGTCGTGACGGCTCCCGTTCCACCCGGACCGCAGCGGCCGACCCGGCCTGTTGACGTCGACACCGGCTTTTGGTTGTGGCTGGTCGCGGTGCCGCTGATGCTGATCGGCTATGCCGCCGACATCGTCGGCTCGTCGCATGGTCACGGGTCGACACCGCTTTACCTCGCGTCGGGGCTGTTCACCGCGGTGCTGTGCGCGATCGTCGTGACCTTCTTGATCTTGATGCGGGCCGGATACCGCTGGGCTCGAACTGTTTTGAGCGGCGGGGCGATGGCTACCGTGGTTTACGTCGGCATCCGGCTATTCACGGTGACCTGGCCGCCGATGTATGCCGTCGCGTGTGGCGTCGCCGGCATCACCGGATCGGTGCTGATTGCCGGCGGAGGGTTCTTGTTGCACCGCAGCGACGCGCACAACTACTTCACCCGGTGAGCGCTCGACGAGTGAAGTTCCAGGTCGAATATTGACCGGCTCGGCACTGGTGGCCATTCGGAACATTCGCGCGATGATGGAACGGAGTCACCGGTACGGCGAAGGAAGGACACTGAGATGGGTCGTCCACGATGGTCCATGGTGATCGTCCCGGCGATGGCGGTGTTGGCGTCGGGATGTCACTACGACCAGCACCCATGGCCGAAACCCGGGCAAGCGCCTGCGACGACGCTGGAAAATCAACTGAGTCAACGGGATTCGCTTCAGGATGCGGCAAACGATCTGGTCGAGGTTGCCGCGGCCATTCGTGAAGCAGTGCAGCGCGCATATCCCGCGGCCAAGTGGACGACGACGTCCAACGGAGGCCAATCCGGTTGTCCGCCGCCGTTCACATTCCTGAGTGGCTCGATCTACCAATTGCCGAATTGGCAGTCGCCCGCGCCGGCCTCACCTGCCGGTGCCCACGCGGTCGTCTCGGCCGCAGCCGAGGTGCTCAAGGCGCATGGTGTCGACAAAATCGACAGACATACCGGGCGATCGGTGAGCGGGCCATTGCCCCGCGACCACGGCACGCTGGAATTCGCCATCCGCACGCCGGTGGGTTCGAATCCCTCCGACATGGTGGTGTCGGGGGCAACGGGATGTCATCACGTGGCCTCCGGCCCGGGCCCGTGGAATACATCGTCGACGCCAACTCCTACCCGATGAGCCGCCGGTAGGCCCCAGGTTGTTTGGCCGCTGGTCCAGCAAGGGATGATGGGGGCGTGACTGCCCGTACGGACACCGAAGCAGCGCCGCTCTTTCGCGAGGTCGGTGCCACTTGGTACTGGGTGCTGGCCGGCCCGATATCGGCCGCAATCATGGCCTGGATCGAAAAGTCGAACGGCAACGGCTGGCAGATCTCGGTTCCGGTGTTCTTTCTGGTGGTGGTGACCAGCTTCATCGCATTGCAAGTCAAAGCGGCCCGCATCCACACCTCGGTCGTGCTCACCAATCAGACGCTGCGCCACGGCACCGAAACAATTCGGGTATCCGAGATCGTCAAGGTTTACCCGGAACCCGATCATCCGCTGGCATCGCAAAAAGACCTAGAGCGTTGGCAATCCGCCCGCGCGCTCGGCGAACTGGTCGGGGTGCCCAAGGGCCGGACCGGCATCGGATTGCGGCTCAGCGGCGGCCGCACCGCCCAGGCCTGGGCCCGCCGCCACCGTCATCTGCGCAACGCGCTGACGCCACTGGTTGAGGAGCGCGTCGGCCCCAACGATCCGCTGCTGAATGACGACGACGACAGTTCATCCAAGTGATGGTGCGTTTGCGCGCGTTCCTCGAGCTGGTGCTGGCCTGTGCCGCCGTCGTGGGCTGCGCGTTCAGCTGGTCGGCGGTGCGCTCCATCGTGGCCGTCGCCCCCGTCATCAAGGGCCACCCGCCGACCACCGCGGTGGTCTATGACCCCGCGCTCTTGCTGTTGACCCTGCTGCTGGCGACGGCTGCCGGAATGCTGACGGTGGTCGGCATCGCCCGGCTGCGCCGGGCGGCCCGTCCGACGACAGCGTGACCACCACCGATCTCGACCTACGCGGCATGACCTGCGCGTCGTGCGCTACCCGCGTCGAGGCTGCGTTGAATCGACTCGACGGCGTGCGGGCCGTGGTGAACCTCGCGCTCGAGCGCGCCCATGTCCAGCACGAGTCCGGGGTATCGGCCGGTGATTTGATCCGCGCAGTGGAGACGACGGGCTACCACGCGTCGGTAGCCGTCGACCTGTTCAGCCACGACGACCAGCCGCAAAATGAGCTGCGCTTACGTCTGGTCGGCTCGACGCTGCTGGCCATTCCGGTTGTCGCGGTGTCGATGGTGATGGGCTGGCAATTCGCTGGCTGGCAGTGGCTGGCGTTGGCGCTGACGACACCGGTCGTCGCGTGGGGCGGTTACCCGTTTCACCGGCTGGCGCTGCTCGGGGCCCGGCATCACACCTCGACGATGGACACCCTGGTGTCGCTGGGCACGCTGGCCGCCTATCTGTGGTCGACGGCAGCGGTAGTGCGCGGGGCCGGACCGGTCTACTTTGAGGTCGCGGCCGCGGTCACCGTGTTCCAGTTGGCCGGCCGCTATGCCGAGGCGCGGGCCAAGCATGCGTCCGGGGCGGCGCTGCGCTCACTGTTGAGTTTGGGAGCCAAGGACGCGACGGTGTTGCGTGACGGCGACGAGATGCGCGTTCCGGTCGGGCATCTGCAGGTCGGCGACGTCATCGTGGTGCGGCCGGGGGAGCGGATCGCGACCGACGGCGTAATCGTCGGCGGCGCAACGGCATTGGATACCTCGGCGATGACCGGTGAGCCGATGCCAGTCGATGTGACCGCGGGCGATTCAGTGGTCGGTGGCTCGCTGAACACCTACGGCCGGGTGCTGGTGCGTGCCGGCCGGGTCGGCGCCGACACCCAGCTGGCCCGGATGGCCAAGCTGGTCAGCGACGCGCAGAACAACAAGGCGCCGGTGCAGCGGATGGCCGACCGGGTTGCGGCCGTATTTGTGCCTGCGGTGCTGGTGATCGCCGCGGCGACGATGACATGCTGGATGTTGGACGGCCGGCCTGCGGCGTCGGCGTTCACTGCGGCCGTCGCGGTGCTGATCATCGCCTGCCCGTGTGCGCTCGGGCTGGCCACCCCGACCGCGATCCTGGTCGGCACCGGGCGCGGCGCGCAGCTGGGCATCCTGATCAAAGACCCGCGGCTGCTGGAGACCGTCGACGGCGTCGACACCGTTGTGTTCGACAAGACCGGAACCGTGACGACCGGCGCGATGGCCGTGCACGAAATCCAGCCGCGGCCAGGCGAAGACGCCGACCTCGTGCTGGCCCGCGCGGCCGTCGTCGAATCGGCCTCCGAGCATCCGGTGGCGGCGGCGATCGTGGCGGCCGCCCACGCCCGCGGGCTGGCGCCTCGCACCGGCCCTCAGGGGTTCGTCAACGATCCGGGCACCGGGGTCGTCGGCGTAGTCGACGATGTCGAAGTGGCGGTGTCCCGGGCCGGGTCGCTGGCCGGCGTCGACCTGCTCGCGCCGTCGACCCGTCAGACGGCGGTCCAGGTGACGTGGGCCGGGCAGGTTCGCGGCGTCATCACGCTGGCCGACCGGGTCAAGCCCGGCAGCGCCGATGCGATCGCCGACCTCAAGGCAATGGGCATTACCCCGATGCTGCTCACCGGCGAC
Organism: Mycobacterium sp.; assembly: GCF_049278535.1. Taxonomy (GTDB): domain Bacteria; phylum Actinomycetota; class Actinomycetes; order Mycobacteriales; family Mycobacteriaceae; genus Mycobacterium. The sequence goes on along the minus strand of NZ_JBAPMI010000376.1, from coordinate 28,366 downwards.
AGCGCGGAGGTGGCCCAGCAGGTCGCCGACGCGATAGGCATCGCACCGGCCGACGTGATCGCCGGAGTGCTGCCCACCGAAAAGGCGGACGCCATCAAGCGTTTGCAGGCGCAAGGCCGAACGGTGGCCATGGTCGGCGATGGCGTCAACGATTCGGTGGCACTGGCCGTCGCCGACATCGGCATGGCGATGGGTAGTGGTGCCGACGCCGCGATCGACGCGGGCGACCTGACGCTGATGCGTACCGACGTGCGGACCGTGCCGACCGCGCTGCGGCTGTCGGCGCGCACACTGCGCACCATCCGGATGAACCTGTTCTGGGCGTTCGCCTACAACGCCGCGGCTATCCCGCTGGCGGCGATGGGTCTGCTCAACCCGATGATCGCCGGTGCGACAATGGCCTGCTCGTCGTTACTTGTGGTGACAAACAGCTTGCGGCTCAAGCAGTTTGAAAATCAGCCACGTCAGGATCACAGCCAGGCAAGCTCGCCGGGCAGCTGCTGACGCCAGTACGCCTCGTCATGTCCACCGGGCGAGAATCCGCCCGCGGGCGGCGTGCGTAGCTGGGCGATGAACTGGTAAGTGGCCGGGGCGAAGCGATCGTCGTTGCCACAGTCGATCCGTAGCGGAATCGCCGACAGCGCCGGCAGCCCGAATACGGTGTTCTGGGTCCAGTCGTCGTAGCTGTCGAACGCGCCGAGCGTGCTGGCGGTGTAGGACTGGTAGAGCGCCGGGCTGACCGCGCATATCCCGGCGGTGCGCGCCGGACCCAGCCGGGCCCCCAGCAGCATCGCGCCGTAGGCGCCCATCGACCAGCCGATGAAACCCACCCGCGTGGTGTCCAGGCCCATTGTCGACAGCATCGGGATCAACTCGTTGACCACCATCGCGCCCGCGTCCTCGCCGCCGGCTCGCCGGTGCCAGTAGCTGTCGCCGCCGTCGACGGCGACCACGGCATACGGGGGCCGGCCGGCCTTGACCAGATCGCCGAGTATTTGTTCGACGCCGAAGCTCATCACCTGCTTGGCATTGCCGCGCACTCCGTGCAGCGCGATTACCGGGCGCAGCGGCCCGGTCTGGCCGGGTGGCCTGGCGATGATGTAGTTCGTCAGCACACCACCGCGGGCCGCCGAGATGAATGAGCCGGAGACCTTGGTCGGAAATGGAGCTGCGACGGGTGGTGGCGGCGGTGCTGCCGGGTCGAACGGGCTGGGGTCGGCCGGTACCTGCGTGGGATCGACCAAGGCGTCGAAAGCCCAGATTCCCGCCGCTCCCATAACGGCACTAGCGCCCAGCCGCAGCGCAGCACGGCGGGAAAGCTCAGGCACGACGGATATATTGCCGTTCTGGTCAGCGGCGTCGGCCAAGGCACGCCGGGCCCAAAGGCAACATGGCGATCACAGTTTGTCTACATCCAGGCGGCATTTGGTACAAAGTGCAAAATATGTAACACTGTCCCAATGACTGAGCTGAGCGAGCCGTCTGCGATCAAGGCAACTGACGAAGCCCTGCCGCTGGGGCCGGAGTCCTTGGTGTGGCGCTACTTCGGCGACAACCGGATGTTCCTGATCGGGCCGCGGCCCGCGGTGCTGCAAAACATGCTCGCCGAGCTCGGACAGGGCGTGTTGGACCATTCGGTGTTCTTCGATGACACCTCAGCCCGGATCAAGCGTTCGTTGCCGCCGATCTTCAAGACCGTCTACGGGTCCGACGACGACAACACCGGCCAGCAGGTGCGCGACTTCCACCACCAGATCAAGGGTGAAATGCCCAGCGGCGAGCGGTATCACGCGCTGGATCCCGATACCTATTACTGGGCGCACGCCACCTTCGTCGAGCAGGTACTCTATTTCGCCGACACCTTCGTCAAGCGTCTGACCTACGCGGAGAAGGAGCAGATCTACCTCGAGTCGAAGACCTGGTATCGCCGCTACGGGGTCAGCGAACGCCCGATGCCCGCGAACTACCAGGAATTCGAGCGGTACTGGGAGCACATGATGGAGCGCGTCATGGTCGCGCACCCCACCGCGAAATACGGTGTGGGATATGTGACTAAGGGATTCCCGTGCCCGAAGGGCGTGCCGCTGTTGGTGTGGCGGATGCTCGCGCCGGTGTTCAACCCGGTCGCTGCGTTCTTGACCACCGGGGGCATGCCACCGCGGGGCCGTGCCCTGCTCGGTCTGCCCTGGAGCGACCGCCAGGAACTTCGCTACCAGCGATTCGCCGCGGTGTGGCGATCGCGACCGGTGAACTGGCTGTGGGAGCATCTGCCGATGCGACTGCGCTACAACGGATTTGCCAGAGCAGGCTATGCCCGCGGATAATCCCGTTAGCCCCGTCGACCCGTCCACCCACGCGATCCTCGACGCTGCCGTGGTCGAGTTTGCGCAGCATGGCTTTCGGCGGGTCGCGCTCGACGACGTCGCCCGCCGCGCCGGAGTCAGCCGAACCACCATCTACCGGCGCTTCGCCGGCCGAGACGAGCTGGTCGCCGCCGTTATCGATCGCGAGAATGCGGTACTTTTCGCCAACATCGCCGACGAGCTGAAAAGTCGTCGGCCGCAGTCGAATTACTACGTCGAAGCATTCACGCTGTCGATCATGCGGTTCCGGCAGCATCGGGTGCTCACCCGAATGCTCGCCGACGAGCCCGGCCTGATGCTGGAGCTGGCGCACCAGCACTGGGATGCCGCCGTCGAGCGGATGGCGGGCGCGCTGCGGGTCATCTTCCCCGAGGGCTTCGCCGAGCAGATCGGCGCTGACGCCGTCGATGAGTTGGCCGACACCATCTTGCGTTACGCCGCGATGTTGTTGTTGATGCCGGCGCGCCAACCGATGGTCGATGCCGAGGATGTTCGGGCGTTTGCCACCGCGCACTTCCTGCCCAGCCTGCCTGCGGCGCTGCGCGCCTTACCGGTGTGATGTGCGCGCGCCAGCAAGGGTAAGTGTTAGCGTCCGGTAATGCCGGAGACCCACGAGATGGCTGCCACACCGCAACTGCAACAAGGGTTGTCGCAACGGCAGCTGATGATGATCGCCATCGGTGGGATCATCGGCGCCGGCTTTTTCGTCGGATCGGGTGTCGTCATCGGCAAGGCCGGCCCGTCCGCAGTCCTGACCTACGCACTCTGCGGCGTGTTGATCATCCTGGTGATGCGGATGCTCGGCGAGATGGCCACCGCCAACCCGTCGACCGGTTCGTTCGCCGAATACGCGCGACAAGCGCTGGGCGGCTGGGCGGGGTTCTCGGTCGGCTGGCTGTATTGGTACTACTGGGTGATCGTCGTCGGCTTCGAAGCCGTCGCTGGGGCCAAGGTCATCACCTACTGGTTCCACGCGCCGTTGTGGCTGCTATCGCTGATCTTGATGCTGTTGATGACGGCGACGAATCTGTTCTCGGTGTCGTCCTACGGCGAGTTCGAATTCTGGTTCGCTGGAATCAAAGTCGCGACCATCGTGCTCTTTCTGCTGCTCGGCGCGATGTACGCCTTCGGACTGTGGCCGCATCGGCATGCGGACTTCTCCAACCTGCACGCTCACGGCGGGTTCTTCCCCAACGGGCTGCACGGCGCCTTCGGCGCGATCGTGGTGGTGATCTTCTCGATGGTCGGTGCGGAGGTTGCGACCATCGCCGCTGCCGAAACCCCCGATCCGCAGCGGGCGGTCCAGCGGGCGACGAACGCGGTGGCCGCCCGCATCGCGATTTTCTTTGTGGGCTCGGTCTTTTTGCTGACGGTGATACTGCCGTGGAAATCCGTGCAGGCCGGCTCCTCGCCGTTCGTCGCCGCGTTGAAACAGATCGGCATACCCGGCGCCGATCATGTGATGAACGCGGTCGTGCTCACTGCCGTGCTGTCCTGCCTGAACTCGGGGCTGTACAGCGCGTCCCGGGTGTTGTTCGCTCTCGCCGGTAAACACGAAGCGCCGGCCCGGATGCTCCACGTCAGCCGACGCGGTGTGCCCTACCTCGCGATCGCGTGCTCGTCGGTGGTCGGCTTTCTGTGCGTCATCATGGCCGCGGTCTCACCGAATACGGTGTTCTTGTTCCTGCTGAATTCGTCCGGCGCGATCGTACTGTTCGTCTACCTGTTGATTGCGTTGTCGCAGATAGTGTTACGCCGCAAGACGCCGCCGGCGAACCTGCGGGTCAAGATGTGGTTCTTCCCGGCGCTGTCGATCCTGACGGTGGCCGGCATCGTTGCGGTGCTGGTGCAGATGGCCTTCGACAGCTCCGCGCGTATGCAGTTCTGGCTCAGCCTGCTGTCCTGGCTGGTCGTGGTCGCGCTGTACTTCGTAACCAAACGTGTTGCGGCCCGGGCTGATTAGCCAGTTTTCGTCAACAGCACTGCCTGCTCGAACGGCATCCTCGGGAAGACTCGCCGTGCGGCACCGGTGACGTGCTGCGCCGCCTGCTCCTTGGTGACGGTCTGCGGGTTGCTGACATGGAATGTTTTACCGTGGCGGCGCATCCGGCCGCCGCCGGCGGCGTTGAGGTTCTTCAGCCAGTCGCGGTCCGGGCCGTAGGTCAGCAGGATCGCCACGCCGGGCTTCCCGTCGACCTCGGCGTTGAAAACGCTCAACGGGGTGCGGTACTGCTTGCCGGAGCGCCGACCGACGTGCTCGAGGATGCCGAACGACGGGGCCCAGCCGGCCCACATTCGCTGAATGGGATTGGTCACGTGCCGGTTGAACCGGGCGAGCCGTTGCGGTAGTTGCATACCGCCATCCAACTCCTATCCCGCGGCCGACCTCAACCCCTCGCAATCCTGTCCCAACCAAGGCGGGGTTTGCTCCGAATGCCTATTGAGCACCCGGGGAGGATGACCATGACTTACGCCGCCGTCGACGATCTGCCCGAAGAGGCCGCCTCGATATTGCTTGGAGTCTGTACACAGCTATCGCAGTCGCGGCACCCCGGTTTGGCCGGGTGGGCCGCGTCGGCGTCCGACGCCCTGCTGGTCCGGCTCGTGACGGCGGCCACCGGTGCGGTCGTCGACGTCTCCGACATTCAACCCCCTCGACCGTTCGCCACGCTCGACGGCGCCGAACTGGAAGCGCTGTATGCCTTGCTGGTCGCCGGCTCCGAGGCCAGCGACGACGAATCCGTCGCGCAGTGGTGCACGCGCACGGTCGGGCTCATCGACGCCGACTTCTACCGCCGCGCCGACGAGCAGGCGGCGATCGACGCCAAAGCGGCCGCGATCACCGCCGAGGAACGGCGACTCGCCCGCCAGGAGTGGCAATCGTCCGTCGCGCCGTGGTCAGCGGTATAGCCGCTGCCTGACGGGAGCCGAATGCCCGACAACTACACCCTGTAGTGGTGCCGGTCCCGGCGGCTGGGACACTGGAGCACGTGCATACCCAGGTCTCGTCGAAGCTGTTCGACGACGCCTGCGCGGTCATTCCGGGCGGGGTCAACTCGCCGGTGCGGGCGTTCAAGGCGGTCGGCGGCACACCCCGCTTCATCACCGAGGCCGCCGGCTACTGGCTGACCGACGCCGACGGCAACCGCTACATCGACCTGGTCTGCTCGTGGGGGCCGATGATTCTCGGCCACGCGCATCCGTCGGTAGTGGAGGCCGTTACGAAGGCGGCCGCCACTGGCCTGTCGTTCGGGGCGCCGACTCCCGCCGAGAGCGAACTGGCCGCCGAGATCATCAACCGGATGCCACCGGTCGACCTGATCCGGCTGGTCAACTCCGGCACCGAGGCCACGATGAGCGCGGTGCGGCTGGCCCGCGGATTCACCGGTCGCGCCAAGATCGTCAAGTTCTCCGGTTGCTACCACGGTCACGTCGACGCGTTGCTGGCCGACGCCGGTTCCGGGGTCGCGACGCTGGGCCTGCCGTCTTCGCCGGGCGTAACCGGTGCGACCGCCGCCGACACGATTGTGCTGCCCTACAACGACATCGGCGCGGTCCAGCAGACATTCGATCAGCTCGGCGACCAGATCGCCGCCGTGATCACCGAAGCCAGCCCCGGCAACATGGGCGTCGTCCCACCCGCGACGGGCTACAACGCCGCGCTGAAGGAGATCACCGGCAGGCATGGCGCGATGTTGATCGTCGACGAGGTGATGACCGGCTTTCGGGTCAGCCGAAGCGGTTGGTATGGACTCGATCCGGTCGACGCCGACCTGTTCACCTTCGGCAAGGTGATGAGCGGCGGCCTGCCCGCCGCGGCGTTCGGCGGGCGAGCCGACATCATGCAGCGGCTCGCGCCGTTGGGTCCGGTGTATCAGGCCGGGACGTTGTCCGGTAACCCGGTTGCGGTCGCCGCAGGACTGGCCACACTGCGGGCCGCCGACGAAAACGTGTATGCCGCGCTGGATGCCAATGCCGACCGGCTGGCCATGCTGCTGAGGCTGGCTTTGACTGAAGCTGGTGTGCCACATCAGATCCCACGAGCCGGCAACATGCTCAGCGTGTTCTTCGGCGACGCGCCGGTGACTGATTTCGCGTCGGCGCGGGCCAGCGAAACGTGGCGGTTCGCACCGTTCTTCCACGCGCTGCTGGACGGCGGCGTCTACCCACCCTGCAGCGCCTTCGAAGCCTGGTTCGTCTCGGCGGCGCTCGACGATGCCGCGTTCGCCCGGATCGCCGAGGCACTGCCCGCGGCCGCCGAAGCCGCAGCCAAGGAGAGCAAACCCTGATGGCCGAAGAGACCCGAGTGCACCTGATCCGTCACGGCGAGGTGTACAACCCGGACGGCGTGCTCTACGGGCGACTGCCGGGATTCCGTCTGTCCGACAAGGGAATTCGACAGGCCCACGCAGCGGCCGACGCACTGGCCAACCGTGACATCGTCGCGGTGATCGCCTCGCCGCTGCAACGCGCCGAGGAGACCGCCGCGCCGATCGCCGCCCGCTACGACCTGACCGTGGACGCCGACCCCGACCTGATCGAGTCGGCCAACTTCTTCGAGGGCAAGCGGATAGGCCCCGGCGACGGCGCCTGGCGCGACCCGCGGTTCTGGTGGCAGCTGCGTAACCCGTTCACTCCGTCGTGGGGCGAGCCGTACAAGCAGATCGCCGCCCGCATGACAACCGCGGTGGACAAAGCCCGAGCCCGGGCCGCCGGCCACGAAGCCGTGTGCGTCAGCCATCAGCTGCCGGTGTGGACGGTACGGTTGTCGCTGACCGGCAAGCGCCTGTGGCACGACCCACGCCGCCGACAGTGCGCGGTCGGTTCGGTGACGTCGCTGGTCTTCGACGGCGACCACCTGGTCGACGTGCTGTACAGCGAGCCGGCACTCAATTGACCGGGTGGCGACTGGCGTTCGTCGCCGTAGCGGTAGCCGGCCTGCTGGTCGGCTGCTCCACCGGCGATGACGCGGTCGCACAAGGCGGCACCTTCGAATTCGTCTCTCCCGGCGGCAAAACCGACATCTTCTACGACCCGCCCGGCCACCGCGGCCGGCCGGGACCCGTGTCCGGACCGGAGTTGATGGACCCGGACCGCACCGTCTCGCTCGACGATTTCGCCGGCAAGGTCGTGGTCATCAACGTCTGGGGCCAGTGGTGTGGGCCGTGCCGGGCCGAGGCGTCCGTGCTGCAGCAGGTGTACGACGCCACCCGCGCCAACGGGGTGGCGATGCTGGGTATCGACGTGCGCGACAACAACCGTCAGGCGGCCCAGGATTTCGTGAAAGACCGCAAGGTCACGTTCCCGTCGATCTACGACCCGGCGATGCGCACCATGATCGCGTTCGGCGGCAAGTACCCGACTTCGGTGATTCCGTCCACGCTCGTGCTTGACCGCAGCCATCGGGTCGCCGCGGTGTTCCTTCGCGAACTGCTCGCCGAGGATCTGCAGCCGGTGGTGCAGCGGATCGCCGCGGAGCCGGGGCCGCGATGAGTTTCACCGAAACCGCCGCCGCCGGACCGCTTTTGCTTGCGCTGGCGGTGTCCGTGGCGGCCGGGCTGGTGTCTTTCGCCTCGCCCTGTGTGGTGCCGCTGGTGCCGGGTTATCTGTCGTATCTGGCCGCCGTTGTCGGAGTCGACGAATCGGACAACGCTCCGCCGAATGCGCGATGGCGGGTCACGGGTTCGGCGGCGTTGTTCGTCGCGGGGTTCACTGTGGTGTTTCTGCTCGGGACCGTCGCGGTGCTTGGTATGACGACCACGCTGATCACCAATCAGCTTGTGCTGCAACGGGTCGGTGGCGTGCTGACCATTGTGATGGGCTTGGTGTTCGTCGGTTACGTGCCCGCGCTTCAACGCCAGCTCCGGTTCGCGCCGCGGCAGTTGTCGACGGTCGCCGTGGCCCCGTTGCTGGGCGCGGTCTTCGCGCTCGGCTGGACGCCGTGTCTGGGCCCGACGCTGGCCGGGGTTGTCACCGTCGCGTCGGCCACCGACGGGGCGAGCGTGGCCCGGGGCATCGTGCTGGTGATCGCGTACTGCCTCGGGCTGGGAATCCCCTTCGTGCTGTTGGCTTTTGGATCGGCGTCCGCGGTCGCCGGCCTCGGTTGGCTGCGACGGCACACACGCGCGCTACAGATCTTCGGCGGTGTGCTGCTGGTCGCGGTGGGCGTAGCGCTGGTCAGCGGGCTGTGGAATGACTTCGTGTCCTGGGTGCGCGACGCGTTCGTGTCCGACGTGAGGTTGCCGATTTGAGCCGGCTAGTTGCCTTGACCCGCAACACCTGGCGGGCACTGACCTCCATGGGCACCGCGCTGGTGTTGCTGTTCCTGCTGGCGCTGGGCGCGATGCCCGGCGCGCTGCTGCCGCAGCGCAGTCTGAACGCCGGCAAGGTCGACGACTACCTGGCCGCCCACCCGAAGATCGGGCCGTGGCTGGACAAACTGCAGGCGTTCAACGTGTTTGGCAGTTTCTGGTTCACCGCGATCTACACGCTGCTGTTCGTGTCGTTACTCGGCTGCCTGACGCCGCGGATGATCGAGCATGCCCGCAGCATGCGGGCCACGCCGGTGCCGGCGCCCCGCAACCTGACCCGGTTGCCGAAGCACGCCGCGGCCACCGTCGTCGGCGAACCCGACGACGTGGCGACAACGATGGCAGGACACCTGCGCGGCTGGCGCACCGTCATCCGTCGCGATGAGGGCATCGAAATCTCCGCGGAGAAGGGCTATCTGCGCGAATTCGGCAACCTCGTCTTCCATTTCTCACTGCTGGGCCTGCTGGTCGCGGTGGCGGCCGGCAAGCTCTTCGGTTACGAGGGCAACGTCGTCGTCATTGCCGACGGCGGTCCCGGCTTCTGCTCGGCCTCGCCGGCGGCGTTCGACTCGTTCCGGGCCGGCAACACCGTAGACGGCACGTCGCTGCATCCGATCTGCTTGCGCGTCAACGACTTCAAAGCGAAGTATCTGCCGTCCGGACAAGCGACCTCGTTCGCCGCGAACATCGACTACCAGTCGGGTCCCGATATCACCACCGCTAGCTGGCGGCCCTACCGGCTGGAGGTCAACCATCCGCTGCGGGTCGGCGGCGATCGGGTTTACCTGCAGGGCCACGGCTACGCACCGACATTCAGCGTCACCTTTCCCGACGGGCAGACCCGCACCTCGACGGTGCAGTGGCGGCCCGATAATCCGCGGACGCTGCTGTCGTCGGGAGTCGCGCGGATCGACCCGCCGGCCGGCACGTTCCCCGACGCCGCCGAACGACGCAAACACCAGATCGCGATCACGGGGTTGCTCGCACCGACCGAGCAACTCGAGGGCAAGCTGCTGTCGTCGAGCTTCCCCGCGCTGATCGCCCCGGCGGTAGCCGTCGACATCTATACGGGCGACACCGGCCTGGACACCGGTCGGCCGCAGTCGCTGTACTCCCTGGATCCACGGCTCATCGACCAGCACCGGCTCAACCGGGTCAAGCGGGTCAACCTGCGGGTCGGCGAGCAGGCCCGGATCGACCAGGGGCCGGCGGCCGGGGCCGTCGTGCGTTTCGAAGGCGCGGTGCCGTTCGTCAACCTGCAGGTCTCCCATGACCCGGGCCAGATCTGGGTGCTGGTGTCGGCGATCGCGATGATGGCCGGGCTGGTGGTGTCGCTGCTGGTCCGTCGACGCCGGGTCTGGATTCGCCTGCTGCCGGCAGCGCCCGGTACGGTGAATGTCCAGGTAGGCGGTTTGGCGCGCACCGACAACGCCGGTTGGGGCGACGAATTCGAGCGGCTGGTCGAGCGCCTTCAGCACGGCCTAGCAGCGTCGCCGGCCGAGCCGGTCACGACGGGAAGGAGCACCCCGTGAATACCACTCACATCCACCTGGGTTTGGCGCGCAACTCCGACTGGGCGTTCACGTCCGCGGTGGTGATCCTGGTGGTCGCGCTACTGCTGCTGGCCTTCGAGTTGGCCTACACCCGCAGTCGCAAGGGCGAGCGCGAACTGGTGAGCGCCGGATCGGTGGCCGCCGACAGCGTGACGCCCGGCGTCGTCACCGACGCTCCGCGTCGACCGCTCGACGAGCGGGTCGGGCGGGCCGGACTGATCCTGGTCTACGCCGGCATCGGGTTGTTGTTCGGATGCATCGTGCTGCGCGGCCTGGCCACCCAGCGGGTGCCGTGGGGCAACATGTACGAGTTCATCAACCTGACCTGCTTCTGCGGTCTGGTCGCCGGCGCGATCGTGTTACGCCGCCGGCAATTCCGTCCGCTGTGGGTCTTTCTGCTGCTGCCGGTGCTCATCTTGCTGACGGTGTCCGGACGCTGGCTTTACACCAACGCCGCCCCGGTGATGCCCGCGCTGCAGTCCTACTGGCTGCCGATCCACGTATCGGTGGTCAGCCTGGGTTCGGGGGTTTTCTTGGTCGCCGGGGTGGCCAGCATCCTGTTCCTGCTGCGAACCTCCCGGTTGGGCGAGCCGGACACCACGGGCGCGTTTGCTCAGCTGGTGCAGCGGTTGCCCGATGCACAGACGCTGGATCGCATCGCGTACCGGACCACGATCTTCGGGTTCCCGGTGTTCGGTTTCGGGGTGATTTTCGGCGCGATCTGGGCCGAGGAGGCCTGGGGCCGCTACTGGGGCTGGGACCCCAAAGAGACCGTGGCGTTTATCGCCTGGGTGATCTACGCCTCCTATCTGCACGCGCGGTCGACGGCGGGGTGGCGGGACCGGAAGGCGGCCTGGATCAACGTCGTCGGCTTCGTGGCCATGGTGTTCAATCTGTTCTTCGTCAATCTGGTGACCGTCGGCCTGCACTCCTACGCAGGAGTTGGATAACTGCAGCTCAGGGTCTTCCAAGGACGCTGCGTTATGTTCGATTAACAGCATGTTCGTCAACCAGCAACCCGAGTGTTGCTACGAGGGGATATTCCACGTGCCTGACCATCCGTACGACGCGAACAGCGGCGGTCGCGGAGACTATCCGACCACTGAGTTGCCGCCGCACCAGCCGCAACCGCCGGCCGCCGAGCCGCCGACCCGGGTGTTTGCCGGGTTCCGCACCGAGCGCCGGTTCAGTGAGGGCTCGACGCAGAATGCGCCGCTGCCCGAGACCCGCATGGAGCCGCGAGCATGGGCGGAGACGCCGTACCAGGGGCTCCCGCGGGTCGTCGAGTCCGCCGAGTCGCCGCGGCGGGTTTACGGCAACTATGGAGGACCGCCGCCGGCCGCGTCCGGCAGCGGACAACCGCACCTGCCGCCGTCGCGCTACCCGGAGTTGTCCACCAGCACCCTGCTACGCCAGGTCAAGCCGCCGCCATCGGAGGGCTGGCGGAGGTGGTTGTTCCGCTTGTCGGGGCAGCTGATCAACGTCGGCGAAAGCCAGCGGACGATGCGGTACAACGATCTGACCGTCCAGGTCAACCGGCCGCTGCGGGGTTGCTACCGGATCGCGATGCTCTCGCTGAAGGGCGGCGTCGGCAAGACCACCATCACCGCGACGTTGGGGGCGACCTTTGCGTCAATCCGCGGCGACCGGGTGGTGGCCGTGGACGCCAACCCCGACCGCGGCACGCTGAGTCAGAAGGTTCCGCTGGAGACACCGGCCACCGTCCGGCACCTGTTGCGCGACTCCGAGGGAATCGAGCGATACAGCGACGTCCGCAGCTACACCTCGCAGGGGCCCAGCCGACTGGAAGTGCTTGCGTCAGAAAGTGATCCGGCGATGTCGGAGGCGTTCAGCGCCGACGACTACGCGCAGACGCTGGAGATACTCGAGCGGTTCTACGGTCTGGTGCTCACCGACTGCGGCACAGGGCTTTTGCATTCCGCGATGACATCGGTGCTGGACAAGGCCGACGCCCTGGTCGTGGTCAGCTCGGGCTCGATCGACGGCGCCCGCAGCGCCTCGGCCACGTTGGACTGGCTCGACGCGCACGGTCACGAGAATCTGGTCAGCAATTCGATCGCGGTGATCAACGCGGTGCGGCCGCGATCCGGCAAGGTCGACATGCAGAAAGTGGTGGATCACTTCTCACGGCGTTGCCGCGCCGTGCGCTTGGTGCCGTTCGACCCGCATCTCGAAGAGGGCGCCGAAATCGACCTGAACCGGCTGAGGCGAGAAACCCGGGAGGCGCTGATCGAACTGGCCGCCGTTGTGGCCGACGGCTTTCCGAGCGATCAGCGTCGCTCCAACGAGCACTTCATTTAGTCAGCGAGGGTTGTTGTCACCGTGGCTCAACCGCCACAGGAAGTCCGGGTCGTCGTCGGGTCCGATGACGCGGCTCTTCGGGCGGTTGACCTGTGAACGCACAGCGCGCCAGCCGACGTAGACCAGTGTTCCGAGGATCAGGACCAGGAGCAGGTACAGCACTCGACACCTCCTAGCTCTGAATATACGCGGCGACCTAGGCTCGCATTGTGTCAAACGGACAGAGCCCCGCCGGCCGCGCAGTCGTCAGCGTCCTGCTGTACGTGCTGGCCCGCCTGGCGCTGGTGATCGCACTGACCGCGGTGATCTATTGGACCGGTCGAGGTCTTGGCGTGCATGAGTTCCCGGTCGTCGTCGCCCTGCTGTTCGCGCTCATCATCGCGATGCCGCTCGGCATTTGGCTGTTCGCTCCGCTGCGACGCCGGGCCACCGCCGGCATCGACACCGCCACCGAACGCCGTCGCCGCGATCGCGAGCAACTGCGGGCCAGGCTGCGCGGTGAGACTCCGCCGGACGACACGCCCCAGGGAGCCAGCTAGCCCAGGGCCGCTGGCGGGTCAAGGGCGCAGGTCGGTCAGCTGCGAGCTGGCGAGGACGGCGTCCTGCCATGGCCGGCCCCGTGCCAACCCAATTCCCGCTACGCCTTTGCCGCGCTGGCGTTGCGCTGTTGGCCGAGCAGCGGGACAAGATCACTCACCTGAGCATTGAATCGGCCGGTCGGCCCAGGCCGGTATCGCGTAGCACCGCTCGGTCAAGAAAGTGCTCGAGTGGGGCCATCAGAGGCGGTGTTGCACAATGCCAACGAGATCCGCTGCCGGGCGTCTTGCGAAGCGGCGATAGAGCGGCCATTGGTGGAAGGACCGCTTATCCCCATCAATGCCGCGGAGGCCAGGAAGATTGCCAGCGCTAGCAGCCAGGAGCGACGGCCGGTGACTACGCCAGCGAGGTGATCCCAGACCGTAGCCAAGAGAGTTTCATTCATTTAATATTTCAGCAAGTTAAATTAATATCTGTAAACCTTCTGCGCACTGGCTCGAAGCGGTGATCTTCGGCGGAGTGTGCGGCCAGCGACCGGCGTGCGGCAAGCAGAGTGAGGAGATGGCCATGCTGGGCGCGATCTTGAACGCAACAAAGCAGCTGCTTGCGGCAGGAGGCGCGATCTTTGGCGTGCGTGGTGGCACCGAGGAGCCCGCGCACACCGTCGAGCAGCTGACCGACGGCGTGGAAATCCGCCGTTACGGGCCGCGGATCGCCGCCGAGACCACCGTCACTGCGGACGACGAGGCGGCACGCAACATCGGATTTCGTCGCCTCGCCGGCTACATTTTCGGCGGCAATCACGCCGACGCCAAGATCGAGATGACCGCGCCTGTCGCCCAACAGTCCGGCGGCGGTCGCGGCGAGAAGATCGCGATGACGGCTCCGGTGTCGCAGCGAGCCGGTGACGACGGCCAATGGGTGATCCGGTTCTTCATGCCCGTCGAGAAAACGATGCAGTCGCTTCCGCAACCCAACGACCCTGCAGTGCAGTTGGTTGCCGTCCCGGCGGAGACCATCGCGGTACGACGATTCACGGGCAGCTACAACCGCGACGCAGTCGCATCTCAAACCGCCGCTTTGTTGCGGACCCTGCACGAAACGGGTTTCCGACCCGTCGGCACGCCCTCCGCGTGGTTTTATGACCCGCCCTGGACGTTACCGATGTTGCGCCGCAACGAAATTGCCGTGCCCATCAAGCCCGAATCTTGAGCCGAAGGACCTGTCGTGGGCACATTACGCCGTCAGCGTCAAGGCGGCTGCCACCGCGATCGACCAGACCAGCATCGTCAGGCCGGTGTCACGCAGTACCGGGATCAGCTCGGGCCCGGTCCGTCCGGTGCGCACCGGGGTCGCGGCGCGCACCGCCAACGGGGTGGCCACCAGTCCCGCCGCACACCACGACGTGGCCGCGGTCAGTGCCAGCGTCAAGGCGGCCGCGAGCGCCAGCAGCGCCTGGTACAGGATGCGCGTGCCCTTGTCGCCCAGGCGAACCGCCAACGTGATCTTGCCGGACTCGGCGTCGGTCGGGATGTCTCGTAAGTTGTTGGCCACCAACACCGCCGACGACAGCGCTCCCATCGTCACCGCCAGGGCCAGACCGACCCAGTCGACCCGCAACGCCTGGGTGTACTGGGTGCCCAGCACCGCGACCAGACCAAAAAACAGGAACACCGCGACTTCGCCAAAGCCGGCGTAGCCGTACGGTTTTGAGCCGCCGGTGTACAGCCAGGCCCCGGCGATGCACAACGCGCCGACCGCGATCAACCACAGCGCGCTGGTCAGTGCGAGCGCCAACCCGGCCAGCGCGCCGACAGCCAGGCTGGCCACCGCCACCATCAACACCGAGCGCGGTGTCGCCAGCCGTGAGCCGACCAGTCGGACCGGCCCCGCGCGGTTGTCGTCGGTGCCGCGGATGCCGTCGGAGTAGTCGTTGGCGAAGTTCACCCCGACGATCAGCGCCAGCGCGACCGCCAGCGCGAGCACCGCCTTCCACCAGACGGCGGCGTGCAGCCAGGCGGCACCGCCGGTGCCGGCGATCACCGGTGCGACGGCGTTGGGAAGTGTTCGAGGTCGCGCGCCGGCGATCCACTGCGCAAGACTGGCCACCCTGTAATCGTTCCATGCGGGTGCCCGACAATGATCATCGTGCTTGCAGTGATTGGTGGCAGCGGCTTCTACACCTTCTTCGACTCGGCCGCGCGCAGCGTCAGCCTGGACACGCCCTACGGCGAGCCCAGTGCTCCGGTCACGGTCGGCTCGATCGGGGAGCAGGAGGTGGCCTTCCTGCCTCGGCACGGCCTCGACCACCGGTTTCCGGCGCACAAGGTGCCCTATCGGGCCAACATGTGGGCGTTGCGGGCGCTGGGCGTACGACAGATCTTCGCCCCGTGCGCGGTCGGCAGCCTGACCACAGATCACGGCCCGGGCAGCATCGTGGTGCCCGATCAACTGGTCGACCGCACCCGTCGTCGCGCCGATACCTACTTCGACTCCGGTGCGGCGCACGTGTCCTTCGCCGATCCGTACTGCCCGACGTTGCGCGCGGCGGTCACCGGCCTGCCCGGGGTGGTCGACGGCGGCACCATGGTGGTCATCGAGGGGCCGCGGTTTTCCACCCGGGCGGAAAGTCAGTGGTTCGCCGCCGCGGGCTTCACTTTGATCAACATGACCGGTTATCCGGAGGCGGTTCTGGCTCGTGAACTCGAAATCTGCTATACGGCAATCGCTTTGGTGACCGACCTGGACGCCGGTATCGACGCGGGCGGCGGAGTGAAGGTGGACGAGGTGATCAGTGAGTTCGCGAAGAACATCGAGCCGTTCAAGGGCCTCGTCCGCGAAGCGATCGGCCGGGTCGACGCCGAACACTCTTGCACCGAGTGCCTGTCGCACACCGGGGTCCCGCTTCCGTTCGACGAGCCGTAACGGCTCAGCCGGTCTTGGCTTCGCGCTTGTCGTCGGTGCCGGTTGGCCGGGGCGGCCGGCCTTTACGCAGGGTGTCGATCAGTTCGCGATACGGCCCGACCAGGTAGACCGTGTCGTCGGCGTGCAGTCGTGCGTCACGGCGAGGGTGCAACTTGACCAGCCCGTTGGACGTCGTGATCGCGATGACCCGCGCCTGGGTGGACATCTCGAACATGCGCAGCCCGTCGAGTTCGCTGCCGGCGGCGACCTGCATGCCGCCGACCACGAAAGAGCTCTGGCCCACCGAGAACGTGCCGAGCACCTGCAGTCCGATCGCCGCTCCGATGAACCAGGGTGCGGCCAGCTCGACGGTGGAGCGCACGTTCTCGAAGCCGAATCGCTGCGCGACGGCGAAGCCCAGTGCGCGGTCGTAAACCCGCAGCACCAGGGGGATGTCGGTCCAGTGCTCTCTGGTCGCCGTCTTCTTGCCCAGCATTTCGGCCAGCACGATGCCTGTTTCGATGTTGATGATGTCGTCGCGGGTCAGCACCGCGACCGCCCGTGCGCGATCCACCCGCGCGGCCTGCAGTGTCTGGCGCAGCGTGGCATCGCCGAAGATGACCGGCACATCGAGATCGCGCACCGCTGACAAGAAGCGGTTCTCCTCGTTGCGCTCGATCACCGCGACGTCGTACCCGGCCGCGGTCAGATCGCTGACCACTCGCATGCCCAGCCCACTGAGTCCGACCACCACGATGTGGTTGCGCAGGTGCCCTACCCGTGGGCGCGCTGATGCGAAAACGAAACGGCGGGATAGCAATACGTCGGCGACGAACGAGACCAGCAGCGCGGTGGTGGTCACGCCGCTGAACATCAGCAGTGTGGAGAACGTGCGCAACCAGGTGGGCTGGTTGACGAAGCTGAAGTCGCCGTAACCGGTCGTTGTCATCGTTTCGATGGTGAAGTAGAACGCGTCCACCCAGCCCATCTTCGGCGGGGGACGGTAGCCGAACCGCAAAGTAATTGTCGCGCTGACCAAGACGACCAGCGTCGCGGCGACGACCGGATAAAAGGTCGGGTTGAAGTCGTTGATCACGCCTCGGACCCCGTCGACCACGCGCCGCAACAACGGCCGCTGCGAACGTGGCCGCGGCCCGCGGGGGATCCTGATGCCCTGGGCGGCGAGCTCGTCGGCGGTGCCGATCATCATCGTCCAGTCACCCGCGTGCACCCGCTGATCACGGCCCGGGCAGATGTCCAGCCCACCGGGGTCAAGTGAGTCTTCGCCGTGGATGACGGCCACCGGCGCCAAGTCGCCATAGAGTTCGCGCAGCGTCGCTTCGCGAGAAGCCGTCTTACCCGCGACGACGAAGTTCATTCCGGCGGCATCGAAATCGTGGATGGTCTGGGACAGGCAGGCTTCGACGACCGCAGGCGCCGCGAGGTCGGCGACGTCGAGGATGGCCCCGGGGCCGTTGTCGTCGGCAACGGCTTCGCGCAGCACATCGTTGGCCACCCGCGAAACCACCCGCACATTCGGGTTGGCTTTCCTTGCCAGCAAAGCGATTTCGAGATTGATCGCATCGTCGTCACCGGCGCATACCACTGCCAGCGCATGCGAGACGTCGGCGAGGGTGAGCTCGCGGGCAACGCCTGCCTCGGATTTCTCCGCAGTGGTGAGCCTGACCACCGTCGCACCCGCGTTTTTCAGCTCGTCGGCGAGCGTGGTGGCCAGCGCATCGTCACCGCTAACGATGATGTGGCGATGCATGTTCTTGTCCGTTGCTCAAAAGCCCGACCGAAATCGAACACTCGACGACTTCGGGCCGGTTCACCAGGGCATTATGTCATCCGGTGTGCGCGGCTCCGTGCAGAAGTGTCGCTAGGACAAGCTGTTTCCGGTTAACCGGACGAGCGCTGCCCGGTCGACCTTGCCGATGCCACGCATCGGCAGCGCGTCGATGATGTGCAGCTCGCGAGGCGCGGCGGTGTGGTCCAGGGTGCGCGTCACGTGGGTTCGCAGCGCGTCGAGTGTAGGTGCGGCGCAACCATCGACCACCACGACGGCGGCGACGACACGCTGCCCGAGGCGTTCGTCGGCGAGCCCGAACACCGCGCAGTCGGCCACCGCGGGATGCGTCCGCAGCACCGCCTCGACCGGCTGCGGCATCACCGTCAACCCGCCGGTGCTGATCGCATCGTCGACGCGGCCGAGCACACTGAGCACTCCCGAATCGTCAACGACGCCAATGTCGTCGGTGCGAAACCAGCCCGGTTCGGCGAACGGGTCGGGGTCTGGTGGATTGCGATAGCCCTTGGCCAGCGTCGGGCCGCCGAGCAGGATAAGTCCGTCGGCATCAAGCCGCACCCGGACGCCGTCGAGTGGGACGCCGTCGTAGACGCAGCCGCCGGCGGTCTCGCTCATGCCGTAGGTGCGGACCACCTTGACGCCGGCGCTCGCGGCTGCGTCGAGGACTGGTCGCGGGGCCGGGCCGCCGCCGATCAGCACCGCGTCGAGGCCGGCCAGTGCGGTGGTCGCGGCCGGATCGTCCAGCGCCTTGGCCAGCTGTGTGGCCACCAGCGCCGTGTAACGTCGCCCCGAGCCGAGTTCGTTTACGGCAGAAGGCAATTGGCTGACATCGAAACCCGTCGAGACGTCCAGCTCGACCGGGGTAGCACCGGCCAGCAGGCTGCGCACCAGCACCTGAACTCCGGCAATGTGATACGACGGCAACGCAAGCAACCACCGACCCGGGCCGCCCAGCCGATCGTGGCTGGCGGCCGCGCTGGCGGTCAGCGCCGCGGCGGTGAGCAGCGCGCCTTTGGGCGAGCCGGTGGTTCCCGACGTCGTCACCACCAGGGCGACGTCGTCATCGATGTCCTCGCCTACTCGCAGCGCCGGCATCGCTGAGCGGTCCGCACCCACCGGCACCAGCGCAGAAGCCCGGCCGTTCAGGACCTCGTCGAGCGCGGCGAGAAGGGGGAGCGCCGAGGAGCCTGGCTTTACGGCGAAGGCACGCAGAACGGCTATCCGGAAGTCTCCTCGCCATCGCGGGCGTCTTCCAACGGCCAGCCCTTGGCGGCCAGTCGCTCCCGCACGCGCTCGACGTCTGCCGGAGTTGGCAGTTCGTCGGTGACCTGGGTGATCAGTACGCCGATGTCGACGTGATCGAAGTCGCCGCGCTGCATCAACTCCCCGGCCACCAGCCTGACGTCGTCATTACTCAGCCGACGCGACAGCAGGGCGAGCACAGGAAAGTAGTCAGTCGGCGGGATGCCTTCCGGGTATCCCGCGCGCAGCCACGCGACCACCGAATTCAGGAATCGGTTCACAGTGTGTCCACTTCCCCCGCCGGCCTGCCGGTAAGCCTTATTTTCAGATCAAATTTCGATGCTACGCGGGCCTGGCTCCGAGAATGTAGAGACCGGTGTGCGCCCCGATGAACTCCCGGGCGACGTACAGCACGCCGATCACGACCGCGACCAGCGTCAATGCGTACAACGCGTAGCTGATAGCGGTCAGCGCCGGGTTTTTATGGGCGACGGCGGCGCCGTCCGACCCTTGGACGCCGGCTCCCACCGAGCCCACCCGTACCGCGAGCGCGAACAGGGCGGGCAGCCCGCTGCCCAGGAGCAGACCGAAGATCAGGATCTTCAGCGAGGCTTCGTAGTTGAACCAGTGGTTCATAGCGTGCCTGCTTTCTTTGCCTCGGCGTGCGGAGCGGCTTCCCCGTCTGTGAAGGGAGAGCCGGCGAGGCCCGGCTTGCCGTTCTCGTCGAGTCCGGCGGTCAGGTCGCCCTTCCACTCGGCGTTGACGTTGTTGTGATCGACCTTCGTCTTGCGCGACTGTAGGTAGATGGCTGTGGCCACTGCAAGCAGTATGGCGAAACCGATCGTCGCCCCGGCGTAGCCGCCGATCCCGTGGGTCACCCAGTAGGTGAGGGCACCGACAAGGCCGGCCGCGGGCAGCGTGATCAGCCATGCGGTCGCCATCCGGCCGGCGACTCCCCAGCGAACCTCGGCGCCGGGCTTGCCGACCCCGCTACCGAGCACCGACCCGGTCACCACCTGGGTGGTGGACAGCGCATACCCGAAGTGCGCCGACAGCAGAATGATGACCGCCGACGACGATTCGGCGGCCATGCCTTGCGGCGACTTGATCTCCACGAGCCCCTTGCCCATGGTCCGGATGATCCGCCAGCCGCCGGTGTAAGTGCCGAGTGCCATCGCGCATGCGCAGGCCAAGATCACCCAGAACGGCGGCAGGGTGTCTGTCCGGCTGACCGCACCGTAGGAAATCAGCGCCAAGAAGATCACGCCCATCGTCTTTTGCGCGTCGTTGGTGCCATGTGCCAGCGAAACGAGCGAGGCCGAGAAGATCTGGCCGCGGCGGAAAGCAGTCTCGCTGCGCTCCTCCGGGACGCCGCGATTGATCCGGTACACCAGCCAGGTTCCCACCGCGCCGACGACTCCGGCCAACATCACTGACACCAGCGCCGGAATGAGCACGCGGGACACCACGCCGGTCCAGATCACCCCGTGCGCGCCGGCCGCGGCGATCATCGCGCCGACGATGCCGCCAACCAGGGCGTGCGACGAGCTCGAGGGAATGCCCAGCAGCCAGGTCATCAGGTTCCAGACGATGCCGCCGACCAGCCCGGCGAACACCAGCTGCAGCGTCACCAGGTGACCGTTCACCAAGTCCTTGGCGATCGTTCCCGCGACCGCAGTGGACAGGAAGGCTCCCAGCAGGTTCAGCACCGCCGAGAGCGATACCGCCGCTTTCGGCTTGAGCGCACCGCTGGCGATGGAGGTCGCCATCGCATTTCCGGTGTCGTGGAAGCCGTTCGTGAAATCGAAAGCGAGGGCGGTGATCACGACGATGATCAACAGGAACAACTGAAGGTTCACGGGCCTAATTCTGAGGGTAAAGGGGTGCCGTTGTCGAAAGAACGGCGTGGGTAATGCAAGGTATATCGCTGCTCGTTGTCAGATGTTCGTCCGGGGTTAACTTGGGGGCTCGTCGCGTTAACCGCGAGTGTCACGGCGCAGCGGATGCTCCGGCGGAATCTGGACGAAGATCAGCAGAACGCCGTCGGGATCCATCACGTGCATTTCGTGCAGGCCCCATGGTTCTTGCCGGGCCTCGCGGGCGATCGTGACGCCTCTGCTTTCCAGCTCGGTCTGCGTCGCTTCCACGTCGCGCACCTGGAGCCACAGCGCGCCGGGGAAAGGTCCGGCCGAGTCTTCGGGTGCGCCGTGGTCGGCCAACTCGATCAGCGACTGGCCGGCGTAGAACACCGTGCCCGCGCCGTAGTCGCGGAAGGTCGCCAAACCGATCTGATCGCGGTAGAAGCTCAGCGACCGCTGGTAGTCCGCCGGCCGAAACAGTATCCGGCTAGCGAGAATCTCCATGCCGTCGTGTCTATCACGCGGCCCTAGTTGGGCTGGAGCCGCTGCCGTCTGATCATGTTGGTCGCCAGCCCCGGAACGACGGTGTCTATTGCCTGCGCGGCCAGCGCCATCCGCGGTGCGATCCGGACCGGTCGGGTGCGTGCCGCGGTGATCATCCAGCCCGCGGCCTCTTCGGAGGACAGCGCCGGCAAGCCCTGATACTCCTTGGTCGGCGCGATCATCGGGGTGGCCACCAGTGGGTAGTACAGCGTGGTCGAGTGCACACCCTTTCTCGCCCATTCGGTTTCGATCACGCGACTCACCGCCGACAGCGCCGCCTTCGAAGCGTTGTAGACGGCGAACAGCGGCGACGGCTCGCTGAACACTCCCCAGGTCGCGACGTTGATGATGTGCCCGTCGCCGCGCTCCAGCATCCCGGGCGCGATGCCGCGGATCAGCCGCAGCGGGGAGTAGTAGTTGAGCACCATGGTCCGGTCGACGTCGTGCCAGCGCTCCAGCGACTCGGCCAGCGGCCGGCGGATGGACCGCCCGGCGTTGTTGATCAGAATGTCCACACCACCGAGACGCTGCTCGACGTCGGCGACCACCGCGTCGACGGCGTCCAGGTCGGACAGGTCGCAGGGGATCGCTACCGCGTCGCCCCCGCTTTCGGTGATGCGGCCCACCAGCTCGTCGAGCAGATCCTGTCGGCGCGCCACCGCAACGACGGTGGCGCCCTGGCGGGCGAATTGTTCGGCGGCGCATTCGCCGATTCCGGACGAGGCCCCGGTGAGTAGGACGCGCTTGCCGGCCAAGTCAATCTTGGTGGCGCCCGGCCGCGGCAGCAGCCGTGCCGCCAGCGGCGGACGCATGGTGGCCAGCACCACCTGCTCGGACAGTCGGCGCAGCGGGTTCTTACTCACAGGTCCGGAGTCTAGGGGCCTCGACGACGTCATCCGCCTCGCCGGTGGGAATAGGCGATCTGCCCGCCTCTGAGCGACAAACCCCTGTGGCCCGACTCGTTGTCGCTCGGAGGCGGGCAAATCGGGCATCGCTCGTGCGGCTAGAAGTAGCGCGGGAACGAGCTCCAATCGGGTGGCCGCTTCTCCAAGAACGCGTCGCGGCCCTCGACAGCTTCGTCGGTCATGTACGCCAGCCGGGTGGCCTCGCCGGCGAACAGCTGCTGACCCACCAGCCCGTCGTCGAGAAGGTTGAACGCGTACTTCAGCATCCGTTGAGCCTGAGGCGATTTCGCGTTGATCTCGGTTGACCACTGGATGGCCTCGGTCTCTAGGTCGGCGTGGTCGATGACGGCGTTGACCGCGCCCATGTGGTGCATCTGCTCGGCGGTGTAGGGGCGGCCGAGGAAGAAGATCTCGCGGGCGAACTTCTGGCCGACCTGGCGGGCGAGGTATGCGCTGCCGTAGCCGCCGTCGAAGCTGCCGACGTCGGCGTCGGTCTGCTTGAACCGGGCGTGCTCGCGGCTGGCCAGGGTCAGGTCGCAGACCACGTGCAGGCTGTGCCCGCCGCCCGCGGCCCAACCGTTGACCAGGCAGATCACCACCTTGGGCATGAACCGGATCAGGCGCTGCACTTCCAGGATGTGCAGCCGGCCGGCGCGCGCGGCGTCGACGGTCTCAGCGGTCTCGCCGGAGGCGTACTGATAGCCGCTGCGGCCGCGGATGCGCTGATCGCCTCCGGAGCAGAACGCCCAGCCGCCGTCCTTGGGCGACGGGCCGTTTCCGGTTAACAGCACTACCCCGACGTCGGGTGACATCCGGGCGTGATCGAGCACGCGGTAGAGCTCGTCGACGGTGTGCGGGCGAAACGCGTTGCGCACCTCGGGCCGGTTGAATGCCACCCGCACGGTCGCGTCAGCGACGTGACGGTGATAGGTGATATCAGTCAGCTCGCCGAATCCGTCGACCGGCTTCCATTGGTCAGCGTGAAAAGGATTGTCGCTCAAGGTTATTGGATTCCGTCCAGTCGAAAGACCGCGCAGCGGCCGGCCAGCGCCTCGAATTCCTCCGGCCGGCCTTCGGCGATCAGGCCGGCCCGTTTCATGAAACCGACACCGGTGGGCACCTCTTCGGGGAACACCCGGAGCAACGGGCGGGCATCGTCAGCGGACAACTCGACCATTCTGACCCGCCGGACGCTGCGGCCGCGGGCCACCGTCGCTTCGCCGGCGGCGCGGACGTTGGCGACCCAGTCGGCGCCGGGGAATCCGGCAACCACGTACTCCTGTCCGTCGACGGTCATCGGCGTGACGGGGGTCGATCGCTCGCGTCCTGATTTGCGGCCGGCCACCGTCAGCACCACCGGGCTTTCGCCGCCGAAACTCATGCCCAGCCGTGACATTCGGATGAAGACCTTGTTGGCCGGTTTGAGCCACCACGGCGGCCGAACCGATTCGCTGCTGCCCATACCGCGACGGTACTCGCTGACGTTGTCTAATCTTTGCCCGTGTCCCATCCGCATGAGCCCCATCTGGGTTCGGTCTCCACACGCCTGAATTGGCTTCGTGCGGGGGTTCTGGGCGCGAACGACGGGATTGTCTCGACGGCGGGCATCGTCGTCGGGGTCGCCGCGGCGACAGTGGCGCGTGGCCCGATCATGACCGCCGGAATCGCCGGGTTGGCCGCCGGCGCGGTGTCGATGGCACTGGGTGAATACGTGTCGGTCAGCGCGCAGCGCGATACCGAACAGGCTCTGCTGCAGCAGGAATGGCGCGAGCTTCGGGCGGACCCCAGCGCAGAGCTGGACGAACTCGCGGCCTTGCTGGAGGGCAAGGGGTTGTCGGCGGCTACCGCGCGCACCGCGGCCGAGGAACTCACCGATCACGATCCGATGGTGGCGCACGCCGAGGTCGAGCTTGGCTTCGATCCCGCGGAGCTGACCAACCCGTGGCAGGCAGCGCTGTCGTCGGCCTCGTCGTTCAGCGTGGGCGCGTTGCTGCCACTGATCGCCATCCTGTTCGCACCGATCGCACTGCGGATCCCGGTCACGGTCGCGGCGGTGCTATTAGCTCTGGTGATCACCGGGGCGGTCTCGGCCAGACTGGGTGGGGCACCGAAACACCGTGCGGCACTGCGTAATTTCATGGGTGGGGGGCTGGCCCTGGCGATCACCTACGTAATCGGCCATCTGGTCGGCGCCGCGATCGGCTGAGAACTAGTCCTCTTCGAGGAACCCTTCGATGCCGTCCGGCAGCGCGCTGGATCCGGGCGCGGTGACGGCGTCCAGCCGGGCTTTGGCCTTGGCGTCGAGCGTCACGTCGCCCACGCCCAGGTTCTCCTCGAGGTGGGCGATCGACCGGGTACCCGGAATCAACAACGTCGTCGGCGTGTGCGCCAGCAGCCAGGCCAAGCCGACCTGCGCGGGCGTCACACCGAGTTCGCCGGCGATCTCGATCACCACCGGATTGTCGGACGCCTTCGGGAAACCGGGGAACGCCGACCCCAGCGGGAAGTACGGCACCCAGGCAATGTCCTCGGCCGTGCAGACGTCGAGCATGTCTTCCTGCGAGCGGTCCATCAGACTGTAGGAGTTCTGCACGCATGCGACGCCGGCCGGCAGCGCGCGTTGCAGCACCCCGAGTGGCACGCTGCTGACGCCGATCGCGCCGATCTTGCCCTCGTCGCGCAGCGCGATCATCTCGGCCAATTGATCATCGAGGTCGACGATCTGATCGCCTTCGGCCTGCACGCCGATCCCAATGTCCATGCGCCGCAGATTCACCACGGGTATCTGGTCGATGCCGAGTTGGCTCAGGTCGTCTTCGACGGCGGCGCGGAGCTCGGCGGGCCGCTGCGCTGGGCCCAGGGGTATCGGGTCGTCGCCGGTGTATCGCGCGCCCACCTTGCTGACGATGACGAGGTCGTCGGGGTAGGGCGCCAGCGCTGCGTGGATTCGGCGGTTCACTTCGCCGGGGCCGTAGAACGAAGCGGTGTCAATGTGGTTGACGCCCAGTTCGATTGCCCGACGCAGCACAGCGACCGCGTCGTCGTGCGTCGTCTCGAACAGCTGCATGGCGCCGTAGCCGACCCGCGCTACCGGGTGGCCGCCGATGCGGGCGGTGCCACCGAGGTTTGGTTTGTCTGTCATCGTGCTCCCGTCGTGAGACACTGGATTAAATGCGGAGGACCCTCCGGTTATTCGACGGTAGCAGAAACGGAGGATCCTCCGCTTTGGGGCAGAGTGTTCGGTCGGACGCGCGGCGCAACCGGGAGAAGCTGCTCGAGGTGGCGACCGCGGCTTTCGCAACCGCCGACGGTCAGCCGGCGTCGCTGGAAGCGATCGCCCGCGACGCCGGCGTCGGGATCGGCACGCTCTACCGTCATTTCCCCAACCGGCAGGCGCTGGTCGAGGCGGTCTATCGCAGCGAGCTGGCCGAAGTGGCCGCGGCCGCCGGGAAATTGCTCAAGCGCCATCCCGCCAAGACCGCGCTGCGCCGCTGGATGGACCGCTACGCGAACTTCGTCGCCGCCAAGCGCGGGATGGCCGAGTCGCTGCACGCGATGTTCGATTCCGGCGCCATGCAGCCCAGCCAGACCCGCGCCAGCCTCGCGGGTGCGGTCGAGCTGTTGTTACGGGCCGGCGCCGACGACGGCAGCTTGCGCTCCGACGTGCCGGCCGATGATGTGGTGTCCAGCCTGATCGGCATCTTTCTGGTCAGCGGTTCGCCCGAGCAGCGCGGCCGGATGCTCGACCTGCTGGTAGCCGGCGTTGCCACGTCGGATCGTTGAGGGAATCAATCGGCGCTCGGCGTGGTAGAAGCAGGCATGAAACTCAACGACGCAGCACGCGAACTCATCGGAGACGGCGCCGACGCCACCCTGGTCACCCTGAATCCCGACGGCAGCCCGCAAGTCAGCTTGGTCTGGGTGGCGTTGCGGTCCACGCCCGACGGCGACGAACTGGTGACCGCACACCTCGCCGAACACAAAAAGGTCCGCAACGTCCGCCGCGATCCACGCGTCGCGGTGACGATCGCGTCTCCCGGCGACTTGGGCAAAACCCTGCGGCCCTATCTCGCGATTGACGGGACCGCGCGGATCGAAGAGGGCGGCGCTCCCGAGGTGCTCACGACTTTGTCGGCAGCGCTGTTGGATCCCAACGTGTTTCCGCCGAAGGACGCGCCGCCCGGGTTCGTGACGCACATCCGCGTCGACAAAGTCGGTGGCGTCGGGATCTGATCGTCTAGCCGACGGCGCGTCCGGCGCCTTCCCAGAACTGCGCCCGCACAGCCTTCTTGTCGGGCTTGCCCAGCCCGGTCAACGGCAGCGCGTCGACGATCTCCACCCGCTTCGGTGATTGCACCGAGCCCTTGCGTTCCTTGACCGCGGCCTGAATCTCCGCGGTCATCGCCTCGATCGCGGCGGCGTCGTGGTCCGCGTCGTCGCGCAACACCACCACCGCGGTGACGGCCTCGCCCCACTTGTCGTCCGGCGTCCCGACCACACATACCTGTGCGATCGAAGGATGTTCGGCCACAACGTCTTCGACCTCGCGAGGGAACACGTTGAAGCCGCCGGTGACGATCATGTCTTTGACCCGGTCGACGATGAAGTAGAAGCCGTCCTCGTCCTCGCGGGCCATATCGCCGGTGTGCAGCCAGCCGTCTTTGAAGGTCTTGGCGGTCTCGTCCGGCAGGTGCCAGTAACCCCCGGCCAAAAGTGGTCCGCTGACGCAGATTTCGCCAGGCTCGCCGTGGGGGACCGGCTTGCCGTCCTCACCCAGCAGCGCGACCCGGGCGAACAAGGTCGGGCGCCCGCAAGAGGTCAGCCGCTTCTCATCGTGGTCGGCCTTGGCCAGGTAGGTGATCGCCATCGGCGCCTCGGACTGCCCGTAGTACTGGGCGAAGATCGGGCCGAATCGGCGGATTGCCTCGGCCAGCCGCACCGGGTTCATCGCCGACGCGCCGTAGTAGACCGTCTCCAGTGATGACAGGTCGCGAGTCTTGGAATCGGGGTGGTCCATCAGCGCATACAGCATCGACGGAACCAGCATGGTGGCGGTAATGCGTTGCTCTTCAATGACTCTCAGCACCTCGGCCGGGTCGAACTTGCCGAGCACGACCATCTCGCCGCCCTTGACCACGGTCGGCGTGAAGAACGCCGCACCCGCGTGCGAAAGCGGCGTGCACATCAGGAACCGCGGGTGCTCCGGCCACTCCCATTCGGCGAGCTGGATCTGCGTCATCGTGGCGATGTTCCCGGTGGTGCCGATGACACCCTTCGGCTTGCCGGTGGTGCCGCCGGTGTAGGTCAGGCCGCCGATGTGGTCCGGTGTCAGGTCGGCGACGACGATCGGCTTCGGGTCGTACTTCGCGGCTTCGGCGTTCAGGTCGACCGCTTGATCTCCAAGTCCCTGTAGCTCCTTTGGCACCGGGCCGATGGTCAGGATCTGCGTGAGCGAGTCCACCTTGTCCAGCAGTCCCAGTGCGCGCTCGATGAACATCGGGTTGGGGTCGATGATCAGCGCGGAGGCGCCGGCGTCGGAGAGCACGTAGGCGTGGTCGTCCAGTGAGCCCAGCGGATGCAGGGCGGTACGCCGGTAGCCCTGGGTCTGGCTGGCGCCGAGGATCATCAACACCTCGGGGCGGTTGAGCGAGAGCAGGCCGACGGTGACGCCGGTGCCGGCGCCCAGCGCGTCGAACGCCTGGATGTACTGGCTGATCCGTTCGGCCAGCTGGCCGCCGGTCAGCGTGGTGTCGCCGAGAAACAGCACTGGCCGGTTCTTGTGGCGCTTGAGTGCGCCCACCAGCAGGTGGCCGTTGTGGGTCGGGTTGCGCAGCAGCTCGTCACTCATACGGCCAGACTAGAACGTGTTGCAATTTGTGTCTGCTACCCCCTGGAATACCACGACCATGCTCGGCTGACCGGTGGCGACCCGCTTCATCCGACTCCGCCGCCCTCGCGATCGCCACTACCATTCGTGCCCATGGCCGATGCAGATGTCGTCATCACCGGAACTGTCC
>NZ_JBAPMI010000375.1:0-4783 GCF_049278535.1 Mycobacterium sp. | reverse complement strand
GTACCTGAGCGCGTCACCGCCATTTCCGCCATCAATGGAGTGGCCGGGGTCCGGGTTAGTAGCTTCGGTGTAGGTGTAGCCCGCACCGCCGTTACCGAACATCGTCCCGCCGTCTTGACCGTTCGGGTCGGCCGCGGTGCCGTTCGCGCCGTTGCAGATCATTCCGCAGGAGTCCGCTGCCGCGGCCGAATGAGCGTGGTCTAGGTACCAGCTGTTGAGGACGTTGTCGACGTGGCTGCCGAAGTTGCTGTTGATCCATTCTTGTTGCAGGTTGTTCATGAATTCAGCGAACGGAGTGGTCGCTGACGTCGTGTCGACGGTGGAGTCCAGACCAGTCGTCGGGTCAGCGGAGGAGAGCGAGCTGATTGTGTCGATCGACGAGGCCGCGGCGAGGGGAGATTCCAGACCAGTCGTCGGGTCAGTGGAGGAGAACGAACCCCACGCGGCATCCAGGCTTGTGACCCAGTGGTCCAGGCCAGTCGTTGGGTCAGCGCCGGCGAGCGAACCCAACGTCGCATCCAGGCTTGCGGCCCAGTGGTCCAGGCCGACGCTGAGCGCAGGATGTGCGATCGACAACGAATTGATGATCGGGTCGAGGATGCTGTCGAGCCCAAAGTCGTCGGCGTGGGCCGCGGGCGCAGCGGCCAACGGGCTCAGGCCCAAGGCCAACAACGCGCTCGCGCCGGTGCCCAGCCCGAGCACACGTGTCTGGCGGCGGGGGTTCGACCCGCGCGAACGGCCAACGCTTCGTGAACGCTTGCGAGCAGCCATTGCCCAACTTCCCCCATCGATGAGAATCCTTAGCACTGGCTAAGTTAGACCTAGTACGCGCGTTGAGTAGGAGAATTTGCGCACACATTTCTGATTGATTTCTGGCGGCATCCCGGTGTCCCTGCGCACCAAGCCCAGTCGGTGTCAAAGACGACATCGACCGAATTGAGTGAGTCTCTGCGGCAGGCTGGCTAATCGTAGCCGTGGCGCATGTCCTCAACGATGCGCGGGTGTTCCAGCGTTGACGGTTCGAGCGTGCGGGGTCGCACATCAGGTGCGAAAACCGTCGCGGCGTCGAGCACCGACGGGTTGAGGAACCGCAGCGGCGGCGCGTCGGCCGGCACCGTCGGTCGCGGCGCTTTGTCGCCACGACGGCCCAACGCGAAGCCCCAGTCGCCGAAGGTCGGGACGTAGACGTGGTACGGCGTCACGGCGTAACCCGCGGCGGTGATGGTGGAAACCGTGCGCCAGAACGCATTCGGGGTGGAGTACGGGCTACCCGACTGCACCACCATCAGGCCACCCGGGGCCAGCGCGCGGGATACCAAGGTATAGAACTCAGTCGAATACAGGCGCCCCAGCACCGGTGTATCGGGATCCGGAAGATCCACGATGACAGCGTCGAAGGAACTTCGCGTATCGCGCAGCCACTTCATCGCATCGCCGGTCACGATGTGTACCCGCGGGTTGTCCAGCGAACCTCCATTGGCGGAACGCATTGTGCTGCGGGCTAAGTCGATGACCGCGGGATCGAGTTCGACTTGCACGATCTTCTCGACGCCCGGCGTGCGCAGCAGTTCACTGGCCGCGAGCCCGTCGCCTCCGCCCAGCACCAGCACCGAGTGTGCTCCGGCGCCCAGTGCGGGATAGACCAGGCTTTCGGTGTAG
Source organism: Mycobacterium sp. (assembly GCF_049278535.1). Classification (GTDB taxonomy): domain Bacteria; phylum Actinomycetota; class Actinomycetes; order Mycobacteriales; family Mycobacteriaceae; genus Mycobacterium. Next base: position 3,124 of record NZ_JBAPMI010000375.1, on the reverse strand, counting down.
CGGTACTCGTCGCGGGTGGAGAATTGAAGACCACCATCGAGGTACAGCCGCATGTCGTTGCCGCGACGGGTGACGACGATCTCCTGGTAGGCGGATTGCCGAAAGGCGACGATCGGGTCGGCGTATAGCCGTTGGCGGCTGGTGGTTTCTATGTCCTGAGCTCGCAGCAGCAACGTGGCAAGCAGCGCCAGGGCCACGCCCAGCGCACCGATCGCCGCTCCCAGCTGTCGGGCGGTCACCACCCGTCGCAGCAGGAAGATCGAAACGACCGCGGCGGCAACCAGATTGACGATGCCGGTGGCGGCGGCGCCGCGGATCATGCCGAGGTGCGGCAGCAGAACGAACGGCCAGGCCAGTCCACCGATCAGGGCGCCCAGGTAGTCCGCGGCGTTGAGGTTGGCCAGCGTCCGGCCGGTGTCGGTTGCCTCCGCGACCCGGCCCTGCTGCAGCAGCGTCATCAACAAGGGCACCTCGGCGCCGACTAGTGCACCGATCAAGGCGGTGCCCAGCGCCAGCATCAGCAGCGACCCACCGACGAACGAGAACATCACATACAACGCGGCGGCCGACAGTCCGCCGACAATGGCCAGTACGGCTTCAACGGCGACGAAACTGATTGCCGGCCAACGCAGCAGTGGCTTGACGAGCAGGGCGCCCGCGCCCAGCGCGGCGATGTACCCCGCGACGATCAACGAGGTGGCGACGATGCCGCCGCCGTTGAGGCTGGTCGACAGCGTCAGTAGCGCGAGCTCATAGACGATGCCGCACGCGGCACACGCCGCGACCGCGGCCAGCAGTACCGCCCGCCAGCGCGTGGTCGTGCCCGGCTCGAGGGCAGACGAATCAGGCTGTTGCTCAGTCGATGTCATGACAGCGCGGCGGCGGTCACTCCTCCCACAGCCAGCAGCATCACGGCCGTGGCGAACGCAGCAGGGTGCAGCTCCGGCTCGTCGATGTGCTCATGGAAATCACCGGGTATCACGAAGTGCATGCTCAGAATTGCGACCCCTTGCAGAGCCACGCCCATCAGCCCGTACACCGCCACGCCGACCAGCCCCTGGCCGAGCTGGCTGTAGCTGTTGGTGATCGCGCTGATGATGACGGCGGCCAGCGCGATGTAGTTGGCGCAGGCAAGCATGACGGCGTTGGGGCGGCGGTCGATGAAGACAAGCTGCCGGAGCTTCCCCGGGGTCAGCACGTCAACCACGACGAAGCCGAGGACCAGAACGGCGGTGCCCACCAGGAAGTACAAGATGGTGGCCAGGGCGCCTTTGAAGACCGGATTGAGGTCGATCGTTCCCAACTCGACGGCCAGGTACATGACTGTCTCCTTTCGCTCCTACGCGGATTGCGTTCGGTTAGGGGTCATTTGGTTCCGCCCGGGCCGCCGGTGCTGCCACCCGAGCCTCGCGACGGTGATCCGGGATAGAACCCGGGGCCAAGGAAGATAAACGAGCCGTGGCTGTAGCCGGCGGCCAAGTCTTCGACTCGGATGCTGCACGGCCGCGTACCGTCGGGTCCGACCGACACGATGGCGTCGTCGTAACGCAGGTATTGGGTGCCGGCGTTGTCAGCTCGTGCCGCGGGGCTGTGATAGCCGGTGAGCGTGTCGGCCACCTGGGTGGGCGATCCTGTGCACAGATACCGGGTGCCGCCGGCGTCGCGAGAATATTCTTGGTAGTGGGCAGCGAGATAGGAGCGTATATCCTTGTGCTGCAACGTTATTCCGAATAAGAGACTGGCAATTGAGCAGGCGACCAGGCCAACGGCCAACATGAACAGGCCGTTGCGGCTCATGGGCGCCACCGGCTGGCGGTGTAGACGACGGTGCCACCGGACTGGGCGGGGTACAGGTGCCAGGTCTGCCAACGCCAGCCGGCACCGTCTGGTTCGGCGGCCAGCGCGGTCAACGCCGCATTGTCGCCGGGGAATGTGCCGCCCAGCCAACCGTTCTCGGTTGCGCAGCGTCCGCGAAGCTGGTCGGCGAGCTGACGGAACGCGGCCTCGTCGTACAGGTCGTTTCGAGATTCGAGGTGATAGCCGGGTGCCTGAGTGCTTTCCGGCAGCTCACCGCCGAAATGGCACGAAACTTGTTCGGAGAACAGGGTGTTGGCGTACTCGACGGTGATGACATGCGAGGCGCCCAGCACGCCCAGCACCAGTGTGCCGCCGTTGGGGTGGACCAGGCGACTGGTGGCCAGGGGGAGTGGAGCGGGAGCGTTGAGCGCCAGCCCGAGTCCCGAACCGCTGACGTCGACAGGGGTTACTGACAGCTGATGAAGCGGCACTGAGGTGCCCTTACGCCGTCGGGGGTGGGGCCGGATAGACGGTGAGCTCACTGGTCACCACCGACTTGCCGGTGGAAACCTCCCACGGCATGCCCGGCCCCCAGCGCTCGAAGGAGAGCAACGCGCTCTCGCCGTCGTCGGCATAGTCGACGAAGTCCATGTCGCCGCCCGGTGGCAGGCCGGTTGTGCCTTCGGTCGTGTAGCCGGCGTGACCGCGCTCAGACTCGTGATAGGTCACGCCGTCGACCACGTGCTGGCCGCCCGGCTCGAGTTGTAAGTCCTTGCGGCTGACCCACATCGCGAGCTTGAGCCGCCCGTCGTCGTCTTCGACGCTGAACCAGAGCGGCTGATCGCCACCTTCCAGCAAGTGTTCCCACCAGACGAACGGACCCTCGCGATAGGTGACCGATCCGCGCACTACATAATCGACGCCACCGTGGCTGACGATCGCGCCCGGTCCGAGCTGACGAGGCCCGAATTCCGGTGCTGCGGAGGTGAAGGCAAGGGGATCCTGGCGCCCGACCGGCGGCTTTTTCGGACGCCGCAACGCAGCGACGAAGACGACCACCGCCGCGATGAAGAGCACCGCGGCGAGCACGAGCAGCACAGTCCCCATGGCAAACCTCTCGGACGATCGCACCGCGGTTGGTCGATAGTCGATTGAAGTTAACAGGTTCTGCCGGGTCAGGACGGAGTACCGCGATCTAGCGGCTGACCGGCTTGCGGGTGTGTTTGCCGCTCGAGCTTGACGCTGCCGGTCTCAGCTGCCGGTCTCAGCTGCCGGGTTGGCCTGGCTGTCCCGGCTCGCCGGGCTGACCACCGAGTCCGGGTGCGCC
>NZ_JBAPMI010000374.1:0-5857 GCF_049278535.1 Mycobacterium sp. | reverse complement strand
GGGTATGGCAATCGGGATCGCCCGCGCGACCCTAGAGGAATTGCGCAAGATCCTGACCGACGCCGGCGTGGAGATCTCCTACGACAAGCCCTCACATGTGCAAAGCGCGGCCGCGGCGGAGTTCCTGCGGATGGAAGCCGACTGGGAATCCAGCTATCTGCTGATGCTGCGCGCGGCGTGGCAGGCCGACAACAAGATCCCCAACTCCAAGGAAGCGTCGATGTCCAAGGCCCAGGCCGGCCGGGTGGGTAGCGACATCACCCTCAAAGCGGTCGAATTGGTCGGTACCACTGGGTATTCCGAGACGACACTGCTGGAGAAGTGGGCCCGCGACTCCAAGATCATGGACATCTTCGAAGGCACCCAGCAGATCCAGCAGCTGGTGGTCGCCCGTCGCCTGCTGGGACTGTCGTCGACCGAGTTGAAGTAGTCCGCTCAGGCGCCAACGAGCTTGATCGGCAGGCTCTCGTGGCGCCGGATGATGTTGTTGAGCGCCCACGTCGGTGGTGAGGTCAGCTCTATCCGGTCGACACGCTCCACAAGCGCACGAAGCATCGCGGCGGTCTCCAAGCGCGCCAACCCTTGCCCTGCACACGCGTGGGCGCCGTGGCCGAAACCGAGTTGTCGGGTGGCGTCGCGGCGGATATCGAACGTGTCGGGCTGGTCCCACTCCCGTTCGTCGCGGTTGGCCGAAGCATAGATAACCAACACACGCGATCCGGCCGGAATCCTCGTATCGCTGATTGTTGTCTCGCGGGCGGCTTTTCGCGTAAACGCGCGAAGCGGGGACTCGTAGCGGACGACCTCGTTGACAGCGTTGGGTATCAGGTCGGGATTCTGCTTCAAGATCTCCCACTGCTCAGGATGCGTCGCAAACAAGTGCACGGCGCTCGAAATGGCGCTGATGGTGGTATCCAGCGATGGGGCCACATAGTCGACCATCAGCGGAGGGCATTCGCGGTGGGGCAACTTCCCGTCGTCGGCCGCCATCAGCACGTCGTGGCCCAAGCTGCCTTCGATCACGCTGCGATGCCGCACCACACGGCGCGCGAAGCGCAGCATCTGCACGCTCGACGGCGATGCTGTGAGCCAGTGCCGGTTGAGCGGACCCAGGACGTCGAATGTCGCTCCGCCCCAATTGAGGAGACGGTCTCGCTGGTCGCGCGGCCAACCCACCAAATCGGGCACCACAGCCAGTGGCAGCGCGGATGCGAGGTCGGCGACGCCGTCGATCTCGCCCTTGCCCAAAGCGCAGTCGACGACCTGGGCCGCCTGTTCGTCCACGCTCTCGCTGATAGCGCGCAATGCGCGCGGCAGCATCCGGTGGGCGACGAGCTTGCGACGCTGTTCATGTTCGGCGCCATCGCTATTCAACGTCGTACCGCGGGAAAGTCGGTTAGCGATGGGGTTGAGCGCCACGCCTTTTCCGGAGACGAACGTTGTATCGTCGCGCAGCACGGTCTTGCATTCGCTGAATCTCGGTAATGCGTAGACCCGCTGCTTCGACAGCCGTACCACCGGTCCGAGCTCCCGAAGGCGCGCATAGTGCGGATAGGGGTCGAAAATGGCGTCGGTGGCGTAGATGTCGGGATTGTAGACAGGAATCCCGCGGGCCGGCCGACGCATCATGCGTACTTCACGACGTTGCGCTGAGAACCCAGGTCAAGCGCGCCGTCGTCGGTCGCGACCGCAGCCTCCACAATGTCACCGTCCCGCAGGTACTTCGGGTTCTTGGCTTGCCGGTTGAAGAACGCCTTCCACTTCACCGCGGGTGGTAGCAGCGAGCCGATGATCTCGATCGGCTTGGGCGGGGCGCTGAGCGCGGTCCCGACCGGCGTTCCGGTGAGGACGAGATCGCCCGGGTCCAGTCGCTGGAAACGCGCCAGGCCCTGCAGCGCCTGTAGCGGCGGATAGATCATGTCGCCGTTGACAATCGCGTTCTGGCGGACCTCGCCGTTGACCCGCAATTGGAGACGCAAGTCGCCGAACCGCTTGAGTTCGTCGGCATCCAATAGCACCAGCGCCGGGCCGGCCGGCGTGAATGTCGGATAGGACTTCGACTCGTAGAATTGGGTTTTCGGAAGTTGAACATCACGCGCGGACACGTCATTGGTCACCACCAGGCCGGCGATGTAATCAGCCAGGCTCGCCTCGGTGATCTCGGTACCGACCGGGATCACGCGACCGATCACCAAGCCGATCTCCACCTCGTAGTCCAGAAACCGAACGTGTGCGGGCTTGATGATGGCGTCGAACGGGCCGGCGATGGACCCCGATGCCTTGCGGAAGAACGTCAGCGGAATCGAATCAGGGTTCATGCCGGCGTCTTTGACGTGCGAGGAAAAATTGGTCATCTGCGCCACCACGCGGCACGGTGCGGTCACCGGAGAAATCAAGGTGAGGCTGTCGACGGGCACCGCGCCTGAGCCGGATGCCGCGGCGTTGACGGCGGAGCGGTCGGCCAGAACCCCCGCCGTCGTGGTGGCCTCGGTGTTGACCTTGACCGCCCCGGCTGCGGTCGCAACCCACCAGGCGTCGGCGGTGCGCAAGATCGTGAGGGTCATGACATGGCTACTTTCATCAGGCCGATCAGGCGGTGGATATCGAATTCGTTGTCCGCCCGAAGCGCGCTGATCATCGAACGCGCTTCGTGCGGCAAGGATCTCGGATTGGCGCCAAGGAAGTCCTTGGTCACCGGTGGGCCCCATTGGGCGAGCCCGGACCCGGTGAACGGCGCCCAGCCAGGTTCCAGCGTGCAGTCGAACATGTCGCCGTCGCTGAAGTGTTCCACCATAAAGCCCTCGGGGTCGCGCCAGTAGTCGAAGATCTGGCTGCCCTGGACGTGTCGCCCGATTCCCCAGGAGCGTTGGTAACCAGAGTCTTTCAAGTGCTCCCCGCCGGCAGCCAGCGCGTCGAGGTCGCAGACCTGGTACGCCGAGTGGACGTAGCGGTTCGTCGGGCCCAACGCGAGGGCGACGGTGTGATGGTCGGCGAGCGTCTGCCCGCGGTCACAGCGAATGAAACTCATCGTCGGGCCACGATCGCGCTGGCCGGGGAAGAACAGGAAGTCGCTGACGATCATGCCGAGTTGATCCAGATACCAATTCAGCGATTCCAGATACTTCGTCGTCTGCAGCACCACGTGCCCGAGCCGTTGCACCTGTGCGGGCCGCCTTGGTGGGCGCTGCGTCGCGTTGGCGCGTCGCAGCTCGGTTCCGAAGTTGAATGTCTGCACCGACTGTGACGGCAACGCCTGGAGTCGATGAGTGCCCGCGACGACACGAACCGGCATACCGCTGGGGTTGGTCAGGTCCACGGCGAGCCCGCCGATCGGCTCGGGCAGCGCGCGCGTCGCCGCACCGTTGGCCTTGGCCAACCGCCGCACATCGGCCTCGTCGGCGGCGGTGAATGCGGTACCGACGAATCGCGACGTTGCGCCGCGACGGATGAGCACGCACGGCGCACCCGCATCCGAACCACGCAGCTGCAACTCGTCGGCGCTGCGCGACACCGTCGTGAAACCGAACGCGCGCGCAAACGCCTCGGCGCGAACGAGATCCGGCTTCTCGAACTCCAGCCACGCGACATCGTGGACCTTGATCAGCGGGTTCGACGATCGGCCGACGTGCTCCCCTTTTCGCGCACCCTGGTCGCTGTGCGGCATCGATGTCATTCGCGACTGCCCTCCGAGACCAGCCGCAGCGCGCTGTCGTGCAACGCCCATGCGTGCATTTCGAACAGTGCGAGCAGGTCAACCGCGTCACCGCCAATCTCTTTGGCGATGAACAATCCATCGGCACCGGCGATGGCGTACGTGACCAGTTGATGAACCTGAGCATCGGTGAGATCTGGTGTGAACCCCCGAATGGTTGTGACCAACTGGTCGAAGGTCTGCGCTCGGGTCTGGAGGAACATGGCGCGCGCCCGCGGTTCGACCGGGCGACGTTCCAGCGACAGCATCAGCCCGAGCCGAATGAAGTCGGGCGAATCCAGCAGGGCTTTCGCGATCTGCGTGGCCAGGGCCACCAATCGTTCTTGCGCTGAACCCTCTGCGGGAACCTCCCAGGCCTTCAGCCAGTCGGCGAAGCTGCGTTCGATCACCGCCGCAATCAAGTCGTCCTTGTTCTTGAAATGCCAATAGATCGAACTGGCCGGCAACCCGCATTTGGCGCTGACCAGCGCGATGCTGGTGCCCTCGTAGCCGCGCTCGGCGGCGATCTCGGTCGCAGCCTCGAGAATGCGTTCCCGCGACAGCTTGCCGTCGGCGCGCTTGCGCCTGGTGGTTTGCACCTTCTTGGCCAACTTTGGTCACCTCTTGACTCTGTAGTGATCGCTACACTACCGTAGCGATCACTACAGAACAAGCCTCGACGACGAGAGAAAACCGTGAACACTTCAGACACCTATGACGTAGCGGTGATCGGCTACGGCCCGACCGGTGCGACCGCGGCGAACCTGTTGGGTCAGCTCGGATTGAACGTGCTCGTCATCGAGCGTGACCCGGACGTGTACAACCGCGCCCGCGCTATCTCCACCGACGAGGAGGTGATGCGGATCTGGCAGTCGGTCGGGCTCGACGAGCGGCTGCAGCGCGACATGTTGCCCGATCGGCCACTGACCTTCGTCGATGTCAAAGGCGTGCCATTCATCGATTTGAAGATCAGTCCACGCGGCGCGGGGCACCCCCCGCAGCAGTTCCTGTATCAGCCGGCGGTAGATCACGTGTTGCGTGACGGCGTCCAACGCTTTCCAGGCGTCGACGTGCTGCTGGAACACGAATGTCTGCGGGTGCATCCCAAGGACGACGGGGTCGAGCTGCTGCTGGCAGACCTGAAGACCGACACGTTAAAGCGGGCACACGCCAGTTACGTCATCGCCGCCGATGGCGGCTCGTCGCCGACGCGGGGTCAGCTCGGGGTCGGGTACACCGGGCGTACCTACAGTGAGCGCTGGGTCGTCATCGACGCCAAGGTGCTACGCGAGTGGGAAGGCCACGACCGCTTGCGTTTCCATTGCAACCCGGCCCGGCCCACTGTCGACTGCCCGACTCCCCTGGGCCATCACCGATGGGAATACCCTGCGCGGGCAAGCGAACTCGATCAGGCATTGTTGGACCACGACGCGATTTGGAAGGTCCTGAACGATCAGGGCATCACCGACGAGAACGTCGAGATTCTGCGGGCGGTCATCTACAGTCACCACGTGCGCGTTGCCGACCGCTGGCGCGTGGGCCGGATTTTTTTGGCCGGCGATGCCGCACATGCGATGCCGCCGTGGATCGGCCAGGGCATGTCGGCCGGCGTTCGCGATGCCGCCAACCTGTGTTGGAAGCTGGCCGCCGTCGTGAAGGGACAGGCCCCCGAAACACTGCTCGACTCCTACCAAGCCGAGCGCAAACCACACGTCACCGAAGTCACCCGGCGCGCCTGTCGCACCGGGCGCGTCATCACCGAACGCCACCAGGCCATCACTGTTATCCGAAATCATCTGCTGCGCAATATTTTACGAATAACCGCTGTGAGCGCCGTCTTGGACAAGTTCACCTGGATACCCAACGCGCGATACCGGCGAGGGTTCTTGAGCACCGTCAAGCACCGCGCAGTGGGATGGCAGATCCCGCAACCACGGGTGACCGACGCCAACGGCGCGAGGGTCCGCTTGGACGATCTCCTCGGCGGGCGGTGGGCCATCGTCCACGTCGGGCTCGCGCCAAGTGGCAGCCAGAGGTGGGAGAAGCTCGGCGTCGCGACGATCCCGGTAGCCGAACCCACACTGGTCCGCTGGCTGCACCGCAGGAAAGCGGTGGCCGCGGTGCTACGTCCCGACGGATTCGTCTATGCCGCAGCAGGACTCGGCC
>NZ_JBAPMI010000373.1:0-6843 GCF_049278535.1 Mycobacterium sp. | reverse complement strand
GGCCAGCTCGCTGCTGCCGGGACCGCACGGCGCGGGGTGCCACCGATGCCCGTCGTCGACGCCGTCCGGGCGGGTGCGCAGGTGGTGCTGCCAGATTCCGCGCCGCTGGGAGGGGCACCGGTCGAAGAGACGGCGCTGGTCGCGCGCTGGTTGGCCGGCCCCGGGGTACGCATCGTGTGTGTCAGCGGCGAGGACGGTTGGTGCACGCCGTTGCGGTCCGCCGGGCCGTGGGCCGAGTGGGCGGCGTCGGCACGCTCCGCACGGCTGGCCGCCGAACAAGCCATCACGAGCCGGGCCTCAGAGCTGCTGACCGAACCGCACCCATCGCGCGAGCAGCTGTTCGGCCGACCCGCTGTCGATCGCGTCGACGGCCCGACGCAGCCCGTCCTCCCACGCGGGCAACCACTCGGCGCGGCTGGATAGCCCGGCATGGGCGACGATCGCGCCTGCGGCGTTGAGCACGACGGCATCGCGCACCGGGCCCTTGGCGCCGGCCAGCACCGAACGCGCCTCCGCCGCATTGGCGACCGCGTCACCACCTAACAGCTCGTCGAGGTCGGCGCGCGCAAATCCGAATCCGGCGGGATCGAATTTCAGCTTGTCCACCGTGCCGGCTTGAACCCGCCAGATGGTGCTCGTCGTGGTGGTCGTCAGCTCGTCGAGACCGTCGTCACCGTGCACCACCAGCACGCTGGACTGACGCGCGGCGAAGACCCCCGCCATCACCTCGGCCAGCTCAGCGAACGCGCAGCCGATCAGCCCTGCCCGCGGTCGGCCCGGGTTGGTAAGCGGCCCAAGCAAATTGAAGACAGTGGGCACACCGATCTCCCGCCGTACCGCCGACGCGTGCCGATACGAGGGGTGGAACTGCGGCGCGAAACAGAACCCGATCCCGACTTCAGCCACACTGCGCGCGACCTCGTCGGGTTGCAGGTCGATGCGCACCCCGAGCGCTTCCAGCGTGTCGGCCCCGCCAGCCAGCGACGAGGCCGCCCGGTTACCGTGCTTGACCACCGGAATACCGCTGGCCGCAACAACTATCGCCGCCATCGTCGATAAGTTGACGGTGCTGACGCCATCACCACCGGTCCCGACCACGTCGACGGTGTCGGTCCCGATCTGCTCGGTCGGCAGCCGGCGCCCGTGCTGCAGCATCACGTCGGCCAACTCGGCCACTTCGCGCGCAGTCGGTGCCTTCATCTTCATCGCAACGGCGAAGGCCGCGAGCTGCGCCGGCGTCGCCGATCCGGTCATGATCTGCTCCATGGCCCAGCCGGCCTGACCGCGCGCCAGATCCCGGCCCGCGGTCAAAACGTCGAGCACTTGAGGCCACGACAGCGCCGCTTCCGAGGGTCGTTGCGATGACCCGGACGATGACGCCGCCACACCACAAATGGTCCCATGGTGGCCGCGCGAGCGGCGCAGCCGGGCGCGGGCCGCGGATCGACATGAATTTCGTCCGCCAAATTGCCGCCCCGGGTGGAGGTCGACAACTACAAAGCGTCATACTTGCGGATGTGACGAGTGCGGTAGGGACCTCGGGTACAGCAATCACGGCGCGCGTACATTCGCTCAACCGCCCCAACATGGTCAGTGTTGGCACCATAGTCTGGCTTTCCAGCGAACTGATGTTCTTTGCTGGGCTGTTCGCCTTCTACTTCACCGCACGGGCACAGGCGGCCGGCAACTGGCCGCCTGCACCGACCGAGCTGAACCTGTATCAAGCCGTGCCGGTCACGCTGGTGCTGATCGCCTCGTCGTTCACCTGCCAGATGGGCGTCTTCGCGGCCGAGCGCGGCGACGTTTTCGGGCTGCGCCGCTGGTACTTGGTCACGTTCGGGATGGGACTGTTCTTCGTCCTCGGCCAGGCCTACGAGTACCACCACCTGATGAGCCACGGGACCACGATCCCCAGCAGCGCCTACGGCAGCGTTTTCTACCTGGCCACCGGTTTCCACGGGTTGCACGTCATCGGCGGGCTGATCGCCTTCATCTTCTTGCTGGCTCGCACCACGATGAGCAAGTTCACCCCGGCGCAGGCGACCGCGTCGATCGTCGTCTCCTACTACTGGCACTTCGTCGACATCGTCTGGATCGCGCTGTTCGCCACGATCTATTTCATCCGTTGACCAGCATGCGTAAGAACAGGAGTGCTCGGTTGAAGAAACTGGGGTTGGACCGATCGCTGAGTGATCGGGCACGCCGGCGCCTGCGTCGCCGACTGTCGGCCGGACTGCTGCTGGTGTTGGCTCTGGTGGTCGCCGGCGGACTGGCCGCCGTCCTGACTCCCAGCCCGCAGGTGGCCGTTGCCGACGAGTCGTCCTCGGCGTTACTGCGAACGGGCAAACAGCTTTTCGACACCTCGTGTGTAACCTGCCACGGCGCCAACCTGCAGGGTGTCCCCGACCGCGGGCCCAGCCTGATCGGCGTCGGCGAGGCTGCCGTCTACTTCCAGGTGTCCAGCGGCCGGATGCCCGCCATGCGCGGCGAGGCGCAGGCCGTCCGCAAAGACCCGATCTTCGACGAGTCGCAGATTGAGGCGCTGGGCGCCTACGTGCAGTCCAACGGCGGCGGCCCGACCGTGACGCGCAACGCCGACGGCAGCATCGCAATGAAGTCGCTGCGCGGGGATGACCTGGGCCGCGGCGGTGACCTGTTCCGGCTCAACTGCTCGTCATGCCACAACTTCACCGGTAAGGGCGGCGCGCTGTCCTCGGGCAAGTTCGCTCCGGATCTGGAGCCGGCCAACGAGCAGCAGATCCTGAACGCGATGCTGACCGGCCCGCAGAACATGCCGAAGTTCTCCGACCGTCAGCTGTCGTTCGACGCGAAGAAAGACATCATCGCCTACGTGAAAAACGTGACCGAGGCACACAGTCCGGGCGGCAACGGCCTGGGCGGCTTCGGCCCCGCACCCGAGGGCATGGTGGCCTGGATCGTCGGAATGGTCGCCGTCATCGGCGCGGCGCTGTGGATTGGGGCGCGATCATGACCAACGACAGCGGAGATCCCACCGACGCCGAACTGAACGCCATGTCGCGCGAAGAACTCGTCGCGCTCGGCGGCCGGATGGACGGTGTGGAAACCGTCTTCAAAGAGCCGCGCTGGCCGGTCGAAGGCACCAAAGCCGAAAGGCGCGCCGAGCGCCTGGTGGCGATTTGGCTTTTGCTGGGCGGCCTGCTCGGGCTGGCCCTGCTGCTGGTGTTCCTGTTCTGGCCGTGGGAGTACCAGCCGAACGGTTCGTCGGGCAGCCTGATGTACTCGCTGGCCACCCCGCTCTACGGCCTGACCTTCGGGGGGTCCGTGTTGTGCATCGCGGTCGGCGCGGTGCTCTTCCAGAAAAAGTTCATCCCCGAAGAGATTTCGATCCAGGACCGCCACTACGACGCGGCCGGGTCAGATGAAATCGACCGCAAAACCGTCGCAGCCAACCTCACCGACGCTCTCGAAGGTTCGACGCTGCGACGCCGCAAGCTGATCGGCCTGTCGCTCGGCGCGGGCCTCGGCGCATTCGGGCTCGGCACTCTGGTGGCGTTTGCTGGCGGGCTCATCAAGAACCCGTGGAAACCCGTCATCCAGACCGCTGACGGCAAGAAGGCCGTGCTGTGGACCTCGGGCTGGACCCCACGCTTTCACGGCGAAACGATCTTTTTGGCCCGAGCCACCGGTGAGCATCTCGGAGCGCCGTTCATCAAGATGCGCCCGGAGGACCTCGAGGCCGGTGGCATGGAAACCGTCTTCCCCTGGCGCGAGTCCGACGGTGACGGCACAACGGTGGAATCCCACGAGAAGCTTTCCCGCATCCTGGCCGCCGTCCGCAACCCGGTGATGCTGATCCGTATCAAGGCCCCCGATCTGCCCAAGGTGGTCAAACGCAAGGGTCAGGAGAGCTTCAACTTCGGCGAGTTGTTCGCGTACACGAAAGTCTGCTCACACCTGGGCTGTCCCGCATCGCTGTATGAGCAGCAGGACTACCGGATCCTGTGCCCGTGTCACCAGTCGCAGTTCGACGCGTTGCATTACGCCAAGCCGATTTTCGGCCCGGCCGCACGCGCGTTGGCGCAACTGCCGATAACAATCGACGCCGACGGGTATTTAGTCGCCAACGGTGATTTCATCGAACCTGTCGGACCGGCATTTTGGGAGCGCACAACATGAGTCCAAAACTGAGTCCCCCCAGCGTCGGCGATGTCCTGGTCCGTCAAGGCCAGGACGTCGATTCGCGTTACCACCTGTCCGCCGCGACGCGCCGCCAGCTGAACAAGGTCTTCCCGACGCACTGGTCGTTCCTGCTCGGCGAGATCGCGATGTACAGCTTCATCGTGCTGCTGCTGACCGGGGTGTACCTGACGCTGTTCTTCGACGCCTCCATGCAAGACGTCACCTACAACGGCGTCTATCAACCGCTGCGTGGCGTGGAGATGTCCAAGGCGTTCGCGTCGACCCTCGACATCAGCTTCGAGGTGCGCGGCGGTCTGTTCGTCCGCCAGGTCCACCACTGGGCCGCACTGATGTTCTCCGCGTCCATCATGGTGCACCTGGCCCGCATCTTCTTCACCGGCGCGTTCCGCCGGCCCCGCGAAGCCAACTGGATCATCGGGTCGCTGCTGCTGATCCTGTCGATGTTCGAGGGCTACTTCGGCTACTCGCTACCCGACGACCTGCTGTCCGGCATCGGGCTGCGTGCCGCACTCTCGTCGATCACATTGGGAATGCCGGTGATTGGCTCCTGGCTGCACTGGGCGCTGTTCGGTGGGGACTTCCCCTGCGGAGGTGTGGGAGACGACTGCACCTCGGCGGGCTACATCATCCCGCGCCTGTACGGGCTGCACATCCTGCTGCTGCCGGGCATCATTCTGGCGCTGATCGGCGCACACCTGGCATTCGTGTGGTTCCAGAAGCACACTCAGTTTCCCGGCCCCGGCCGCACCGAACACAATGTCGTCGGCGTGCGCGTGATGCCGGTCTTCGCCGTCAAGTCCGGCGCCTTCTTTGCGTTGACCACCGGCATCCTTGGCCTGATGGGCGGCCTGCTGCAGATCAACCCGATCTGGAATCTGGGCCCCTACAAGCCATCTCACGTCTCGGCAGGATCGCAGCCGGACTTCTACATGATGTGGACCGAAGGTCTGGCTCGTATTTGGCCGGCGTGGGAGTTCTACATCGGTCACCACACCATCCCGGCTGTGGTCTGGGTTGGTCTGCTGATGGGTCTGATCTTCACGCTGCTGATCGTTTATCCGTTCCTGGAGAAGCGGTTCACCGGCGACTACGCCCACCACAACCTGCTGCAACGCCCGCGCGACGTGCCGGTGCGGACCTCGATCGGCGCGATGGCTATCGCCTTCTACATGGTTCTCACGCTGAGCGCGATGAACGACGTGATCGCGTGGAAGTTCCACATCTCGCTGAACGCGACCACCTGGATCGGGCGCATCGGCATGGTCGTGCTGCCGCCGATCGTGTATTTCATCGCCTACCGGTGGTGCGTCGGGTTGCAGCGCAGTGACCGCGCCGTCCTCGAGCACGGCGTCGAGACCGGCATCATCAAACGTCTGCCGCACGGCGCCTACATCGAACTGCACCAGCCGCTGGGCCCAGTCGACGACCACGGCCACCCCATCCCGTTGGAGTACCAAGGCGCCCCGGTCCCGGTGAAGATGAACAAACTCGGCTCCGCTGGCTCCCCCGGCTCGGGCAGCTTCCTGTACGCCGACCCGGCTGCTGAGGACGCCGCGCTGTCCGAAGCCCACCACGCCGCAGAACAACGCGCGCTCACCGCATTGCGGGAGCACCAGAACGGTAGCAACGGCAACGGCTCAACGAACGGCCACCACTAACCGCTACGCGGTTCAGTATCCCAAGTGGGCTAAGCGGGTTTAGCCGGCTCACGCCGTCAGGCAGCCAGCATGCCGCGCAGCTGACGCACGTGGCGCCAGGGAACCAGCGGCATGGCAAGCGTGATGGCCCCGGCGATCCCATATCCCGTCCATGAGTAGCCGTCGTGGCCGATCGCCATCGCGTAGGTCGCCGCCGCCACCGCAAGCAGCGCAGTGCCCATGGTGCCCATCAGCGCAACCGTGCCGCGCAGCCAAAAGCGGTTCACCGCGGCATCCGGCAGCGCCGGCCGCAATGTGGTCAACCGCTCGGTGGCGCCCTGCGTGGTCATCGACCCGGACCTGATCGAACGAGCGCTCGCAGTGCGCCCCGGCGATCCCGCCGATCGCGCGACCGGCCCGTCACGGGTGATCCGTCGGGCACGCAACAGCATCGGAATCGCCGCCAGGATGACCAGCGCGGAGATGATGATGATCGCGTACAGCACCGAGGACGAGTGCGGGTTCCCTTTCGCGGCGTGAAAACCACGGCCTAAATCCATCAGCGCGACGAGAGCGGCCACGCTCATCCCGACCAGGGCCAGCCAGATGGCCGCGCACGACCCGATCAGGATGCGGTCAGACGTCGCCGGTGTGACTTTGCCGCGGATTCCCCAGGCGTCGGTCATCAGCAGTTGACCTGTGGTTGGTTGTTCTCGTTGGCCGACAACACCGTTCCGTCGCTGGCGGTGACCTTGCAGTTGAGCTTGCTCAGTCGCAGCAAGCTGGACGCCTCGATCGACCCGACGTCAGACGCCGAGATCGGTGTGAGCGTGATCGTCCACGGGATGTAGACGTTGGACAGTGTCCGTCGCATCCCCGAAGCATCCGTGTAGGTGATGGTGATCTGGTCGAACGGCGCCTTGGTGCCGGTCACCGAATATGTGTACTGCTTGGGCCCGGCGGGTGCCGGCGGCGGCGCTGGTGCGGGCGGAGCCGGAGCGGGTGCCGGTGCTGGGGCCGGCGC
>NZ_JBAPMI010000372.1:0-2210 GCF_049278535.1 Mycobacterium sp. | reverse complement strand
GGAGCTGCCGGCGCGACGGGCACCGTGGTCGGCGGCCCGATCGGGATCGTGATGCCCGGTGCGATCTCCATCGTGGGCTGGATGACCGTCATCTGTGGCGGTTGTGGAGGTGGTGGCGGCGCGGCGGGAACCCCGGCGGAGCCGCCGATCTCGGTGGGCTTGGGAAACGACTCGACGCTAGTGCCTTTCAGCGCGCCGTCCATCGTCGACTTCCAGATGTCGGACGGCAGACCCGACCCGTAGATCGCCCCGCCCCCCTTGCTCACCAGCGGCACGTCGCCGCGCACGGTGCCGATCCAAACCGCCGTCGACAGCGACGGGGTGTAGCCGACCATCCAGGCGTCCTTGTCGGCGTCGGTGTCACCCAACTGGGTGGTACCGGTCTTGGACGCCGACGGCCGCCCGCCGGCCAGTGCGTGGCCGCGGGAGTACGACGCGATCGGCTGCATTGCCGAGGTGACGTTATCGGCCACGTCCTTGGGGATCCGCTGCTCACCGGAGTTGTTCTGGGTGCTCGCATCGAACAGCACCTTGCCGTCGGCGTTGACCACTTTCTGCACGAAGTGCGGGCGGTGGTAGATGCCCGAGTCGGCCAATGTGGCGTACGCCGAGGCCATGTCGATCGCCCGGGTCTGATACTGGCCCAACACAATTCCGTTGTTCGGCGGACCGCCCTTGCCGTCTTCGGACAAGGTGTGCGAGACACCGGGGAAGCTGGTCGCGATCCCCGCCTGGTGGGCCGCTTCGGCCACATCCTCCGGGCCATTCTTCAACTTGAGCATCAGCCGGTAATAGGAGGTGTTCAACGAACGCTTGAGCGCCTCGGCGATGTTGCAGACCCCGCAGCCCTCGCCCTCGACGTTGGTGATCTTGATGCCGTTGACGGTCAGCGGCGAGCTGTCCACCTGATAGCCCAGCCCGATGCCTTGCTCGAGCGCGGCGATCAACGCGAACACCTTGAACGACGACCCGGTCTGCAAACCGGCCTGGGCGAAGTCGAACCCATTGGCATCCGAGCCGCCGTAGTAGGCCTTCACCGCCCCGTTGTGCGGATCGATCGAGACGACCGCGGTCCGCATGTCGGGCTTCTGGCCTTCCAGGTACTTCGAGACGGCGTCCTCGGCGGCCTTCTGCGCCTGGGGGTCGATGGAGGTGGTGACCTGCAACCCCTGGGTGTTCAGCGTCTGCTCGTCGATGTTGAACAGCTCGAGCAGCTCTTTGGTGACCTGTCGCTGGATCAGCCCGTTGGGCCCGGTGGTCTGGTCTTTCGCGCGGGCCTGTTCGGGCGGCACCGTCGGCGGGAACTGTTGCGCTGCACGGTCGGTCGGGGACAGCGCCTTGATGTCCACCATCCCGTCGAGCACCCAGTTCCACCGTTCCTTGGCGCCCTCGAGGTTCAGCGCGGGGTCCAGCGTCGATGGGCGCTGGATCAGCGCGGCCAGCAATGCGCCGTCGGCGACGGTGAGCTGCTCGACGGGTTTGTCGAAGTAGGCCCGCGACGCCGCCGATATTCCGTACGCGCCGCGGCCGAAGTAGATGATGTTGAGATAGGCCTGCAGCACATCGTCTTTGGACCACTCCCCCGACATCTTGGTGGCGATGACGAGTTCCTTGGCTTTGCGGACCAGGCCACCGACGCCGGCGCGCTGGGCGCCCACCAACGCGTTCTTGACGTACTGCTGGGTGATCGTCGAACCGCCCTGCGTGTCACCGCCGAAGATGTTGTTCTTGAACGCCCGCGCGAAGCCGGTGAACGAGAAGCCCGGGTTGGAGTAGAAGTTGCGGTCTTCGGCCGCGATCACCGCCTGGCGGACCTGGACCGGTACCTGGTCGATGTTCACATCCACCCGATTGCCTTCGGGTGGAACGATTTTCGCCAGCTCAGAGCCGTCGCTGGCCAGAATCGTCGAGACCTGGTTGGTGCGGATGTCGCCCGGCTTGGGAATGTCGACGATAAAGTAGGCCATCGCGAAGGTGACGATCGGCAGCAGCAGGATCACCACGGCGCTGACGTAGAGCCCGCGACGGACCCACCGCCAGTTGAGGTGGCGCAGCCATTCCCAGTCGAGTCGTTGCGCCCAGCCCGGTAGCGGTGGTTCGCGGCGCGGCGGACGGCCGCTCGGCGGCCCACCGGAGGGCGGCCCTCCGGAAGGTGGCCTGCCGGGGGGTGGCCCGCCGGGGCGTGGTTCCTGCCGACGCGGCGACTTGGC
>NZ_JBAPMI010000371.1:0-13440 GCF_049278535.1 Mycobacterium sp. | reverse complement strand
GTCCACGGCTGGTAACCCGAACCGAATTGCCCTGAACATCAAGCAGTTCCACCGGATCGTCGAGCAGCACCGTTGGCGATGGCTCCGGCAGTCGACCGGGCCATGGCAGACCCGCATCGGCGTGCGGCACCTGCTCGTCGCCCAGCGGTGTCAACGTGATGCGCTCGGCCGGCCCGCGTCCACCGGACAGCACCGGCACTTGCACCGCCTCCGGTCCGAGCAGGCCCTGCACCCGAACCAGTGCCCGGCGGGCCCGCATCCTGTCCTCTTCGCCGAGACCACCCCATAGCGGCAACTGCAGCGCGCCCGCCGATACCACCTCCACAGCGTGCAGCCGCAACTGCACCACCGGCGCGGTAGGGCGATCCACGAAAATCCGGGTGTTCAACCAGCCGTCCAGCTGCCAGCGCACCCGGTCGGCGGTGGCGTCCTCGGTCAACGGCTCGGCGCATCGCCAAACCCGGTTCAGCTCTTCACCGTTGGCGGTAACAGCGTGGACAGCCAGCCGGGTGCAACCCACCCCGGCGGCCAACAACGTCTGATGCAACGCGCCGGCCAACGAGCGCCCGGCAAACGCGGCGGCGTCAACCCGGTCGATCGGTGGATCGCAGTGCAGCACCGCATCGAGTTCGGCCGGCGGCTCGCGCCCGGACGGTCCGCGTTCAGGCTCGCCGCGGGCGAACCGGTGCGCGCTCACCGCGTCGGCCCCGAACCGGGAGGCCACGTCGGTGCGCGACAGCGCGGCGAACTGACCGACAGTACGAATCCCCATCCGCCACAACAGGTCTGCCAGATCAGCACGGCCCGGGCCGGACAGACTGGGCTCGGTGGCCAGTTGCCGGATCGACAGCGCCGACAGAAACCGGGCGTCTTCTCCCGGCGCCACTATCCGACCGGCGCGGGCGGCGAAGACCGCGGTGGACAGCTGATCGGCTATCCCGACCTGACATTCGGCGCCGGCGGCGGCCACTGCATCGGTCAAACGCTCGGCAACCTGCTGCTCGGACCCGAAGAAGCGGGCCGCCCCACGGGCCGGCAACACCACCAGGCCAGGACGCAGCACCTCGGCGCGAGGCACCAGATCGTCCACCGCGGCGACGACCCCTTCGAAGTAGCGGGCGTCGCGATCGGCATCGGCGGCCACAACGTGCAGTTGCGGGCAGCGGGCCGACGCCTCGCGTCGTCGCAGCCCTCGACGCACACCTACCGAGCGGGCCGCCGACGAACAGGCGATCACCCGGTTGGCCAGCGTTACGGCGACGGGGGCCGTCGCCGGCAGTCCTGCGGCAGCTGCCGCGGCAACCGCCGGCCAGTCCATGCACCAAATCGTCAATACCCGGGAGGTCACTTTTACCCCGTCCGAGCCCGCCTGATCGCCCTGCCCGCGGCGCACACCTCGAGCCGCACCTTGCTGATACGTCCGAAACCTGGCTCACCCGAAGTAGTTTCGTAACCGCAGACTCGAGCTTTCAGTCGTATCGACGCACCCTGCCAGTCGCCGTCGGTGACCAGCAGCGTGCAGCCTTTCTGGTGAGCCCGGGCCACCACGGCCCGGGCCCGGGTCAGCGGCACCGAGCGGCCCCGAGCGCCAGCACGATCAGATCCATTCCATCCATCAGCACCGCGGCCACCTCCACCGGGTCGGTCCCGGGATCCGGGATGACCGCAAGCCGGCTCAGATCGGCTCCCATTTCCACCGCAGCCAGGAGTCCGGCATCCGGCTGGCCGACTATGGCCACGTTCCCGCCCGCGGCCGTCACCGTGGCCACCATGCTCAGCGGCAGCGAACGGGCACCCGACAGCACCGCAACCGTTCCCCGTGGCAACGCATTGGGCAACACATCGGCCAGCAACTGCGGAACCGGAAGCCTGGCCGCCGAATCCGGAAGCAGGTCATCCGCGGGGGCGTGCTCGTGGACATGACCGCGCCGAGGCGAACCAACCTTCCCGGATACCGCCGCCATCTTCCGGCGCAGCTGTTGTAGCTGCTCAGCACGGTCGCGATGAGGCTGTTCGGGAGCAAGCATCGTCGTCATCGATTACTCCTGCGGTACGGGTGTTACTGATGATGTTCGAATGTATGTTCGATTACTATCAGTCAATACCCACCCACCGACAAGGTCAAGCGGGAGCTGGCCGCAGGCTCGCGCCAGCTAACTTACAATCCGGCGCGCCGCCCCAGTTCGTCTCCCGGAGCATGCAGTGGCTCAACCAATTCGTGCGCCGTAGCCGCCCCGATCCCGCCGGCACCCCCGGTGACTACGGCGACCTTTCCGGCAAGTCTGAACATCTGGAGTCAGTCGCCCTGCCGACCGAGCAGGTCGGCCCAGTCGCGCGGCACTCGATCGCGAGGACCGGGGACCGACTGATCCTCCGGATGGCGTGTCGGGGCGGCAAGTTCGGGACCTTCGTAATAGTCATTGCTCTCGTAGTCCCAGAACCAGTCCTCGCCCGGTTCGAACGATCGGATGATCGGATGTCCGGTCTCTCGCCAATGCTGTGTTGCGTGCCGCGACAGGGAATCGTCGCAGCAACCGATATGGCCGCACGCCGCGCACCGCCGCAGGTGCACCCACCAACTACCGGCGGCGTCGCACTCGACGCAGCCAGCACCACTGGGCGGCACCGACGGGTCGACAGCTGCGGCCATTGCGACTCTTCCTTACTGACAGCTACTCCCACTCGATGGTGCCGGGTGGCTTGCTGGTGACGTCGAGCACCACCCGGTTGACCTCGGCCACCTCGTTGGTGATCCGGGTCGAAATCCGTTCCAGCACTTCGTAAGGAACCCGAGTCCAGTCGGCGGTCATCGCGTCCTCGCTGGACACCGGTCGCAACACGATCGGATGCCCATAGGTCCGGCCGTCGCCCTGCACACCCACTGACCGGATGTCGGCGAGCAGCACCACCGGGCACTGCCAGATCTGCTGGTCCAAACCTGCCGCGGTCAATTCCTCGCGCGCGATCAGGTCGGCACGACGCAGCGTGTCCAGCCGCGCCGCGGTGACCTCGCCGATGATACGGATCGCCAGGCCAGGCCCCGGAAATGGCTGGCGCGCAACAATTTCCTCCGGCAGGCCCAGCTCGCGCCCCACGGCGCGCACCTCGTCTTTGAACAGCAGCCGCAACGGCTCGACGAGGGTGAACTTCAGATCGTCGGGCAGACCGCCGACATTGTGGTGGCTCTTGATGTTCGCCGCCCCGGTTCCTCCGCCGGACTCCACCACGTCGGGATACAGCGTGCCCTGCACCAGGAACTCAGTGTCGTTGTCTCCCAGCGCATCCCGCATTGCGCCTTCGAAAGAGCGAATAAACTGCCGACCGATGATCTTGCGCTTGCCTTCGGGGTTGGTCACCCCGGACAGCGCCTCGAGGAAGGTGGCCTCCGCGTCGACCGTCACCAGGTTGGCGCCGGTAGCCGCGACGAAGTCGCGTTGCACCTGCGCGCGCTCGCCGGCGCGCAACAGCCCGTGGTCGACGAACACACACGTCAGCCGGTCTCCGATTGCACGTTGCACCAGCGCGGCGGCCACCGCCGAATCGACTCCGCCGGATAGCCCGCAAATCGCGTGGCCATCGCCAACCTGATTGCGAACCTGCTCGATCAACGCCTCGGCGATGCCGGCCGGTGTCCAATCCGCGGCGATGCCGGCGAACTCGAGCAGGAACCGGGTGAGCACCTGCTGTCCATGCGGTGTGTGCAAGACCTCGGGGTGGTACTGCACGCCGGCCAGCCGCCGCGACCGATTCTCGAAAGCGGCCACCGGGGCACCCGCGCTGGTGGCCACCACCTCGAACCCGTCCGGCGCCGCGGTGACGGCGTCGCCATGACTCATCCAGACCGGTTGCGTGTCCGGGAGATCCGAATGAAGTTCACCACCAACGACTTTCAGCTCAGTTCGGCCGTACTCGCTGGTGCCGGTGTGCGCCACGTTGCCACCGAGCGCTTGTGCCATCGCCTGAAACCCGTAACAGATGCCGAACACCGGCACGCCCAAGTCGAACAACGCCGGGTCGAGTTGCGGTGCACCCTCGGCGTACACGCTGGCCGGGCCGCCAGAAAGCACCACCGCCTGCGGATCGCGGGCCTTGATCTCGTCGACCGACGCCGTGTGCGGAATCACCTCGGAGAACACCCGCGCCTCGCGGACCCGGCGGGCGATCAACTGGGCGTATTGCGCGCCGAAATCAACAACCAGCACGGGACGGGGC
The DNA here is from genome assembly GCF_049278535.1 of Mycobacterium sp. Classification (GTDB taxonomy): domain Bacteria; phylum Actinomycetota; class Actinomycetes; order Mycobacteriales; family Mycobacteriaceae; genus Mycobacterium. The sequence continues at coordinate 9,228 of NZ_JBAPMI010000371.1, read as the reverse complement.
GATGCTGACTCCACCGGCCCAGTCTAGAGGCGCGCCACCACATCCTCGCCGCCGTCGGCCCGGGTTGACGCAAGTGTAGTCGTATGTCTACACTTGTCTCCACGCGATGTAGTCATGTGACTACACCAAGGTTGAGAGGACATCACGATGACGGCTCCGTCGACATCGACACCGACCGTGACCCAGTTGGGCAGCCGAATCGGCGCCCGCATCGACGGCGTACGACTGGCCGGCGATCTGGACACCGGGACCGTCGAGCAGATCCGGGATGCGCTGCTGCGCCACAAGGTGATTTTCTTCCGCGACCAACACCACCTCGACGACGCCGAGCAGCATGCCTTCGCCGCGCGCATCGGCACGCCCATCGCCCACCCCGCGGTGCAGCAGGAGAACATGCCGATCATCACGCCGATCAACTCCGACTACGGCAAGGCCAACCGCTGGCACACCGACGTCACGTTCGTCGCGAACTACCCGGCCGCGTCGATCCTGCGCGCAGTGACTCTGCCGAGCTACGGCGGATCGACGCTGTGGGCCTCCACCGCCGCGGCCTACCAAGCACTGCCCCAGCCGCTCAAACACCTCGCCGAGAATCTCTGGGCACTGCACAGCAACCGGTTCGACTACGTCGCCGCGCCCGAAGCGCAGACCGACCATCAGAAGTCGCACAAAGCCCGGTTCGAGAAGATCGACTTCCGCACCGAGCATCCCGTCGTCCGGGTTCATCCCGAGACCGGTGAGCGCACCTTGGTGGCCGGGGACTTCGTGCGCGGATTCGTCGGAATGGACAACTACGAGTCGCAAACCCTCCTCGAGTTGCTGCAACGTCGAATCACGTTGCCGGAGAATACTATTCGATGGGACTGGGCACCTGGCGACGTCGCTATCTGGGACAACCGGGCGACTCAGCACCGGGCAGTCGACGACTACGACGACCAGTACCGGCTGATGCACCGCGTCACCGTGCAAGGCGACGTGCCCGTCGACGTACACGGCCGGCGCAGTCGGGTCATCAGCGGCGCGCCGCTGCAGGCCGCCGAATACGCGGCCGGCTGACGCGGCGGTGAGAGGTTACTCACATACCCCGGACGGGTACGGTTCGCGCCATGACCTCCGGTGATGCCAGTACCCGCGACCGTCTGCTGGACGCGGCCCTCGAGCTGTTCGCGGACCAGGGGTATGCCTCGACATCCATCGCCGACATCCAGCAGGCATGCGGCCTGTCGCCGGGGTCTGGCGCCTTGTACAAGCACTTCCCATCCAAGAAGGCGTTGCTCCACGAGGCGGCGTCGCGACAGATGGACCGAATGCGCGCGACGCTCGACCAATACAACCGGACCCGGCCTACCGACACCCAAGGGGCGTTGCGCCAAGGTGTCGAGCAAATCTGGGACAGCATCGACAGCAATACCGCGCTGCTCCGGGTGATATTCCGCGAACCCGAGGCGATCGGCGACATGATCGACGAATTGTGGGCGGCGGTGGCCACCACCTCCTATCAGCGGGTGGGGCGAGCACTCAGCGCCGCCAAGGACGCCGGCGTCTCACAGGTCGATGATCCCGAAGCGACCGCCACCGTGCTGGTGGCGGCACTGGCATACTTGCCGATCGCGCAGATGCTGATCGGACGCACGCCTGCCAATATCGATGCCGATCGATTCCGCGAGGCATGGCTCCGGCTAGCCCAGGGTGTGTTCGGCGGAGCCCCACCGACCTGATCGCTCGACGCGAGGTCGGGCGGGGCGAACAGCGGGAAAACAGTCGGTCGACCGGAACGCCTAGCGAACCGGCATCGGGCATGGTGAGGTGGTAACTGCTCACGGCAGAAACCACTCTGGCCGAAGTCATCCTGGGAGGGAGGTCCGCCGTGCTGGGTCTACCGGATGCCGTGCACGCCTGCCTGTTCGATCTCGACGGCGTGCTCACCGACACCGCGAGCGTGCACACCAAAGCGTGGAAGGTGATGTTCGACGCCTTCCTACAGCAGCGAGCCGAACAGGCCGGCGAGAAATTCGTCCCGTTCGACCCGGTCGACGACTATCTGAAATACGTCGACGGCAAGAAGCGCGAAGATGGTGTCCGGTCGTTTCTGGCCAGCCGCGACATCGAGCTGCCCGACGGCGAACCCGACGACTCAGCTGACAAAGACACCGTGTATGGCCTCGGCACTCGCAAAAACGACGCCTTCCAGGAGACGCTGCACAAAGACGGCGTCAAGGTATTCGAGGGCTCCCGCCGCTACCTGGAAAAGGTCGCCGCCGCGGGCCTGGCCACCGCGGTGGTGTCCTCCAGCGCCAACACCCGCGAGGTCTTGGAGATCACCGGGCTGGAGAAGTTCATCCAGCAGCGCGTCGACGGTGTGACCCTGCGCGAGGAGCACATCGCCGGCAAGCCGGCCCCCGATTCGTTCCTGCGCGCCGCCCAGCTGCTGAACGTCACCCCCGCCGAGGCAGCCGTGTTCGAGGATGCGCTCTCCGGGGTCGCCGCCGGACATGCGGGGCACTTCGGCTTCGTCGTCGGTGTCGATCGGGTGGGCCAAGCCGACGAATTACGCAGCCACGGTGCCGATGTCGTGGTCACCGACCTCGCTGACCTGATTTAGGAGGCACGCATGATCAACGAAGACGCCTTCCCCGTCGAGCCATGGCACGTCCGCGAAACCCAACTCGACTTGACCATGTTGGCCCAATCCGAATCGCTCTTCGCGCTGTCCAACGGGCACATCGGACTGCGCGGCAACTTCGACGAGGGTGAACCGCACGGACTGCCAGGCACCTACCTCAACTCGTTCTACGAAGTCCGGCCGCTACCGTACGCGGAGGCAGGTTTCGGATTTCCCGAAGCCGGCCAAACGGTCGTCGACGTCAGCAACGGAAAAGTGTTGCGACTGATGGTCAACGACGAGTTGTTCGATGTCCGCTACGGCCAATTAATCGACCATGAGCGGATTCTCGACCTGAGGGCCGGGACGCTGGAGCGCCGCGTGCAGTGGCGTTCGCCAGCCGGCCGGCAGGTGAAGTTGGTATCGACCCGACTGGTATCGCTGGCCCACCGCAGCGTTGCGGCGATGGAGTATGTGATCGAGGCCGTCGACGAATTCATCAGGGTCACTGTGCAATCCGAGCTTGTCAGCAATGAAGACCAGCCGACAACCTCCAAAGATCCACGGGTGTCGGCGGTCTTGGACAGACCGTTGGAGGCTGTCGGCCACGAGGTCACCGAAAACCGGGCGGTACTCATGCACCGCACCAGGGCCAGCGGGCTGATGATGTCGGCCACCATGGATCACGAGATCGAGGTCCCCGGCCGCGTCGAAGTCCACACCGAAGCTCGCCCAGACTTGGCCCGCACCACCGTGATCTGCGGACTGCGGCCCGGCCAGCGACTGCGCATCGTGAAGTACCTGGCGTACGGCTGGTCGAGCCTGCGCTCCCGCCCGGCACTGCGCGACCAGGCCGCCGGTGCACTGGCCGGTGCCCGCTACGCCGGATGGCAGGGCCTGCTGGATGCGCAGCGGGAATACCTCGACAACTTCTGGGACAGTGCGGATGTCGAGGTCGACGGCGATCCCGTCATCCAGCAGGCGGTCCGGTTCGGGCTCTTCCACTTGGTGCAGGCAAGCGCGCGCGCCGAGGGCCGCGGTATTCCCAGCAAGGGGCTCACCGGAACCGGCTATGACGGCCACATCTTCTGGGACAGTGAAGGATACGTGCTGCCGGTCCTGACCTATACGTTGCCGCACGCCGCGGCCGACTCACTGCGATGGCGGGCGTCGACACTGGATCTGGCCAAGGATCGTGCGGCTGAGTTGGGTTTGGAGGGCGCGGCTTTCCCCTGGCGGACGATTCGCGGCCACGAGTGCTCCGGCTACTGGCCGGCCGGTACGGCAGCCTTCCACATCAACGCCGACATCGCGATGGCGTTCGAGCGGTACCGCATCGTCACCGGCGACCAGTCGCTGGAAGCGGAATGCGGGCTCGAAGTCCTGATCGAAACCGCCCGACTGTGGCGCTCACTCGGCCACCACGACCGGCACGGCGTGTGGCACATCGACGGGGTGACCGGGCCAGACGAGTACACCGCGATCGTGCGTGACAACGTCTTCACGAATCTGATGGCGGCGCACAACCTTCAGGTCGCTGCCGCGGCCTGCGCCCGCCATCCAGAGCAGGCACGGGCGATGGGCGTCACCACCGAGGAAACCGCCGCCTGGCGCGACGCGGCCGTTGCCGCCAACATCCCATACGACGAAGAGCTCGGCGTGCACCAGCAGTGCGAGGGCTTCACCACATTTGCGGAGTGGGACTTCGACAACCGGCACAACTACCCGTTGTTGCTGCACGAGCCATATGTCCGGCTTTACCCCGCGCAGGTCATCAAGCAGGCCGACCTGGTGTTGGCGATGCAATGGCAAAGCCACGCATTCACGCCGGAGCAGAAGGCCCGCAACGTCGATTACTACGAGCGGCGCATGGTGCGCGACTCGTCGCTGTCGGCGTGTACCCAGGCGGTGATGTGCGCCGAGGTCGGCCACATGGAGCTCGCGCACGACTACGCATTCGAAGCAGCGCTGATCGACTTGCACGATCTGCATTCCAACACCCGCGACGGGTTGCACATGGCCTCGCTGGCGGGCGCGTGGATGGCTCTGGTGAACGGGTTCGGTGGCCTGCGCGACGACGAAGGCATCTTGTCGCTCGATCCGCAGTTACCGGATAGCTTTGCGCGCTTGTGCTTTCGATTGAACTGGCAGGAATACCGGCTGACGGTGTCGGTCACCCAGCAAGAAGTCACTTACACGTTGCGCGACGGGCCCGATGGCGAGCTGAAGATCCGGCACGCCGGCGAGGATCTGGTGCTGAGCAGCAGTGAGCCGCTGACCGTCGAGATAAAGGAACGTGAGCCCCTGCTGCCGCGGCCACCGCAGCCGCCGGGCCGCGAGCCGATGCGCCGGCGCAGTGGCCTGGAAACACCGAAAATCGTCGCGGTCAGCCCGCCGAGCTGATCGACCCGGGGGTTTGCTCCTGCGCCACCGCGGTGATCGACTCGATAGGCAGCCAGCGCAGCTCCCCCGGCGCCTCGGCCGGCACCACCGGGTGCGCCGGTGGGATCGGGTCGAGCCGACGATAGGGCTCACCCTGCCGCGGCCGCGCGTCGTTCTCCCCTTTGTTCGGCCACAGCGATGCGGCACGCTCGGCCTGTGCGGTGATCGACAGTGACGGGTTGACGCCCAGGTTCGCCGAGATCGCGGCACCGTCGACGACGGAAAGCGTCGGGTAGCCGTACACCCGGTGATACGCGTCGATTACGCCGTGTTCGGCGCTGTCACCGATCACCGCCCCACCGAGAAAGTGTGCGGTCAGCGGGATGTTGAACAGCTCCCCCCAGGTGCCGCCGGCGACGCCGTCGATCTTGGCGGCGATGCGGCGGGTGACTTCGTTGCCGACCGGAATCCACGTCGGGTTGGGCTCGCCGTGGCCCTGCTTGCTGACCAGGCGGCGCCGGCCCAGCTTCCCCCGTCTGGTGAAGGTGGTGATCGAGTTGTCCAAATGCTGCATCACCAGCGCGATCATGGTGCGCTCGCTCCACTGACGCGGATTGAGCAGGCGAAGCATGTGGCGCGGATCTTCGCCGGCTTGATCCAGCAACTGCTTCCAACGCGGCACATCGGTGCCTTCAGGACCGGACCCGTCGGTCATCAAGGTCTGCAGCAGCCCCATCGCGTTGGAACCCTTGCCGTACCGGACCGGCTCGACGTGCGTGTCGGAGGTCGGGTGGATCGACGACGTGATCGCCACCCCATGGGTCAAGTCCAGGTCCGGCGAGACCTTCAACGTCGCAGCACCGACAATCGACTCGGAGTTGGTGCGGGTCAGCACGCCCAGACGATCGGACAGACCGTGCAGCGTGCCCGTGTCGCGCATCTTGAACAGCAGCTTCTGGGTGTTGTACGTGCCCGCGGCCAGCACCACGTGATTGGCGGTGAACGTGCGCTTCATGCGACGCACCACGCGGCCGGTGTGCTTGGTTCGGACCTCCCACAGTCCATCCGGCCGCTGCGCGAACTTGGTGACCGTCGTCATCGGATGTATCTGCGCCCCAGCCGATTCCGCGAGACCAAGGTAGTTCTTCAGCAGAGTGTTCTTGGCGCCGTAACGGCAGCCGGTCATACAGGATCCGCATTCCAGGCAGCCGGTGCGGGCTGGCCCGGCGCCGCCGAAGTACGGGTCGGGCACCGTCTCGCCGGGTGTCTTGGTGCCATCGGGTCCGAAGAACACTCCGACGGGGGTCGGCACGAATGTGTCGCCCACGCCCATGTCGTCGGCGACCTCCTTGATCACTCGGTCGGCGTCGGTGAAGGTCGGGTTCGCGACCACGCCGAGCATTCGCTTGGCCTGCTCGTAATGGGGCGTCAGCTCCTTGCGCCAGTCGGTGATGCCCGACCACTGCCGATCGTTGAAGAACTCGTCCGGCGGCACGTACAGCGTGTTGGCGTAGTTCAGCGATCCGCCGCCGACACCGGCACCGGCCAAGATCATGCAGTCCTTCAGGAGGTGGATGCGCTGGATCCCATAGCAGCCCAGTTGTGGTGCCCACAAAAACTTGCGGAGGTTCCAGGAGGTCTTGGCGAAGTCCTCGTCGGCGAAGCGGCGACCGGCCTCGAGCACGCCGACGCGGTAACCCTTCTCCGTCAGCCGCAACGCGGTGACGCTGCCACCAAAACCCGAACCGATGATCAAGACGTCGTAGTCAGGTTCCACAGTCCCAGTATGTACTTACTCGCCGGTAATCATCCAGCGATCGACGTCAGCTGCCGACCGTGAGACCGACCTTCTGAAATTCTTTGAGATCGCAGTAGCCCGACTTGGCCATCGATCGGCGCAGCCCGCCGACGAGATTCAGCGAGCCGAACGGGTCGTCCGACGGGCCGTTGAGAACTTGGTCGAGCGGCAGCCGCTCGCCGACCGCGACCTGCAGTAACGCGCCGCGCGGCAGCGACGGGTGAGCGGCGGCGGACGGCCAGAACCAGCCGTCACCCAGGGCCTCGGCCGCCTCGGCGAGTGGGGTGCCAAGCACAACCGCGTCGGCGCCGCAGGCGATGGCCTTGGCCAGGTCGCCGGAGCTGTGGATATCTCCGTCGGCCAACACATGCACGTAGCGGCCGCCGGTTTCGTCGAGGTATTCGCGACGAGCCGCGGCGGCATCGGCGATCGCGGTGGCCATCGGCACGCTGATCCCGAGTACCTCGTCGCTGGTGGTCACTCCCCTGGTGGAGCCATAACCGACGATGACGCCGGCTGCCCCGGTGCGCATCAAGTGCAGCGCGGTGCGATGGTCGAGCACGCCGCCGGCCACCACCGGGACGTCGAGTTCGGAGATGAAGGTCTTCAGGTTGAGCGGCTCGCAGTCGCTGGCGACACGCTCGGCGGAAATGATCGTGCCCTGGATGACCAACAGGTCGACGCCCGCGGCGACCAGTCCCGGCGTCAGCGACTGGGCGTTCTGCGGACTCACCCGCACCGCCGTCGTCACCCCGGCGTCGCGGATGCGGGCCACCGCGGCGGCCAGCAACTCGGGGTCCAGCGGCGCAGCGTGCAACTGCTGGAGCAGCCGGATGGCCGCCGACGGTTCAGGCTCTTTGGCGGCCGCCTCGACGACCTGAGCAACCTTGGCTTCCACGTCGGCGTGGCGGCCGATCAGCCCTTCGCCGTTGAGCACACCCAGCCCGCCGAGCCGACCGAGTTCGATGGCGAATTCCGCCGACACCAGCGCATCGGTCGGATGCGCGATGACCGGAATCTCGAAGCGGTAGGCGTCGAGCTGCCAAGCTGTCGTGACGTCTTGCGAGGAGCGGGTGCGCCGCGACGGCACGATGCCTATTTCGTCGAGTTCGTAAGTACGCCGGGCTGTTCGGCCCATGCCGATCTCAACCATGTCACGCATGAGCGGTCCTTCGATCAGTTCACCGAGCGTAGTAGTTAGGTGCTTCGGCGGTCATCGTGATGTCGTGCGGATGGCTTTCTTTCAAACCCGCCGCAGTGATTCGGACGAATTGGGCCCGCTGCAGCCCTTCGATGGTGTCGGCGCCGGTATAGCCCATCGCGGCGCGCAATCCGCCGGTGAGCTGATGGATCACCGACGACAGCGGCCCGCGGAACGGTACCCGACCTTCGATGCCTTCGGGCACCAGCTTGTCCTCGGAGAGCACATCGTCCTGGAAGTAACGATCCTTCGAGTACGACTTCGCCTCGCCCCTGCCCTGCATGGCGCCCAGCGATCCCATGCCGCGGTAGCTCTTGTACTGCTTGCCGTTGACGAAGATCAGCTCGCCGGGAGCTTCGGCGGTACCGGCCAGCAGCGATCCGAGCATCGTGGTGGATGCGCCCGCGGCCAGCGCCTTGGCGATGTCGCCGGAGTACTGCAGTCCGCCGTCGGCGATCACCGGCACTCCGGCCGGGCCGCAGACCGCCACCGCTTCGAGAATCGCGGTGATCTGCGGCGCCCCGACGCCGGCCACCACGCGGGTGGTGCAGATCGACCCGGGACCGACCCCGACTTTGACCGCGTCGGCACCGGCCTCGACCAGCGCGGCGGCCGCCGACCTGGTCGCGACATTGCCGCCGACGACCTCGACCCGATTGCCCACTTCGGCTTTGAGCTGGGCGACCATGTCGAGCACCACCCGGTTGTGCGCGTGCGCGGTGTCGACGACCAGCAGGTCGGCACCAGCGTCGGCCAGCGTCATGGCCCGCACCCAGGCGTCGTCGCCGACGCCGACCGCTGCCCCGACCAGCAACCGGCCGTCGCTGTCTTTAGTCGCCAGCGGATGCTGCTCGGTCTTCACGAAGTCTTTGACGGTGATCAGCCCGGTCAATCGCCCGTGGCCGTCGACGATCGGCAGCTTCTCGATCTTGTGCCGGCGCAACAGGCCCAGCGCAGCGTCCGCGCTGACGCCCTCCTGGGCGGTGATCAGCGGGGCTTTGGTCATTACTTCGCCGACGTGCCTGGACTGATCGACCTCGAAGCGCATGTCGCGGTTGGTGATGATGCCTACCAGCTGGCCAGCGCCGTCGATAACCGGCAGCCCGGAGATCCGGAATCGGGCGCACATGGCGTCCACCTCGGCCAACGTGTTCTCCGGGTGGCATGTCACCGGATTGGTGACCATCCCGGCCTCCGAGCGCTTCACGGTTTCGACTTGGCCGGCCTGTTCGGAGATCGGCAGGT
>NZ_JBAPMI010000370.1:0-21528 GCF_049278535.1 Mycobacterium sp. | reverse complement strand
CGGTCAACGGGCCGGCCGTCGGCGCCGGTCTGAACCTGGCGCTGGCCGCCGATGTGCGGATCGCCGGGCCAAAAGCGTTGTTCGACGCCCGCTTTCAGAAGCTGGGAATTCACCCGGGCGGCGGCGCGACGTGGATGCTGCAGCGTGGGGTCGGACCGCAGGTGGCCCGCGCGGCGCTGCTGTTCGGCATGCGCTTCGACGCCGAATCCGCTGTGCGACATGGCTTGGCACTCAGTGTCGCCGACGATCCGGTTGCCGCCGCTTTGGAGCTGGCGACCGGCCCGGCGGCTGCGCCGCGCGATGTTGTGCTGGCCACCAAGGCCACCATGCGCGCCACGGTCAACCCCGGATCACTCGATGTCGACCAGCACGAGCTTGCCAAGGACACCGAACTCGGACCGCAGGCTACCTCGATTCAGTCACCCGAATTCGCCGCCCGACTGGCCGCGGCGAAGCGGAAGTAGTCCTATAGGTCGAGCAGCGCGGTCTCCGGCGATTCGATCAGCCCGCGCAGCTCGCCCAGGAACTGAGCAGCGTTGGCGCCGTCGGCGATTCGGTGGTCGAACACACACGTCAGCGTCATCTGCGGGCGGACGACCACTCTGTCCTCAACTGCCATCGGCCGCGGTTTCAATGACCCCATGCCGAGGATCGCCGCTTCGGGGTAGTTGATCACCGGTACGCCGCCGTCGAGCCCAAGGGCCCCGAAGTTCGACACGGTGAACGTGGAGCCGGTCAGCTCGGCCGGCTTCAGAGTGCCGGCCCGGGCATCCCGAATCAGCCGGGCCACGGAGTCGGCGAGTTCGCGGGTGGTCTTGTCCTGTGCGTTCGCGACGACCGGGACCAGCAGGCCGCGCGGAGTCGCGACCGCGAAGCCCAGGTGGACCGCGTGGTGCGAGTGCACCTGGCCGCCGTCAGGACCATCCACCCAGGTGGAATTCAGGATCTTGTTGTGCGTCAACGCGATAACGAGTAATCGCAGAGTCAGCACGAACGGCGGGATGACCTCGTCGGCCTCCCCGGCGAGCGGGCTCAGCCGATCCCGAAGCCGTACCAAAGCCGTGCAGTCGACGTTCACACTCGCGTGTGCATCGGGAATATTGCTGCGAGACAATGCCATTCGCTCTGCCATATGTGCATGCACTCCGCGGACCGGCAGCACATCATAGGAGACGCCGGGCCGTTCAGCGCCGACGCCGGCAGCGGCCAGCACCGCATCGCGACTGATCAGACCGTCGTCGCCGGGCGATACGTCGTTGAGGTTCACCAACAGGTCGGCAGCCAGTTTCCGCACGCTCGGTTTGGCTTTGGGGCGCCTTCGACTGGTGTCCAGCGCGTCGTCGGCGCCGTATCCGACCAGTACCGGCTTTCGGGTCGATAGCTCACCGTTGGTCGCCGGCGCGCTGTCGATGCGGGCCAGCATCGAGCCGACCGCCAGCACGTCACCTTCGGCGCCACGTATTTGGACGATCCGGCCCGCATACGGGCTGGGGATTTCGACGTTGGCCTTGGCGGTTTCCACCGAGCACAACGGCTGGTTGAGTTCGACGGTGTCGCCGACGGCGACGAGCCAGCAGGTCAGCGTCACCTCTTCCAGACCCTCGCCGAGATCGGGCACGACAAATATCTTGACGTGGTCATCGGCCGGCCCCGGGTTCATGGTTGCTCCAGTGCGCGCTCGACGCAATCGAGCAGTCGGTCCGGTCCGGGCAGCCACAGTTTCTCCAGTCGCGCCGGCGGATACGGAGTGTCGAACCCGCAGGCGCGCAACACCGGTGCTTCGAGTTCGTAGAACATTTCCTCTTGGATGCGGGCTGCCAGCCCCGCCCCGTAGCCGAGGCTCCGTGGTCCCTCGTGCAGCACCACACATCGCCCAGTCCGGCGAATCGACGCGGCTACCGTGTCGAAGTCCAGCGGAACCAGCGACCGCAGATCGACGACCTCGAGACTCCAACCATGTTGCTGCGCAGCCATTTCCGCGGCCGCCAGCGCGGTACCTACCAGGCCGCCGTAAGTCAGCACGGTGACATCGGTACCGGAACAACGCACCATCGCCTGCCCGATTCCCGCGCCGGGGCGGGTCGTGTCGACGACTTCGCGACCCCAGTACCGTCGCTTGGGCTCCAGAAACATCACCGGGTCCGGACACGCGATGGCGTGGCGCAGCAACCAATAGGCATCCGATGGCGTCGATGGCACAACCACTTTCAAGCCAGCGGTGTGCGCCCAGTATGACTCGGTGGACTCCGAGTGATGCTCGACGGCGCCAATCCCGCCGAATGACGGGATCCGCACCGTGACTCCCATGTTGACCTGGCCGCGGGTCCGGGTCCGGTACTTGGCCAGATGGCTGACCACCTGATCGAATGCCGGATAGGAGAATCCGTCGAACTGGATCTCGGGCACCGGTACGAATCCACGCAGCGCCAGCCCGACCGCGATACCGATCACCGCGGACTCGGCCAACGGGGTGTCGAAACAGCGTTGCGGTCCGAATGTTGCGGTCAGGCCTTCGGTCACCCGGAAGACTCCGCCCAACGTTGCGACGTCTTCACCGAAGACGAGCACCCGGTCATCGGCGGCCATTGCGTCGTGCAGTGCGTGGTTGAGCGCCTGGACCATGGTCAACGGCGACGCGGTGAGCGTTTCGGTCGGCGGCGCTTCCGGCACCGCGGCCGGCCGGAATGTTGGCGGTTCGGCGATCTGAGTCATCATGCCTCCCGCAGGATTTCAGCGCGCAACTGCTGGCGTTGGGCCTCAAGGCCGGGCGTCATCTCCGCGTAGACCGAGGTGAAGACTTCGTCGATGTCGATGTCGGGTGCGGCGAACACCGCGTCGCGCAAATCGGCGCGCAACCGTTTGGCCCGCGCGGCGATCCTGTCCTCGAGTCGCCGCGACCACAGTCCCTGACCGTCCAGGTACGCGCGGTAGCGCGGAATCGGGTCCAGCGCCTGCCAGCGATCCAGTTCTTCTTGGCTGCGATATCGCGTCGGGTCGTCGGAAGTGGTATGCGGCCCAAGCCGATACGTGACTGCCTCGATAAGCGTCGGCCCGTCGCCGGCTCTGGCCCGCGCGGCGGCTTCCGCCGTTACCGCGTAGCAGGCCAACACATCGTTACCGTCCACCCGGACGCCGGGCATGCCGTACCCGATTGCCTTGTGTGCGATGGACGGTGCGGCGGTTTGACTGTGCAGCGGAACCGATATCGCCCACTGGTTGTTCTGCACGTAGAACACACACGGCGCTTTGAACACCGCCGCGAAGTTCAGTGCCTCGTGGACGTCGCCTTCACTGGTGGCGCCGTCGCCGAGGAAAGCCACCGTGATCGAATCCTCGCCAAGCCGCTGGGCAGCCATCGCGGCGCCGACGGCGTGCAACGTCTGGGTGCCGATTGGAACCGATATGGGAGCACAGCACTTTTTGGTGAAATCCAGCCCGCCGTGCCATGTTCCGCGCCAGGCAGCGCCGACTTGGCCGGGGGCGAGGCCGCGGACGAGATAGACGCCCAATTCGCGGTATTGGGGAAACAGCCAGTCGGTCTTGCGCAGGCAGGCCGTCGCGCCGACCTGAGCGGCCTCCTGGCCGCGGCACGACGCGAACAGCGCCAGCTCACCTTGCCGCTGCAAGTTGACGAATTCGGCGTCCACGTCGCGGGTGACCACCATCATCTCGTAGAGCCAGCACAGTGTCTCGGCGGGTAGTTCGCGGCTGTAGCGGGATTCCGCTGTCGGCGATCCGTCCGGGCCGACCAGTTGCACCGGCTCGAGGTCGACAGTCATCGGCGGGTGAGAGACCTCGGCCATGCCGCCTCCTACGCGCAGGCGTGCGGCGGGTCAGAGCAAACCCCAATACCGAGGCTGCTACGAGCCGGCTTCACCTGCCAGGTGCACGATCCGCTCGGCTCGCCGCAACACGGGCGCATCCACCATTATGCCCTCAAATGCGAAGACACCGCGTTCATCGACGGCTGCGGCAAGAACGTGTCGTGCCCACTCGACCTGGTCAGATGACGGCGCATATCCGGCCCGGATGACGGGCACCTGGCTGGGGTGGATAGCAACCTTCGCGTCGAAGCCCACAGCGACGGCGTCGTCGACCTCGGCGCGCAGCCCATCGAGGTTTTTGATGTCGAGATAGACCGAGTCCAGCGCGAGGCGACCGTAGGCCTTGGCCGCCAACAGCGACTGCGAGCGGACGTGACGGGCGACCTCGCGGTAGCTGCCGTCCGGATAGCGGTTCGCGGTGCCGCCAAGCACCGCGAACAGATCCTCGGCGCCCCACATCACCGCGACCGCGTTGTCTACCTGGACCGTCTCCGTGACGACCAGGGCGCCCTTCGGCGACTCGACCAGCACGATCACGTCCAGCGGCGCCAGTGCGCTGATATGTTCGACCGCTTCGCATTTCGGCAGCATCACGGTGTCGTACGGGGTGCTTTTCAACGTCTCGAGGTCGAGCTCCTGGTCGGCGGTGCCGAATTGGTTGACGCGCACCACGGTGCGAGCCGGGTCGAGTTGCACGTCGATGAGCGCCTGTCGTGCGGCAGGCCGGTCGGCGGCCGCGCAACCGTCCTCGAGGTCGAGGATCACGACATCGGCTGCGGCCGCGGCTTTTTGGTAACGCTCAGGACGGTCGGCCGGGCAGAACAGCCATGCCGGTCCTGGATTTCGCAGACCCATCAGTCGGTAGCCTCCGCGGGCTGCATGCGCACCAGGGTCTTGCGGTTCGCGGTGGCGACCACCTCGTCATGCTGGTTCCGGCCGGTGTGCGCGAACGTCACGATGCCCTCCCCTGGCCGGCTCTTGGAGGCCCGCTTCTCGAGGATGACGGTTTCGGCGTAGAGGGTGTCGCCGTGGAAAAGCGGCTTCGGGAAGGCGATCTCGGAGAAGCCGAGGTTGCCGACGATGGTGCCCTGGGTCAGCTGCGCAACGGACAACCCGACCAGGGTCGACAGGGTGAACATCGAATTCACCAACCGCTGATTGAAGGGCGGCAGTGCGTCGGAGAATGCGGCATCAAGATGCAGCGCTTGGGTATTCATGGTCAAAGTCGTGAACAACACGTTGTCGGCCTCGGTGATGGTGCGGCCCGGACGATGCAGATAGCGCACGCCGGTCTCGAATTCCTCGAACCACAACCCGCGCTGAACGATCGTCTTGACCGGTTGCTCACCGTTCTCTCCGCTCACAGGCCCACCGTTCGTCTCGTTCCAGTGACTCGCTGGCGCTCGTTCCGCTCGCTCGACTTCACAGCCCAACCTCGCGGGCGATCAACATCAGCTGCACTTCGGTCGTCCCCTCGCCGATCTCGAGAATCTTGCTGTCCCGGTAGTGCCGGGCCACCGTGAATTCATTCATAAACCCGTAGCCGCCGTGAATCTGGGTGGCATCTCGGGCGTTGTCCATGGCCGCCTCGCTGGCGATCAGCTTGGCGATCGCCGCCTGCTTCTTGAACGGCTTTCCGGCCAGCATCAGCGCCGCGGCGTCGTAGTAGGCGGTGCGGGCGGTGTTGGCGCGGGCTTCCATCCGCGCGATGGTGAACGCAATGGACTGGTATCGGCCGATCGCCTGCCCGAATGCTTCGCGTTCACGCGCGTACTTGACGCTCTCGTCGACGCACCCCTGCGCAGCACCGGTCGACAGCGCGGCGATCGCGATGCGGCCCTCGTCGAGAATGCGCAAGAAGTTGGCGTAGCCGCGACCGCGCTCGCCGAGCAGATTCTCCTCAGGCACCCGCACGTCGTCGAAGCTCAGCGGATGAGTGTCCGAGGCGTTCCAGCCAACCTTGTCGTAGGCGGGCTCGGCGGTGAATCCCGGTGCCGGCACCGGAACCAGGATCGACGAGATCAATTTCTTACCGTCGCGCTCGCCTGTCACCGCCGTGACGGTGACAAGCTTGGTGATGTCGGTCCCGGAGTTGGTGATGAACTGCTTGGAGCCGTTGATCACCCACTGGCCGTCGTCGAGTTGCGCGGTGGTCTTGGTGGCGCCGGCGTCGGTGCCACCGCCCGGCTCGGTCAAACCGAACGCACCGAGGGCGCGACCGCTGGCCAACTCCGGCAACCATTCCCGCTTTTGCGCATCGGTGCCGAACCGGTAGACGGGCATGGCGCCCAGTGATACACCGGCCTCCAGCGTGATCGCCACGCTCTGGTCGACCTTGCCCAACTCCTCCAGCGCCAGGCACAGGGCGAAGTAGTCGCCGCCCATGCCGCCCCATTCCTCGGGGAACGGCAGACCGAACAGACCCATCTCGGCCATGCCGGCGACCACTTCATACGGGAAGGAGTGCTCGGCGTCGTGCCGGGCTGCCACCGGAGCGACGACACTTTGGGCGAAGTCGCGGACCGTCTTGGCCAACTGCTGGTATTCGTCCGGGAGCGTCCCGGTCGACAGGAAATCACTCATGGTCCTCAGCTTCTGTATTTGTATTAGCGATAATTCGAGCCAGCGACTGGCCCACCTTGACCTGGTCGCCCACGGCGACGAGGAGTTCGACGACACCGCCGATGGGCGCCGTCAGCGCGTGCTCCATCTTCATCGCTTCGACCGTGACGACAACCATCGCCGCCTCGATCTCAGCGCCATCCTCGACGCTCACCGCGACGACCGCCCCGGGCATGGGGCTGGTCAATTCGGCGTCGCCGCTGTGCTCTTCGTCGGCACGCACCGGCGCTTCGCGGACCTCCTCGAGCACCGCGAACACTCCGTCGCCGGCCAGCCATGTCTTGCGGTCTGCCTGGGCAACCGTGTACGTGGCACGCACGCCATCGAGAGTGACCGTCAACCGCTCACCTGCCAAAGCAGCCTGCAGCGAACGGGATTCGCCATCCTCGATGCGGACCTCGGCAGCGTCCGGGGCGCCCGAGATGTGGACGTGGTCAGTGCGCTCACCGGACCGCAGTCGGATGCTCACCGGCGCTCGCCGCCCGACCCGCCACCCGGAGGGAACTTCCCACAGGTCGGCGCCCGGTGCCGGGAAGCATCGCAACCAGTGGACTGCCGCGGCCGCGACGAATAGTTCGTCAGCGGGCGGTGCCGCGACGAAATCGCCGGCACGGCGGTCCAAAAGCCCGGTGTCGAGCCGGCCCGCGACGACATCGGGATCGGCCAGCAGAAAGCGGGCGAAGTCGATGTTGGTGATCACCCCGAGTACCGCGGTGTCGGCCAGGGCACGGTCCAGAGTTCGCAGCGCGGCGGCTCGATCCGGGCCGTGCGCAATCACTTTCGCCAGCATCGGATCGTAATCGCTGCCGACGACCATTCCCGCGGACACACCCGAATCAATCCGCACGCCCGTCGCATCGGGCTCTAGTACGGCCAGCACGTCGCCGCCGGTGGGCAGGAAGCCGTGCGCCGGATCCTCGGCGTAGACCCGCGCTTCAATCGCGTGGCCCTGTAACGCAATATCAGCCTGGTCGACGGTCAGCTTCTCCCCCGCGGCGACCCGAACTTGCCACTCGACCAGATCCCATCCGGTGACCAGCTCGGTGACCGGATGCTCGACCTGCAGCCGGGTGTTCATCTCCATGAAGAAGAACTCCTCTGGGCGATCGGCTGAGACGATGAACTCCACCGTGCCCGCGCCGGTGTAGTCGACGCTCCGGGCGGTATCGCAAGCGGCGGCGCCGATTCGCGCTCGCGTCTCGGCATCCAACAGTGGCGACGGAGCCTCCTCGATGACCTTCTGATGCCGGCGCTGAAGGCTGCACTCCCGCTCGCCGAAGTGCACGACGTTGCCGTGGGTATCGGCCAGAACCTGGACTTCGATGTGCCTGGGGCGCAGCACGAATCGCTCGAGAAACAGCGTGTCGTCGCCGAACGCGGCGGCCGACTCCCGGCGGGCGCTGACCAGCGCGGCGGGCAGGTCGGCCGACCGCTCAACCATGCGCATACCCTTGCCGCCGCCACCGGCGGAAGGTTTGACCAGCACCGGGTAGCCGATCTCGTCAGCGGCGGCGATCAGTTCTGGGTCGCTGAGCCCCGGCCGCGCGATGCCGGGGACCACGGGCACACCGAAGGCCGACACCGTGCTCTTGGCGGCGATCTTGTCGCCCATGGTTTGGATGGCACCCACCGGTGGCCCGATGAACGTCACTCCCGCGGCCGCCAATGCGGCTGCGAAATCTGCATTTTCCGAAAGGAATCCGTAGCCGGGGTGCACGGCCTGAGCTCCGGTGCGCACGGCCGCGTCGACGATCGTGGCGATGTTCAGATAGCTATCCCGTGCGGGTGCCGGGCCGATCGCGACCGCGAGGTCCGCCGAGGCGACGTGGCGCGCGTTGGCGTCGGCGTCGCTGTACACGGCGACCGACCGGAGGCCCATCGCCTTGAGAGTGCGAATGACCCGGACCGCGATCTCGCCCCGGTTGGCGACCAGAACCGTGTCGATACCCATCGCGCTCACATCCGGAAAACGCCGTATGAAACCGGGTTGACCGGCGCGGTGGATGTCACCGAAAGTGCAAGACCGACAACGGTTCTGGTGTCGGCTGGATCGATGACACCGTCGTCCCAGAGTCGGGCCGTCGAATAGTACGGGTTGCCCTGGTGTTCGTATTGCGCGCGGATCGGGGCCTTCAACGCTTCTTCCTCCTCGGCGCTCATCTCTCCGCGCACCGTCGCTAGTACCGATGCGGCTTGCTCGCCGCCCATCACCGAAATCCGGGCGTTCGGCCACATCCACAGGAAGCGCGGTGAATACGCCCGCCCACACATCGAGTAGTTGCCCGCGCCGTAGGATCCGCCGATCACGACGGTGAGCTTGGGTACCCGCGCGCAGGCCACTGCGGTCACCATCTTGGCGCCATGCTTGGCGATGCCGCCGGCCTCGTAGTCGCGACCCACCATGAACCCGGAAATGTTCTGCAGGAACAACAGCGGCACCATCCGCTTGTCGCACAGCTCGATGAAATGCGCACCCTTGACCGCGGATTCGGAGAACAGCACCCCGTTGTTGGCGACGATGCCGACTGGATGGCCGTGGACGTGGGCGAACCCGGTGACCAGCGTATTGCCGTATTCGGCTTTGAACTCGACGAATTCGCCGCCGTCGACAAGTCGGCTGATGACGTTGTGGACGTCGTAGGGAATCCGGGGGTCGACCGGCACCACGTCGTACAGCTCCGACTGATCGGCAATCGGGTCGACCGTGGGCAACACATCCCAGATCCGCTGCCCGCGCGGCCCCAGCGTCGAGACGATGCGTCGGATGATCTGCAATGCGTCGCGGTCGTCGTGCGCCAGATGATCGGTGACGCCGGAGATCTTCGAATGCAGTTCTCCCCCACCGAGATCCTCGGCCGACACGACCTCGCCGGTGGCCGCCTTCACCAGCGGTGGTCCCCCCAGAAAGATGGTGCCCTGGTTGCGAACGATCACTGCCTCGTCACTCATGGCGGGGACGTAGGCGCCGCCCGCTGTGCACGATCCCAGCACCGCCGCTATCTGAGGGATGCCCTGAGCGCTGAGATTGGCCTGGTTGTAGAAGATTCGGCCGAAATGGTCGCGGTCCGGGAACACCTCGTCCTGCCGGGGCAGGAAGGCGCCCCCGGAGTCCACCAGGTAGACGCAGGGCAGCCGGTTCTGGCTGGCGATCTCCTGCGCTCGCAGGTGCTTCTTGACCGTAATCGGGTAGTAGGTACCACCTTTGACCGTCGCATCGTTGGCAACGATCATGCATTCGCGGCCTGAGATCCTGCCGATGCCGGTGATGATGCCGGCGCCGGGACATTCGTCGTCGTACATGCCGTCGGCGGCGAGCGGCGCGATTTCGAGCAACGGACTACCGGGGTCGAGCAACCCGTCCACACGATCCCGGGGCAGCAGCTTGCCGCGGTCGACGTGGCGCGTGCGGGAGCGTTCCGAACCACCAAGGGCGGCCGCCGCCAGCTTGTCGCGTAACTGCCCGACGAGCGCGGTGTGCGCGTCGCGGTTCTCCGCTGCAGAGGTCATCGGTTGCACGCCAATTTGGGTTAATGGTCACTAACTCGTGCTATGTTAGTGGCGATTAACCGAAGTGTCTAGGGAGGCGGGATGGCAGTGTCCGCTGCGGCCGACGGCAGCGACCGAACCCCAGCACCGAACCCGCGCAGTCGGCGCAAGTCAGACCGACGCCTGCAACTGCTGGCCGCCGCGGAACGGCTGTTCGCCGAGCGCGGATTTTCGGCGGTGCGGCTCGAAGACATTGGCGCCGCAGCGGGAGTCAGCGGACCGGCGATCTACCGGCATTTCCCCAACAAGGAGTCGCTGCTGGTCGAGTTGTTGGTCGGGATCAGCACTCGCCTGCTCGAGGGCGCCCGCCAGGTCCGGTCCCGACAGACCGCCACCGCGGCGCTGGACGGCTTGATCGACTTTCACCTCGACTTCGTACTGGGTGAGCCCGACCTCATCCGCATTCAGGATCGCGACCTGGCCTACCTGCCGGACGCGGCCGAACGCCAGGTGCGACGGGCCCAACGTCAATACGTCGAGGTGTGGGTGGGCGTGCTGCGCGAGCTCGATCCAGAGCTTGCCGAAACCGACGCCCGGCTGATGGCGCACGCCGCATTCGGCCTGCTCAACTCCACTCCGCACAGCCTGAAGCCGTCCGACGGCAAGGCGGCTCGGACGGCGCGCTCACGTGCGGTGATGCGCGCGATGACGGTCGCCGCATTGACCGTCGACGCCGCCCCGGATTAACCGGCATTGGCACTGTTCACCGGACGTTTCGCCGCCGACGGTTGCGCTGCAGGTACCCTGCAGAAATGAGGTGGGCATGAGCGATCGACGTCATCCCGAAGACACCCGTTCAGCCCAGGAGTGGACTGACCAAACCCAACGGTTGCGCCAGCCCTATTCGTCGTACACCGACCCGGCTTACAGCGGGCAGTCGTTCTATCCGCCCCCGTACTACCCCGGATCGCCGCCCGATCCGAACTCCGTGCACCCCACTGAGAAACTCCCCAGGCACTGGCAGCAGGGTCAGTTTCCGCCGGATCAGCCGCCCGATGAGCCCGAGCCCGGGCGACCCAAAGCACCGCGTTGGCTATGGATCGCCGCAGTCGCGGCGGTGGTGCTGGTCGTCGGACTGGTCATCGCGCTGGTGATCGCCAACGGCACAGCCAGTAGGCAAACGGCGGTGCCGGCACTGCCCTCGACGTCGAGCTCGCAAAACCCGGCGCCGAGGACGTCGACATCGCAGTCGCCCTCGGCCGCCGCACCCGAGCCGGCCACCACCGAACCCAGCCAGCCCGGTGAAGCGGGCGCGATGCAGACCGTGGTCTACAACGTCAGCGGCGACGGCCGCGCCATCAGCATCACCTACGTGGACAACGACGGAATGATGCAGACCGAATTCAACGTCGCGTTGCCGTGGACCAAGGAAGTGAGCCTGCCGGAGTCGGGCAACCGGACGCCGAACGTCACCATCGTGAACATCGGGCACGACGTCACGTGCTCGGTAACGGTCGACGGAGTCGAGATCAACCAGCGCAGCGGCGCCGGGCTGACGATCTGCAACGGGTCAGGCTAGAGCGCTCAGCCCGCGTCTGCCGTGGCGATTCGGTGCGGGGCACGCACCATCAGCAGGATGATCAGCCCAACCACCATCACCAGACACAGGCCGCCCATACCGGCGCGCACCGCCCCGAAGGCGTCAACGAACACCGAAAACAGCCAGGGCGCCACGAACGACACCGCGCGTCCGGTCATCGTGTAGAGGCCGAAGGCCACGCCTTCCTTTCCATCGCTGGACATCCTGAGCAGCAGCGTTCGCGCCGATGCCTGGGCCGGTCCGATGAACAGACACAACAGCAGCCCGGTGATCCAGAACGGACGAGGACCCGACACCACCATCATGGCCAGCGCCGCCGCGATGATGCTGGCCAGCGATCCGATGATGACCGGCTTGGAGCCGATCCGGTCGTCCAAGAACCCGCCCGCGACGGCGCCCAGCGCCGCCACCACGCTGGCTGCCACCCCGAAGATCAGCACGTCGGCCGGCGAGATCCCGTAGGCGTTGACGCCCACTACGCCGCCGAAGGTGAAAACGCCGGCCAGGCCGTCGCGAAAGATGGCGCTGGCGATGAGGTAGTAGACGAGGTTGCGGTCGCGGTGCCACTCGGTGACCAGGTCGCGCCACAACTTGCGGTAGCTACCGAAGACGCCGCGGGCGGGACTCGATGCCTCCGGCGGCGAAGGCAACCGATGCGCGGTCAGCAGCAACGGCATCGAGAACACCACAAACCAACCCGCAGCAACCAGCATCGCTATCCGCACGTTCATGCCGTCACCGATGGGTAGATCCAGAAACCCGCGGGTGTCTCCCTTGCCCGCGATGCAGCCGAAGTAGGCGATCACCAAAAGTCCAACGCTGCCGACGAAGGCCGCCGCCAGGCCGAAACCTGAGATCCGGCCGGAGTTCTGCGGCGTCGAAAGCTGACGCAGCATCGCGTTGTAGGGCACGCTGGCCAGATCGCCGCACGCCGCGGCGGCAGCCAGCAACACCAGCCCCGGCCACAGGTATTCCGGGCGGTCGCGGATCAGGCTCATGGCGCTCACCAAGCCGACCACCATGCCGGTCAGCACGGTCAAGGCGATGCGTCGCCGTCGCGAGTTCTCCACCCACACACCGATCAGCGGTGCCAACACAGCGATTGTCACTCCGGCGATCGCCAGCGCGCGACCCAGCCAGCTTGCCGGCGGTACGCCACCGGGCAAGTCCTTGCCGACGGTGCCGGTCAGATAGACGGAGAACACGAACGTCACCACTACAGCACTCACGCCGGCCGATCCGGTGTCCCACAGCGCCCATGCCAGCGCCCGGGCTCGCTCAGATCGTGGCGAATCGTCACTGCTGGAATCAGGCATCGTTGGTCTGTCTACCATTGGCGCATGCCGGTACCCGCCCCCAGCCCCGATGCTCGTGCCGTTGTTACCGGAGCCTCGCAGAACATCGGCGAAGCGTTGGCCACCGAATTGGCCGCACGCGGCCACAGCCTGATCATCACCGCGCGACGCGAAGATCTGCTCAACACCCTGGCCAGCAGCCTGACCGAGAAATACGGCGTCACCGTGGAAGTGCACCCCGCCGATCTCGCCGATACGGCCGAGCGCGCGAAATTGGTCGACGAGCTGGCCGCCCGGAATATCTCGATCCTGTGCGCCAACGCCGGTACAGCCACTTTCGGTTCGGTCTCCACTCTGGACCCCGCCACCGAGCGGGCCCAGGTACAGCTGAACGCGGTCGCGGTACACGACCTGGTGTTGGCGGTGCTGCCCGGGATGATCGAGCGCAATGCCGGCGGCATCTTGATTTCCGGTTCGGCAGCAGGCAATTCACCGATCCCCTACAACGCGACCTATGCCGCGACGAAGGCGTTCGCGAACACGTTCAGCGAGTCGTTGCGCGGCGAACTGCGCAAAACCGGTGTGCACGTGACGGTGCTGGCCCCGGGCCCGGTGCGCACCGAACTACCGGACCCCTCCGAGGCGTCGATCGTCGAGAAGCTGGTACCGGACTTTCTGTGGATATCCACCGAGTACACCGCAAAGAAGTCGCTAGATGCCTTGGCGCGCAACAAGATGCGTGTAGTGCCTGGCGTGACGTCCAAGGCGATGTCGGTGGCAAGTCAGTACGCGCCACGTGCCATCGTCGCGCCGATCGTCGGAAGCTTCTACAAGAAGATGGGCGGCTGATCTATCGACGGCGCTTGCTGCCGCCGCCGAACATGTTGCGAATGATCTCGGTGCCCAACGCCTTGAGGAAGGTCTGGAAGCCGCGACTATTGACGAATCGACTGAACCAGCCAGGCTTTTTCGCGGCTTCGGGCGCGTTCTTCGATCCCGCTTGCGCAGGTTGCTCGGCTTGAGCCTTTGCTTTTTCGGCCTCGATCTTCTCGTACGCCGATTCCCGGTCCTTGGTCTCACCGTAGGTCGCCTGCAGCGGGCTGGCTTTGGCCGCGGTGCCGATCGCGTCATCACCGAGGGCGGCCATCAGCGATCGCGGTGAGCGCAGCCTGGTCCACGCCACCGGGGTTGGGGCACCACGCTCCGACAACACGGTGACGATTGCTTCGCCGATGCCCAGCGACGTCAACGCCGAGGCCAAGTCGTAGACATCGGTTTTCGGGTAGGTGCGAACAGTTTTCGTCAGGGCCTTCTGGTCATCTGGCGTGAACGCGCGCAGGGCGTGCTGGATGCGCGCGCCCAATTGAGAGAGCACCTCGTTGGGCACATCGGTGGGCAACTGGGTGCAGAAGAACACGCCGACGCCCCGGGAGCGGATCAGCTTGACCGTTTGCTCCACCTGCTCCAGGAACGCTTTCGACGCATCGGTGAACAGCAGGTGCGCCTCATCGAAAAAGAAGACCAGTTTGGGTTTGTCGACATCGCCGATTTCGGGCAAGGTTTTGAAAAGATCGGACAGCACCCACATCAGGAATGTGGAGAACAACACTGGACGCGCGGCTTGAGCGCCGAGTTCCAGCAGCGAGATCACCCCGCGGCCCTTGTCGTCAAACCGCAACAAGTCCTTGGGTTTCAGTTCCGGCTCACCGAAAAAGGTATCGGCGCCTTCGGCTTCCAGATTGACCAGGGCGCGCAGGATGACGCCGGCCGTTTGCGCGGAGACACCGCCCAACGACTTCAAGTCGGCCTTGCCCTCGTCGCTGGTGAGCTTCCCGATGACCGCGCGCAGGTCTTTGAGATCAAGCAGCTCGTAGTTGTTCTGCTCGGCGTAGTGGAAGATCAATCCAAGTGTCGACTCTTGAGTAGCATTGAGTCCCAATACCTTTGACAGAAGAATTGGGCCAAAGCTGGCGATCGTGGCCCGCACCGGGACGCCGATGCCACTGGTTCCTAGCGACAGGAAGTCCACCGGAAAGGCAGTTGCCGCCCAGTCGTCACCGGATTCCTTGGCGCGAGCGGTGACCTTGTCGCTGCTTTCACCGGGGCGCGACAGACCGGAAAGGTCGCCCTTGACGTCGGCCATCAACACCGGCACGCCCGCTGCCGAGAGTTGCTCGGCGATCACCTGGAGCGTCTTGGTCTTGCCGGTTCCGGTCGCGCCGGCCACCAGACCGTGCCGGTTGACGGTGGCAAGCGGGATGCGGATCTGCGCGGTCGGGTCTGTCTTGCCGTCGATGACGACGGCACCCAACTCCAGGGCTTGGCCCTCGACGGCGTAGCCGGCTGCGATCTGCTTTGCGGGGGTCGCTGTCGATTCAGTGCTCATAGACCCTTGTCACTCCCCTAGTTGCCGTGGTCTCGATCACGCACGACCTTACTGGCTGCCGTGCTCAGGCGGGGTGGCTGCAGGGCCGCCAGCTAACTTTGCCTACTGTGAACGCTGTGCGGGACGAACTGGTGTGGATCGACTGCGAGATGACCGGCCTGGACTTGGTTTCGGACAAGTTGATCGAAATTGCTGTCCTGGTCACCGATGCTGAGCTGAACATTCTCGGCGATGGCGTCGATGTGGTGATCCACGCCGACGACGCGGCGTTGACGTCGATGGTCGACGTAGTGACCCAGATGCACACCCGCTCGGGACTGATCGACGAGGTGCGGGCGTCCACTGTCGACCTGGCGACCGCCGAGGCGGCAGTGCTCGACTACATCCGTCAACACGTCAAACAAGCCAAAACCGCGCCGCTGGCGGGCAACTCGATTGCCACCGACCGTGGTTTCATCACCCGCGACATGCCGGCACTGGACTCGTTTCTGCACTACCGGATGATCGATGTGAGCTCGATCAAGGAGCTGTGTCGCCGCTGGTATCCACGGATCTACTACGGTCAGCCGGCCAAAGGCCTGGCCCATCGCGCGCTGGCCGATATCCACGAGTCCATTCGTGAGCTGCAGTACTACCGGCGCACCGCGTTCGTACCGCAACCGGGCCCCACGACCAGCGAGATCGCCGAGGTCTCCGACGAGCTCGGAGTTGAACCGCCCACGCCGGAGGAAACAGATTCGCCCGCGGAGGACTCGACCGGCTAGTATCGACGGCGCTGCTACGGCACCTCGAGTGACCGGTCGGTAGCGATGGTGGGTGTAGTTCAGTTGGTAGAGCGTCAGGTTGTGATCCTGAATGTCGCGGGTTCGAGTCCCGTCACTCACCCGGCAGATCAGAGGGCGTTTTAGCCCTCTGATCTTTTTCTTTTCGCTGGGGGCTGGCGGCGCTATTGCAGCGTTGGCTGGCAACGCGAGGCTGGTGCGGCAACTTATGCTGTTCCAGGCGACGCAAAGCGGAGGGCGCACATCATGGCTCGACTGATCCCAGATGAGTGACCTGACGCCCGACGACGTACGCCGTTGGGACGCTGGCGCGGTGCTCAAGGTTTTCCAGGTCGCCAACGGACGCGCGGACACCATGCAGAGCTTCGGCGACGATCTCGGTCAGGTCGGCCAAAGCCTCTCCGACTGGGACGGCGAGGCGGGAGCCGCGTTCCAAAACAGCCTGGGCAGGGCGCGCACCGACATCGAGGCCGACGGACGCGAATCCCGGCAGGTGGCATCGGCGGTGTGCAACGCGTGGGAGGACGTGCAGATCACCAAGGGAATGATGCGCGAGGTCGAAGGGACCGCCCAGGGGCTGGGTTTCAGCATCACCCCGGACTGGAAGGTCGACATCGGCAACGCCGGGCTGCTGATGGGAGCGACCGAAGCCCAGTTGGAGCAGCAGATCCTGCAGAGCGAGCTCGACACCGTAAAAGCCAAGGCGCACACCACCGATCACGAACTGGCCGCCGCGATCCGAGGCGCGGTCGGCGACGCCAAGCTAGACGACAACGGACGCGAACTACCCCAAGCGCCACCTCCAGCGGACGGGTACAAACCGGTCACGGCTGACCAGCTGATGCAAATAGTCCCAAGCCTGAGTAAGGCTCGAGCCGACGAAATCGTGGGTCCGCTCAACGATGCGATGCAGCAGGGCGGCATGAACACGCCTCAGCGGCAGGCGGCGTTCATCTCCCAGGTAGCTGAGGAGTCCGACCGATTCCACACATTCGAGGAATATGCCGACGGCAGCGAGTACGAAGGCTCGACCGGACTGGGTAACACGCAGCCTGGTGACGGACCAAGGTACAAGGGCCGCGGCGCAATACAAGTCACCGGCCGATACAACTACACCCAAATGAGCAAGGATCTCGGCGTCGATTTCGTCGATCACCCGGAGTTGGCGGCAGAACCGCAGTATGCGTTCAAGACTGCGCTGTGGTACTGGAGCACTCACAACGGGAACGCGGTGGCAGACACCGGCGATATTGTCAGAATCACTGAGATGGTCAACGGTGGAACACACGGGTTGGACGTCCGAACTCAGTTCTACAACAATGGATTGCGAGTGCTTGGCTGATGAAAACACGTTGCATCCCGAAACCAATCCCCCGGTGGGCCGCGCTCCTCATAGCGGCCGGCATCGTAGGGTGCAGCCCGACTAGTCATCCACCAGCACCGAGCTCACCCAGTGTGAGGGTCGCCCCGGTATCGTCAACCACGTCGCCGGTATCCACCGACAATGCCTGCGCGCAAGCGCAATTCAGCCCGCAGCAATTCACCGGAGACTGGACTGAGCCGGGTGAGACAACCGTCACTACCCTCGACCCTGGCGGTGCGCTGAAATTCCGCGGCGGCAACAACCAGTCGGGCACCTGGAGCTACGAACCGTGGGAACTCACCCCGGCGAAGGATCACGTGCCTGCCGGCGAAGCCAACCACTGTGTCCTGTGGCTGCATTGGACAAATCCGGGACCTCCGCTGGATCTGGTTTATGTGCCACTCAAGGTCAGCGGCACATCGATTCAGCTCAGCTACGTCGGCCGCGGCAACACCGTTACCTGGGTGCGCCCAGCTGCTTCCGGTTGACCAGTAGCCATTCGGCGCGCGTTTGACTAGCCGCGTTGGCTTAGCGCTGACTGCGCGAGGCGGCTCTACGCATCTCGAGCTCGAATCCGCCCGCCTCTGCCGCGTAGCCGATTGCGCCAACCGCGACGCCGACCACTTGCCAGAGGACGTGCCCGCTGAACAGAGCAAGTTGACCGCGGACGTTGCGACTGACGGCCACCTCGGTTTGGTGACCGAGAGTTCTATTCACACCCATAGATTAGGAGCGGTCAGACGCGCATGCGCGAACGGCCGCCCAGTCGGCGTGTCGGGGTGCCGCGAGTGCGAATTAGGTTGCTAGATAACGAATGCGGCGTAACTAATCGGTGTCACGCTTTGGCGTTGCCGGCGTGCCATTGATCCCATGGGATGTTCCAGTCGCCGAGCCCTTCGGTCCCCGACAGCGGTGGGCCGATCGTGTTGAGCACCTGGACGATGTCGCCGCGTTTGGTGTGCTCGAAGAACCATCGGGCGTTGCTCGGGCTCACATTGAGGCAGCCATGGCTGGTGTTGGTGTGGCCTTGGGCGCCCACCGACCACGGCGCCGAGTGCACGAATACCCCGCTGTAGGACATCTGGGTGGCGAAATCCACCTCGGTGCGATATCCGTTGGGCGAATTTGCCGGTACGCCATAGGTCGACGAATCCATGATCATGTGGGCGAATCGCACGCCAAGGATGTAGGTGCCGCTGGCGGTGGGAGTGCTGTCCTTGCCCATCGACGTCGGCATGGTCTTGACCACTTCGCCGTTGACCCGCACTGTCACCATCTTCGTGTTGTCGTCAGCCGTCGCGATGACCTCGTCACCGACGGTGAAGTGCGAGCGCACGTTGTCCTCGCCGAACACCCCGTCACCCAGATCGACACCGTAGGTGTTGACCGCGATGTTCACGGTTGTTCCCGGCTTCCAGTAATGCTCAGGGCGCCAACGAACTTCGCGATTATTCAGCCAGTAGAACGCGCCCTCGACGGGCGGATCGGTGGTCACCACGATGGCCTTCTCGGCGGCCTCACGGTTCCCAATGTTCTCGTCGAACTGGATCGCCACCGGCTCGCCGACACCCACCACCTCGCCGTCGTGCGGCATGGCGTACGGCATGGTCAGGTTGTGGGGCGAGTGAGTTTGGAAAGTCAGCTGGCGAGTGGCCACTCCGCCCAGCCCGCGCGCCTTGGCGGTCAGTGTGTACATCCTGTTGTAGCCCAACCGCTCGGTGGTCGCCCAGTGCACGCCGTCGGGGCTGAGGTGGCCGTCAACGGTCCCACCGTTCTCGTTGACCATCTCGACGGAGGCCAGCACACCATCGTCAGCATTGACCGTCACGGGGCTGTCCACCGCGACACCAACAGCACCGTCGGTTACCGATGCGCTGAGTTTGGGAACCAACAGGTCACTGAACGGCGTGGCCTTGTCCATGATGGCTTTGGGCGCCGGAGCGCCGCCGTTGCCGCTGCAGGCCCCCGCGCCGAAAACGGCAAGCGGCACCACCAGCACAGCCAGCCACCGCCGGAGTCCGTGCTGAGACGTGTTGAAGCGACTTGCCACCTGCGTTGTTCCCCTTCACGACGTGAAATGGTGTGTTACTGACGAGTATTCTAGGGCGTGGACGACCGGTAACAGCCACCAGCGATCAATGTCCAGCTCGACGATTTCACCCGCCGATGGAATGACTGTTATTGTCTCAAACGCAGTCCAGCGGGATGCACGCGCCGTTAGCTCAGTTGGTAGAGCAGCTGACTCTTAATCAGCGGGTCCGGGGTTCGAAACCCTGACGGCGCACCATCACAAAACGTCTCTGGCCCGTCGGCCAGACGCGGGATGGCCGGCCCAGCCGGGTGCTGACAAAACTTACAGCAGGTTCGCAGCCGTTCAGCCAGCGTGTTTGATGATTTCGGGTTAGCGTTAAGTTATCCGACCAAGAGTCAGGAGGCTGACCATGTGCCGTTACCTCATCACCGTCGAGTTCGACGATGGTCAGCTGGCGACTACGCAGTATTCGTCGCCGAGTGACGTGAGAACCAAGCTGGCCGAAGTGGTCCACGATTTGACGGACGAAGACGGCATCGAGCACTTCCGCAGTGTGACGATCACTCAAGCTGCCTGACGGGGCCCAGCCCGCCCGCGCTGGCCCATCATGGCATTGCCTCGGCCCATTCGATATGCCCCTCAAAGCCAAGCGTTTTCGCCATCTCGCGGTAGCGATCCCGAAGGTGCGCGTAGGACGCGGAATCGCCGTGAGCCCGCGCCACGAGAGCCCGCAGCCGCAAGAGCCAGATCTCGCGCACTGCGAAACCACCATCGCCGTCGGCTGACCGCTCGATCGTGGCCTCCGCCAACCTCTCGATCGCGGTCTCGGCTTCGGCCAAGTCGCCCTCGGCGCCCCGATCGAGCAGTGTTTCCACCAGAACACCTGTCGCCGGAATGCTCCACCCCAGCAACCGTCCGTCGCGGAACTGGCCGTCTGCGGCCGCGCGCAGGCGCGGTATGGCGCCATCGCGATCTCCGCGTTGAGCCTTTTCACGAGCCAAGCAGACCTCGACGATAGGTAGATCAGTCAGGAAGAACCGCCGGCGCAGGAGCACTTCGCTGACCTCCGCCAGGATCTGCTGCCCCCGGTCACGCTCCTCGTCCATCTGGCGGTGCACCAGCGCAATACCCAGCGTCATCCGGGAGATGGCCAGCGCGACATCGTCACCGGATTGTTCGGCAATTCGCAGGGCGTCCTCGATCTCGCCCATCGCGCGATCGTCGGGCCTCAGCATGCCTGGCGGTATTGCCGCGGAGTACGAGTAGGTGACGACGGTGGCGTAGGACATCGGGTCGGTGCTGCGGGCCATGGCGAGGCCGTTCCGCAGGTCGTCGCGCCATCCCGGAAGCCCCAGGCAATAACTGGCTGTAGCCCGCGTCGTAAGGGCGAGCGCTAACGGAGAGCCGATGATGAAATTGCCTTTTGAGGGATCGCCGTCGGCCAGATCGATGACCATCTGCGACCACCGCAGGGCGTCAGGCCATTCGGCGCACTCAGCTCTGGCGTAGATCGACGCGAGGGACAGGCCCACGGTCAACGTCGGATCGTCGAGCGACTCGATAAGGGCCATCGCTTCCGATGCGAGGTGCGACGCCTCGTGCAGCCGGGCCTGGTGCATGTGATCCATCACCTGCCCCGCCATGGCGATGGCCAGTGAAGCCTTGTCGCCGGCAGCGGCGCACAACTCCCGCAACTCCTCGAAGCGGGCGCCTGTCGCACGTTCATGGACTCGCCAGGCGATCCCGCACAACATGGTGCGAGGAGCAATGCGCATGGATGTTCGGTCGGGATCATCTGCGGATAGAGTGTCGGCGATCGTCCGGGCACGCTCCCAACTCCGCCAGGCGGCGTTGATGTCCCGGTTGGTCGCCCAGGTTGCAGCCCGCATCTGCCAGCCGTATGCGGCGCGCCGATCACCGGCCGCCTCCAGATGCTCGGCAATCAGGGTGGCATTTTCATCGCTTGTTGCCGGATTACCCGACTCGATGGCAGCCGCGACGCGCCGATGCAGCTCGGCGCGATCCGATTCGGGCTGCGATTCGTAGGCCACCGTGCGGATCGACGGATGATGAAACACGTACTCCGGTTGCCGGGTGAAGCGGACTCTGTCGATGAGCTGAGCGGCCAGCAGATCATC
>NZ_JBAPMI010000369.1:0-26751 GCF_049278535.1 Mycobacterium sp. | reverse complement strand
GGTCGCTACACTCGAAAACCTTTAGGAAGCAACTGAAATGGACCTCGACCGGATCACCAACCCGCTGCGACTGGCGAGGGGATCACACCAGGCCGGATCGGGCAAAGGGTGCGCCATGAACGTGATTTCCTACATCAACGGCGACGAGCAAATCACCGACTTTCCGGCGACCTCGGCGCGCCCGTTGGCGTCGTTCGTGCAGTTGTGCAACGACCTACTCGCCGAGCCGGACGGCTATCTGTCACCGGAGAACAGCCTGCTGGTGCTCGACCTCGGCTGGCTCACCGTCGGGACCGCCGACGTCGCCGACGCAGTCATGCACATCTGGGTCACCAAACTGCTGACCAGCCCCCCGTGGGGTGTGCTGCGATACGCCGGCGACGCCGCGGCCAAGGCCATCGCCGATATCGCGGAATTGCATCGCACCTTCGTGCCGGGTGACACGCCGCCAATCGCCGAGTGGGACAGCGCTGCCCGCGCCGGCCGGGCCGCCGGTGAGGCGTCAGAGGGCGCCGAGCTGTACGCGGTGCGAGCCGCCTGCCAGTCGACCGCGCTCGTCGAAACTGACGACTGGGACACCCTCGACGCCGTAACCGGTAACGCGTTGCGCGCGCACCGGCTGGCCAACGGCGACGCCGGAGCGGCCCGGATCCTGGACGTCACTCGCAATGCCATCCGTTCGTGGCGGCGCCTCGCCGGCTTGAGCGTGGTGAGCAACGACCCCATACAGGTGCCCGGCGTTCGGTCGCGCAAAGTCGTCGCGGCCTGAATCAGTTCTGCCGGTGACTATCTCGCCGTAGCCGTATCGTTCGGCCGACCGCGGCGGCCGCTGCGAGCAGCGCCATGACGGCGAGAATGATCTGCGAGCCGCTGAATCCCACCGAGGTCAACAGCAGCGGCAGGCCGAAGCCGATGTACGTCATGGCATAAAACGCGCCGGTCAGCACGCCCCGAAGATGTTGAGGCGCCGCGGCTTCCAAGTCGATCAGGCCTTCGCGCAATGAAAGGCCCGATGCGCAGCCGAGAACCAGCAACAGCGACAGGCTCAGCCCCAGGGTCATCGTCGGTGGCGCCACCGCCATCGCTCCGTAGCCGAGCGCAGCCAGCGCTGCGCCCACTGTGCCTGCCCGCGGTCCCCAGGTGCCCAGGCGGGCGATGATCTGAATGATCCCGCTCGAGCCGTTGACGATCAGGGCGGCGATACCCGCGGCGGCGGGCGCTGACAGCCCGGTGTGGACTCGGGCCGGAATGGTGATGAATCCCAGCGTCGCCGAGGCGAATACCCACGGGGCCAGCGGCATGGCCCAACTCAATGCTCGAGTGATCGAATGCCTAGGACTCTTGTCCGAGCCCGTTTCGGCTATCGGCGCCGCCTCCGGAGTGCGGCGCGCGGCGATGATCATGAAAGACATGGCGACCACCACGAGCGCTGCGGCCACGCCGAACGACACGCGGATACCGAAATCGCCGGCCCCGGCGATCAACCCGCCGGCCAACGGGCCGATCGCGAAGCCGGCGATCAACACCGCCCCAGCGGTGGCCGCGCCGGCGGGACCTTTCAGATCCGAAGCCCATGCGGTGCCAGAGGTCATCGCGAGACCGACGCCAACACCCACGATCAAACGTCCCGCCAGCAAGACGTCGGGTTGCTGGGAGAGCAGCATTGCGACGGTGCCCGCCACGGCGGTCGCCGAGCCGGCCAGTGCCACCGCCTTGCGTCCTAGCGCATCTGAGGCACGGCCACCGATGAGCAGGCCTGGTAGCAGTCCGAGCGCATAGATGCCGAAGATGGCGTCGAGAGTCGCCGTGCTGAGGTGCTGACGGTCGCTGATGGAGGGCATCAGCGCAACGAAATGGTTGGCCACCCATCCGGTGACCAGCAGGACGGCCAGTACCGCGCCGAACTCGAGGTTCACGTCGGCCTGCGTCGGACGCGTCCGACTCAGCAGGCCGATTGACCCGTTCGGCGAGATCATTGACTCCACCCCTCTTCGTGGCCGCGATCAGAAACGACCACGCCGCCTGGGAAGTTATTCCCGGCCAGACGGCCGCCGCAACGCATTTATCCGGGAGTTCACCTCGGCGGGCGGCTCCGGTTGACGTGATACAGCCCTCGGAGCCCAGACGCCGGCTCTATGATGCGCAGGTGGCGGCCAGTGGCGATGCGGCGAGGTGCACGCCGGTGCCCGGGAAACCCGCACTCCTGTTGGGCGGCTTCGACATCGCCAGTGTGGGATATGTCGCAGAGGAATTCTTCATCTCGGGATCGGCGACGTCCTACCGGTCCGCCGGCGAGCTCAGCGCGGATGGCCGATGGAGCGCGTCACCGGCAGCGTCTTCGGACTACACCACTCGGATCGTGGCATTGACGCCGTCGGATCCGGCCCGGTTCAACGGCACAGTGCTCGTCGAGTGGCTCAATGTCAGCGGCGGCATCGATGCGCCAGCGGTCTGGGTGATGGCGCACCGCGAAATACTGCGCGCCGGATACGCCTACGTGGCGGTCTCGGCACAGCGTGTCGGTGTCGAGGGCGGCGCGAATCTCATGGGCATCGACATGTCGCTGAAAACCCAAGACCCTTCCCGATATTCGCCGCTGCACCACCCCGGCGACGCCTACGCCTACGACATCTTCTCGCAGGCCGGGCGAATGGCGAGCAACACCGAAATTCTGCGTGGGCTGCACGCCGAACACCTCATTGCGGTGGGCGAGTCACAGTCGGCGCTGTTTTTGACGACCTACATCAACGCCGTCGACCCGCTCGCCCGGGTTTACGACGGCTTTCTGGTGCATTCGAGGTTCGGTCCCGCAGCCCCGTTGGACGGCGCCTCGATATTGAACGAACTGGAGAGCGACGCGGCCCAGGCGGTCGCGTTTCGTCCTGATCTGCGCGTGCCGCTCGTCACGATCATCACCGAGACCGATCTGGTGGGCGGAGTGCGGAACGGCTATCACAATGCGAGACAGCCTGACAATCAACAACTTCGGGTGTGGGAGATCGCCGGTACGGCCCATGCGGACAACTACACGATTCAAGTGGCGCCGATCGACGACGGGAAAGCGGCGTTGGCCGACGTCGTTGCAGCCTATGCGCCGACGAACATGTTGATGGGTCAGCAACTGGATCACTGCATCAACTTTGGGCCGCAGCACCACTACGTTCTGCAGGCGGCGTTGTCACATCTGCATGACTGGGTGAGCACCGGCCGGCCACCGCCCAGCGGCGTGCCCCTCGAACTGAACGGTGAGCAACCCCTTCTCGATGAACACGGGCTGATGCGCGGCGGCATCAGGACACCGTGGGTTGACGTGCCGATCGCCCGTACTTCCGGCGTCGGGAGCGAAGAGAGCACGATGTCGTGGATCTTCGGCTCCGGCGAAATGTTCGACACCGCGACCGTGCAACGGCTTTACCCGGGCGGACGGGCGGACTATCTGGAACGCTTCACCGCGTCGCTCGACTCGGCGATCCAGTCGGGTTTTCTGGTCGCCTCGGATCGAGAGGAAATTCTCGAGCTCGCCGCCGCCACGTTCCCCAGCTAGGCCTCAGAGCGGCGGGGTCTCGAGCGTCAGGCTGAGCAGGGCGTAGGCCATGCAGAACAGAAAGTTCAGCGTCACCAGAACCAGGCCGATAAACAGCAGCGAGCGGGTGCCGCGCCGTTTCATGCGCCGGACCTTGGCGCCAAACTGGTCACGCTTGAATTGGGTCGCTATCAACGCGAAGTTGAAATCGGCCAGCTCGGCGTAGGCGGCCGGCGCACCCGCCAGCATCTGCCGAAGCCGATCCGGCGGAGTTGTGACGCCCACCCGTGCGAATCGCCGGCTGAGCCGTCGTGCTTGCCGTCGGCTGGCGATCTGAGCGCCCACCCGCAACCGCTGGGGAAGATGCCCACGTTCGTGCCCCCAAGGGGCCGACGGGGTCATCACACGGCGAAGTGTAGCCAGCCGGTCTCGAATATCGGTAGCACTCGGCGAATGTGCTCCTGGAATTCTGAATCGTCGAGTCGGCGCCCAGCACTTTTCGGGCGGCTGCCCCGCCGTGGCACAGCGCAGGATCACGGGTCGGCCAGCAACTAGAACGTGTTACAGTTTGGCCACATGAGCCGCAAACGCGTCGTGGTCGCGGGCTTGGGCGATGTGGGCATTCTCGCCGCGATCCGGCTCGCCAAACATTTTGACGTCGTCGGCATCTCGGTGAAGCCGGGATTGGTCAGCGGCCAGGAACTGGGCGTCCGGTTGGCCCGTCCCCGCGATTGGGCACGCGATTACTGGATTCCCTTCGACAGATTCCGTCGCTTGGATCCGGTACGGATCGTCCAGGGCGCGTTGACCGAAGTCGATCTGGCCGGCCGAACCGTCTCCGGACGCGGGGACAACGGCGAAACTTTCGTCGAAGGTTACGACGCGCTGGTCATCTCGACCGGCGTCAGCAACGGGTTCTGGCGCCGGCCGACCATGCAGTCGGCCGCCGAGGTCGGCACCGATCTCAACGACGCGCACAGTCAAATGGCCGCCGCTGAGTCGGTGATCGTGGTGGGTGGCGGCGCGGCCGCGGTCACCAGCGCCGTCAATCTGGCAACCACGTGGCCGGATAAACGAGTCGACCTGTACTTCCCCGGCGACCGGGCACTGGGCGACTACCACCCGAGGATTTGGCAGCGCATCCACGGCCGGCTAACCGAGCTTGGGGTCGGCCTGCACCCGGGGCATCGCGCCGCGCTCGTCAACGGTTTCACCGGCGAGGAGATCACCAGTGGGGCCATCGAGTGGAGCACGGGACAGCCCTCGGCCTCGGCCGACGCGGTGCTCTGGGCGATCGGGCGGGTGCGACCCAACACCGACTGGCTGCCACGTGAACTGCTCGACGAACACGGCTTCGTCCGGTTGACTCCCGAGCTGCGAGTGCCGGACCAAACGGGCGTGTTCGCGGCCGGCGATGTCGCGGCGACCGACCCGCTGCGCAGCTCCGCTCGCAATCGCGGGGACGCCCTGGTGGCCCACAACGTCCGCGCCGAACTCGAGGGCCGAGGCTTGCGCAGCTATCGCGCACCCGGCCGGCGGTGGGGCTCGATACTCGGCATCCAGCCCAACGGCTTGGAGGTTTTCCTGCCGACCGGTCAGGCGTTTCGCCTGCCGTCATGGCCGGTCGAGCGTCTGGTGATGCCGTTAGTCGTGCGCCGCGGCATGTATGGCGGAGTGCGCGAAAACCACCCGGCGGTCTGACGACCGCGCTTTCAGCCGCGCTTGCCGCGCACCCACTGGAACGTCCCGACGCTCTTGACGCGCACGCTGGCGAAACCGTGGTCTTCCAAGATGTCGCCGACTTCATCCTCGCCGAAAATATGAGCTCCACCGGTGGGCAGCGCCCGCCAAAGATCAACCGGCGGACGCAAAGTCGGGACCATCACGGCCAGCCGACCGCCGGGCTTCAACACCCGGGCGATCTCCGACAGCGCCGCCGCCGGATCGGGAATCAGCTGCAACACCGCGATCGAGACCGCGGCGTCGACTGTCTCGTCGCGTAACGGAAGCCGCTGCGCGTCCGCCCGCAAAAACCCGACCTGCGGACCCGCGGCGGCCCGCACCGCGCGCGCCAGCATCGGCTCGGAGATGTCGACACCCAGCGCAAGCCCGTCGGGTCCGGCGGCGTGGGCCAGTGATGTGGTGATGGAGCCTGGGCCGGCGCCGACATCCAACGCGACGCCGCCCTGCGGGATGTCCAACCATTCGATAGGCAGCTGCCACGCGCCGATGAACCGGCGGGTCAGCGCCTGCGCATTGTCGTAGAGAAAAGACCCGATCGGCGACGCCCACGCGGCCTGGATGGCGCCGTCGTTTGTGGCCACCTCGTCATCCCCGTCGACTGAGGTGCCCAGCAGGTCCAGATAGCCGTTGCTGACATCCGGCTCACTCGGCGGGTCGATAAGCAGATCCAGTGCCCTACTCAGCGCGGGCGGCAACGTCGTACTCACATCTGTCATTGGCGCCGCTCCTCCTCATTGCCTCGCGCTGCATTGTCGCTGGCGCGTGTCATGGGCTTTCCTTCGACGAAATATCAAGTTTCACAAGCGTTTACGAACTGACAACTTCCATTCGACGAGCCAGTTCTTCCGCCCGCAGCCTACGCCGGGGCGCCCGGCGGTTCCACCCGCCGAGGTAGTTGTGGTGGCGGCGGCGCTAGTGTCGAAACGTGACTACACAGTGGTCGCCGAGCCGACTCGGCAACCTGTCCGGCAAGCGCATCATCGTGACCGGGGCCACCAACGGAGTGGGCCTCGGCACCGCCCGCCTTCTCGCGCAGGCGGGCGCACACGTGATCCTCGCCGTCCGCAACACGCAGTTGGGCGCACAACGCGCCGCCGAGATTGGTGGTTCCACATCGGTCGCCAAGCTCGACCTCGCCGATCTCTCGTCGGTGCGGGCATTCGCTGACCAGCTCGACGGCGACGTCGACATCTTGATCAATAACGCCGGAGCCGTCGTCCAGCATCGCACCGACACGGTGGACGGCTTCGAAATGACCATGGGGACAAACTTTTTGGGCCCCTTCGCGTTGACCAACCTGTTGTTGGACAGGGTGCGCTCGCAGATCATCAACGTCGGATCCGACGCGCACAAGTCGGCCAGACTGCGACTCGACGACATGCACCTGCGCTCACACAAGTGGACGGCGTATCCGGCATACGCGCGTTCCAAGCTCGCTGTCATGCTCTGGGGCCTCGAACTCGACCGCCGGTTGCGGGCGGCCCAGTCGCCGGTCACCAGCCAGCTCACGCACCCCGGTTGGGTGTCCTCGAATCTTTCGCAAGTCTCGGACAGCCCAGTGATGGCGGGCTTTCACAAGGCGGTTACGGCTATGGCCGACAGGTTCGGCAACGACATCGAAGCGGGCGCGGCGCCGACGCTGTATTGCATCAGCGAGCCGATTCCGACAGGCAGCTATGTGGGCATCGACGGCCGGCTCGGCCTGAAGGGCGGCCCGGTGCTGACCGGCCGCTCGGCACTCGCGTGCGACTACGACACCGCCGCGCGGGTGTTCGAATTCGGTGAAAAGGAAACCGGGACAAGGTTTCCCGTATAGCTAGATGGGTGTGGCGAAAATCGCCACGGCATCCCCACCGACCGATACTCCGGCGGAGCCGATTCGTTCGATCATCCGGGCCCGCAACTCGGTCGCTTTGTCGGCGGCCAGGATCAGCTGGTTGGAGAACGTGAAGGCGATGTCGACCCACTGCTGTGCGGAGTAGTGCAGGTCGTGCGGATACTTCCGCTGGGTGGCGGTGAAGCCCGCGGCGGCGATCATGTCGACGACCTCGGCGGGATTGCCGTCGCCACGGTGAGTTTCGACGTCCATATAATCCCGGTAGATCGCTTCGAACTCCGCGCGCGTCGGATTGGTTGGCCGCAAACGATTCCAGATCAGGGCCAGCTGCCCACCGTCGTCGAGAATCCCGCGGATTTTCGGTAGCGCCACAGCCGGATCCACCCAGTGGAACGACGCGGCGAAGACCACCCGGTCGAATCGACGCCCCGCCGGATCCCAGTGCTCGAAGGTTGCGAGTTCGACGGGGATGCCTCTGGCCTGCGCAACGGCGGCCATCCGGGTGTCGGGTTCGACGGCGAGCACGTCGGCGCCGCGCTCGATCATCTGTCTCGAGGCGATCCCAGTGCCGGCACCCGCTTCGAGAACGCGGTGTGCATCGGGCGCCAGCACGTCGTCGATCAACCGGTCGGGGTAGCGCGGACGATAGGTGTCGTAGTTCCGTGCCGCGCCACCAAATGAGTTGGCGCGCTCCCGATTAGTGAACAGATTCAGCCGCGGTGGCATGGCGCCGAGCCTAGCGACGCGACTTGTGACCCAGCTGTGAACTATTGGTTGACGGTGGCATGCGCCCGCTCGAGTGCGCACAGCCGCCACTGGCCCGGTACACCTTTGAG
Organism: Mycobacterium sp.; assembly: GCF_049278535.1. Taxonomy (GTDB): domain Bacteria; phylum Actinomycetota; class Actinomycetes; order Mycobacteriales; family Mycobacteriaceae; genus Mycobacterium. The sequence continues at coordinate 18,812 of NZ_JBAPMI010000369.1, read as the reverse complement.
GTCGTGGTCGCCGCGGTCCGCGAATCGGTGCCGGGAACCGGTCACGATGTCGCGGACGGTCGACGACACCAACACCTCACTGGCGCCGGCCAGGGCCGCGACGCGTGCGCCGATGTGCACGGCCATCCCGGCAACATCGTCACCGCGCACTTCGACCTCACCGGCGTGAATACCCACCCGAATCTCGATGCCCAGCACCCGAATCGCGTCGACAAGGGAGTCGGCGCACGCGATCGCGGCGCTCGGGCTCGGGAAGGATGCGACGAATCCGTCACCGGCGGTGTTCACTTCGAACCCGCCGAACCGTTCGAGTTCGTGACGCACCATGGTGTCGTGGTTGTCCAGCAAGTTGCGCCATCGACCATCGCCGAGCATCGCGGCGCGTTGGGTCGAGCCGACGATGTCGGTGAACATGATCGTGGTGAGCACCCGGTCGGCGCCGAAGCTGCCCCGCACACCGGTGACAAACTCCTCGATCTCGTCGAGCATCGGCGCGGTGTCGCCGACCCAGTACAGCGCGTCTGCTCCCGGCAGTTCGACGAGGTGCGCTCCCGAGATGTGCTCAGCGATGTACCGACCATTGTCGACCGGGCAGAACTCCGAATCCTCGCGATGCAAGACCAGCGTCGGAGCCGTGATCCGCTCCAGCGTGTCACGGACATCGCAATGCCTGACGGTCAGGATGATGGCGCGGGCCATGCTGGGTGAGGCGGCCCGATTGCCGGCCATGTCCCACCACGCGCGGAATGCGTGGTCGTCGACCATGCTGGGCGCGATGAAGCCGAGCATGTCGAAACCCTGGTCGACGGCGTCCGGTTCCATGGCCACCGTCGTGTAGGGGTCTTCCTCGACGATCTCGAACCCCATCGGATAGTCGTCCGCGCGCAGCGTCCGGGCCGCGCCATTGACGATCACCAGGTTGCTCACACGCTCCGGATACTCGGCCGCCAGTACGAGGCCGGTCATCGAGGCAAACCCAGGGGCGAAAATCGTCGCCCGCTCGCATCCGATCGCGTCCATCACCGCGATGGCGTCTTTTGCCCAGAACTTCGGACCGATCACGTCCTGCGAAACGCGCGACGACATGCCGACCCCGCGCTGGTCGAGTCGAATCACTCGACTGAAGGAAGCCAGCCGCCGATGAAAGCGGTACATCGACGGTTCGGCGTCGATGGTGTCGATCGGGATGGACGGCCCCGGCAGCACCAGCACGTCGGTCGGCCCATCGCCCAGTGTCTGATAGGCGATGTCGACCTCGCTGCAACTGGCGTAGCGAGTCCGTGGAAACTGCGCCACGGCTACAGGCTAGTTCAGGAGACCGACACGTTTACGAAGAGTTTGATGCGGTTATCGCATACCGGCCCCGCTGCCGCGAGTATGCAGGTAGCAGAAAGCGACGGAGAGGAACAGCGCATGCAGTTGACGGGCAACACCGTTCTGGTCACCGGAGGTGGTACCGGAATCGGCCGGGGTCTCGCCGAGGCGTTCCACCGCCTGGGCAACCACGTCATCATCGCCGGGCGCCGCCTCGAAATGCTGGAAGCCGTCGCGGAGGCCAACCCGGGCATGCAATTCCTGGCGCTGGATCAAGGTGATTCCGCCGCCATCAGGCGATTCGCCATCGGGTTGGACGACAACCACCCGGAGTTCAACGTGCTGGTCAACAATGCGGGCATCCAGCGCGTAGAGGACCTCACGAGCGGCAGCCCGGGCACGGCCGAGCAGACCATGAACATCAATCTGCTCGGCCCGATCCGGCTGACCGCGGCGTTGCTGCACTCGCTGCTCGGTAAGCCACGCGCGGCGATCCTCAACGTCACCTCCGCGCTCGCGTTCATGCCGAGCGCCCGCACACCGTCGTACTGCGCCAGCAAGGCGGCACTGCACTCCTACACCCAGTCGCTGCGCTATCAACTGCGCGACACCGAGGTCCAGGTCATCGAAATCATTCCGCCGCGGGTGCAGACCGCGTTGCAGGGCGACCGCGGATTCGACCCGCGGGGCATGCCGCTGGACGAATTCATCACCGAGACAATGACGCTGCTGAAAACCCAGCCGGATGCCGCAGAGATCGTCGTGGAGCGCGCCAAGGGATTTCGCTTCGCCGAGCGGGACGGCGCGTTCGACGAGATCTATCCCGTCTTCAACAAGATGGCCGCCGACGCCGACTAGGGCAAGAGCGCCATCTCGCCGGCAACGTCAGTCGCGAATGAATCCCTTGTTGCGCATCAGGAAGTCTGCGAGGAAGCCGTCGTGCGGAATATGGGAAGCCGTGTGGTGGGTCGGATGATGTCCGCCGTACACATTGGCGATGGTCGGCTCGGCAAGCAGAGCGTCGATCAGGTCTTCGTCGTCGGTGATTGCGCTGATCACCAGCGAATGCCGCAGCGGCTCTAATCCGTCGGCGCGCGACCACGGCGAGACCCAGACACACGGGAACGGCAATTCGACGTTGAGTTTGGCGACGTCGGGTTTGGCCAGCAGGTGTACGGCCGGGCGCAATGCGGCGTAGTCGGCGCTGAGCGCGGCGACCACCTGATCTGCGCCCAGTAGCGGCGTGGCGCCAGCGGCAACAGCCGCCAGCTGGGCCGCCAAAGCCGTTGCAGCGTTGAAGTTCTGAGTGGGAAGGCTAGCCCGCTCGTCGTCGGTCGGCAGTGCCTCGATAGCTGACAGTCGTTCGGCGATCGCCGCGGCCAGGGGCGCGGGGTCACCTTCGTAGAGCACGGCGGTGGTGTTGACGCACGCCACCCCGCCCAGGTTGGCGATCGAATCGGTGATCACGTCGAGGTAGTCACGCCAGTCGTGCTCGGCGGTGATCAGGATCTTGGCCCGGCCGGGACCGTTGACGAACACCGTAGGGTCGCCGGCATATTTGTCGACGACGTCCTGACCGCCGTACACCATGGCGAGGTCGGCCGATCGGATCAGCTCGTCGGCACCTCGATGATCGGTGGGCAGGTACACGGCGTCATGTGGCCGAAATCCGGCCTGGCCCAACGCATTGACCAGGCGGTGCGCGGTAAGTGGCTCACGGCGTGACGGGCGGACCGCGACCCGGTAGCCAAGTGCGAGCGCTTGCGGCCACAGCCCGTGCACTCCCGGGCCGTTGCCGGACGCGAGTACCGCGAACACGTCGCCGCGCCGGGCCCAGACCGCACCGCCGTCGCGGGTGCCCGCGCCACGCCAATCGAGTGACGCGCCCGCCGGCCGGGCTGATTGCATCGCGCCGAAAGCCGATGCCACACCAACGGCGACGCTGCGGGCACCGGCCCGGGTCACCGTGATGGGCACTCCGGAAATCCGGCTGGCCGCAACGGTATAGGCGTCGAAGTCCAGCCCCGCGATCAACCCGTTGGCAAAAATGTCGGCGGCCTTGGCCAAGGCGGCTTCCCGCTCATGAAGCGGCAACGGCCGAACACCGCGTTGGGCGCTGAGAGCCCGCGACACATAGAGCCTCGGCGCAATGCTGAGCTCAGCGATCGCAAACCCATCGATGGCTGTGACGGGCTCACGGTTGCGGGTCCGGTACGCGCCGTCCGGACCGAGCGCGTCGATGGCGATCAGATCCGTTGCATCGGAGACCATCTCAGTAAACGCCCTCGATGACCGGCTCGCCTTCGAAGGCGGCGACCGGCCGCACCTCGCTGAGCGAATCGCCCACTTGGCCGTCGAGTCCGGCTATCCGGATGGCACTGTCGCGTTCCAGGTTGTTCGGCAGGAACATCCCCTTGCTGATGTGGTTCATCACCACCTGCCCGCGTTGGCCGTACGGCACTTTGTCGCCGCTGTCGGGATCCACCACCCGGAAGGTTGCGTAGGGGCTGCGCGGGTGGAAGACAAACGGGCCGTCGTCGCGGCGGCGGGTGATCGCCTGGGAGAGAATCATCGTGCTGCCGAATGCCATCGTGATCGCCGTGTGCGGGAAGATTTCGCTCAGCAGGTCCAGCGTGTCGATGTCCACGTGCGCGCCGCTGAGCAGCATGAAGCCGACTTTCTCGTTCACCAGGTTGACCACGTCGTCGCTGCGGGCCATCGCCTCGAGCAGCGGCGGGGTGGTGTGCATGTTCGCGATGTGTTGGGTGTACAGCACGTGGACGGCCTGTTCGACGAGATGGTCGACGTAGGCCGTCACCTCCGAAGCGGCGTTGCGGGCGGTGATCTTCTTGACCCAGCGCGGGTCGAGGTCGATGGCGTGGAAGGTCGACCCGAGCCGCTCGGAGACCAGGCGGGAGAAGTAGCCCACACCGTGCGGTCCGCTCGGCATCATGCACAAGAAGCCGCGGCCGCGCAGGAAACCGCCATCGGCGAAGTCCTCGGTCTGCCATTCGATGACCTGCTCGATCCAATCCGGCAGCTGGACAGTCCGTTTCGGAGTACCGGTGGTTCCACCGGATTCGAAGATCTGTGGCACCGGCGACGGCGAGCCGTAGCCGCGTGGAATCAGGTCCTCAACGGCCTCGGTTCGTAACTCGCTGAGGAGGTTGGGAAAGCGGCACAAGTCACTGAAGGTGTTGACATCGGTCAGCGGGTTGAAGTTCAGCGTGCCGGCCGTCCGGAGCCAGAATGCGCTGCCGGTCTGCTCGCCGAAGTGCCAGGCGATCGCGGCACGCAGATACGCCTCCGGGTCGTCGATGGGTGCTGACCGCGGCACGTCCAGCAGCGAGAAATCGATGTCGGCCATATCACCGATCATGACGCAGCGGAGATCGGACGGGCAATCGACCACTCGCCAATCCGCTTTACCGAGAACGGTTTTCGCATGCCGTTCACCGTTTGTAGCGGCGGTATTCGCCGTCTCGACACGGACGGGAAGTCGGCCGGCCGCGCCATCTGTGCGGACACGCGTCAGGAAATTCACAGGTCGGAAGCTGGATTCGAGACGACTTATGCGTAAACTCATGCTAGACAGTTAGTGAATCAAAAGTGAACAAAAGGTTAAAACACCAGGTCTAGGGCTTCCCCTGGAAGACTCGGACCGATCGGAAGGTAGACAGATGTTTGCGCCTAGCTTGCCCGCCGTCGTCCTTGACAGCGCCGTTGACCCCGCCGACCGGATCAGCGCGATCGACTTCATCAACCGGGTCAACTGGCTGTTCGACGCCTGGGACATCGACGCGATGGTCGAAGCCTTCCTTCCGGACGCCACCACGCACCACACCCACGGTGTCAGCCACGGCACACTCGAGACGCGCCGCTTTTTCCAAGATCAGAGCCCGCACGTCACGCCCGGCGTCAGCCGGCAAGCGCTCAACCCGATCGTCGATCCCGACGATGACGGCGGCGTGATCGTTCGGTACCACAACCTTCTCGTCCGGCACACCGCCCAGGTCGCCTCGCCGAAAATCGTGTCCGGCCAAGTCATCACCGCCGCTCCCGATGCGCCCGAGATCTGGATCTACTCGGCGATGACGGACCGGCTGCGCCGCACCGAGAAGGGATGGCGCATCTTCGAACGGCACGTCGGCCCGACGTCGATGAATGGCGGCGGTTCGTCCAACCGTCACGCCGATCCCTATCTGGAAACGGCGGCCTGGTAACTACCGCCGATAGGGTCGCCAGCCGCCTTCCGGCTGAGCGAGACGGTCGGCGATCACCGACAGCGTTTGCACGTTGTGGCCGTAGCCCAAGTGACTGCTGCGGACTTCGATGTTTTCCGTCTGGGGAGCGGGTGCGCTGGTGCAGCACTGCCAAGCCACGATGCCATCCGACTTGCTGTAGATACAGGTCGTCGGCACCGACAACGGTTGGGCGCGCCGCGCTAACGCCCGTTCGGAGACGGCCGCTTCGGCGTCGGTCCCGCGGTTGACCAAGCGCCACACCTTCCACGCAGTGGTGGCCTGGTGGTTGCCCCGAAACGGTGATCCCAGGGTGATCACCGACCGGACGTCGTCGGGCAGCGCTCGCGCCAGCTCGCGGGCATAGATTCCGCCCGCGCTCCAGCCGATCAAACTCACCCGGCGCCCGCCGGCCCGTTCCCGGATGTGGTGCAGGCGCGCCGGCAGTGTCTCTTTCATGCTGGCGCGATAGCCCATGTTGGTTCCCAGGCCCCAGTCGTAGACGCGGTAGTCCAACTGGCGCAACACGTTACGCAGTAGATCGGTAGACAGCGGGCCGGCCAGGAAGCCCGGCAACACCAGAACGGGATGGCCGTCGCCGTGCGGCCAGCCCGCGATGCGCCGCATCGCCAGGCGAGCCGACACGTACTCCATGCCGGTGCGCCACTCGAGCGTTCGGAGCAGGTGTCCCGGTAGCGCCGCGTTATCGGCGTCGGGGAGCTGCGCCGACTGCTCGGCAACCGGCTCAGGAGTAGAAGCCATCCAGGGTCTCCTTGTTCTGCTCGGCGACCACACCGCGCTTCACCTTGAGCGACGGCGTCAACTGGCCACCGTCGACGGAGAGATCGTGGTCGAGTACAGCCCACTTCTTGATCGTCTCCCAGCGGTTCAGGCTGGCGTTGAGCTTCTTGATGTTGTCGTCGATCATGTCGTGTACCGCATCGGATTTCGTGAGCTCTTCGTAGGACTTGCCGTCAAGCCCGTTGTCTTTGGCCCATCCACTGATGGAGTCCTCGTCGAGGGTGACCAGAGCGGCGGCGAAGTTCTTGCCCTCGCCGAACACCATGAACTGGCTGGCGTACGGGCACAGTGTCGCGAATTTGGCCTCGATCGCCGGCGGGGCGACGTACTTGCCGTTGGACAGCTTGAACAGCTCCTTGATCCGGCCGGTGATGGACAGGAAACCATCGTCGTCGAGCTTGCCCTGGTCCCCGGTGGCCAGCCAGCCGTCCTTGAGCGAGTCGGCGGTGGCGTCGTCGAGGTGGTGGTAACCGGCCATCACGCATGGGCTGCGGAACTGCACCTCGCCGGCATCGCTGATCCGGACCTCGGTGCCGTCGAAAGGCAGGCCGACGGTGCCGAGCTTGTAATTGTCCGGGCGGTTGATGAAGCCCGCGCCGGACGACTCGGTCAGCCCGTAGCCCTCCAGAACCAGTACGCCGGCGGCCTCGAACCATTCGGCGATGTCGCGGTTGAGCGGTGCCGAACCTGAAATGAAGAACCGAATCCGTCCGCCGAACACGTCGCGGATCTTGGCGAACACCAGCCCGTCGAACAGCTTCTGCTGCAGCACCAGGTGCGGCCATACGAATTTGCCCTCGCGGCGGCGGCGGGCGACTTCTTTGCCGACCGCGAACGCCCATCCGAACAAGACGGCCTTGGCGCCCTTCTGCTGCGTGATGATCTTGTTGTAGGCCTTCTCGAAGATGCGCGGTGCGGCGCCCATGAAGGTCGGTTTGACCACTCCGCAGTTCTCCACGATCTTGTCGACGCGGCCGTCGATGGCGGTGGCGAAACCGCATGCGACCTGAGTGGCGATCAGCACCTTGCCGAAGGCGTGCGCCAGCGGCAGCCACAGTAGTTGCAGATCGTTCTCGTCGAGCAGGCCCATGCCGGAGATGACGTCGCCGGTGTACACCCAAGCCGAGTGCTGCAATCGCACGCCTTTCGGCTTGCCGGTGGTCCCGGAGGTATAGATGAGTGTCGCCAGCTGCTCGGCTTTGATCTCGTCGGCAACCTTGCTCACGCAGGACGGGTGCTCAGCCAGGTATTTCGCGCCCTGGTCGGCGAGGTCGTCGAGGGTGAGCACCCAGTCGTCGTCCGACGATCCGTCGATCAGCACGACCTTGGTCAGGTCGGGCAGCTCGCTGCGCTGGTCGGTGAGCTTCTCGAGCTGGGTGTCGTCCTCGGCGAAGACGATCTTCGAGCCGGAGTCGGCCAGGATGTAAGCGGTGTCCTCGGCGTTGGTGCTGGGGTAGACCGTTGTTGTCGCGGCGCCGGCGCACAGGACCGCGAGGTCGGCCAGAATCCACTCCAGCCGGGTGGCCGACGCGATGCCGATCCGGTCCTCGGGCTCGACGCCGAGCGCCAGCAGCCCGGCCGCCAGCGCCTCGACCCGCTCGGCCGCCTGCTTCCAGGTGACCGATGTCCAGTCGCTGCCGGCGGGGACGCGGAAGGCCTCGTGGTCTCCTGACTTCTCCACGCGCTGCAGGAACAGCTGCGCCAGGTTGGACGCTCGGGTCGGGTTAGCACTGGTCTGGCTCATCGGACTTCCTTTTGCTCTCAGCGATGTCGCTGCTAGGTGATCGCATGACGACCCGCTGCGTACGGCTTCGCCGAGCTTGCGATCGTCATATAGATCTTGCTGGGAGTGCCCACCGCTGTCTGGACAAAACGTGAATTCGCTGTCCGATTAAGCGCTTGACGTGGCCTCCGCCAGCTCGGGTTGCACGATCCCCGCGGTTTTGGCCAACCAGTGAGGGGCGAGCACCGAGAGTCCGGTCGCCGCCGCGGTCGCGCCCGCCACCCCCGTCCAGGCCACCGGTCCCAGCGGCGTGCAGCCGAAGAAGTGGCTGACGCCCGGCGTCTGGACGATGGCCACCAGCACCGCCGAGCTGCCAAGCGCCGTCGCCACCACGAGCGGGCTGTGCCGCCGCGTCAGCAGCGTCTGCGCCAGCTGGGTGGTCACCAGCGCCGTCAATCCCATTGTCGAGGTGCGCCTTTCGGTGCCAGGCGTCCAACGCCCGATAGCCCACGCCGCGGTCGCGCCGGCCGCCGTCACGGCGCCACGGGTGACGATCTGACGCATCAGCGGAACATCCAGCGACGGCGTTGGCCCGGTCAGCACCGAGCGCTGATAGGCGCGGCGCGCCTCGAGGGCTTCTTCCTCGGTGTCGTATTCGTCGGCGTCGGGTTCCTCGAACTGCGGGGTGACAGCGACCGCCAGCGCCGGGAACATGTCGGTCAACAGGTTCACCAGCAGCAGTTGGCGGGTTCCCACTGGCGCACGCCCGCTGCCCAACGCCGTGCCGATGATGGTGAACAGCACCTCGCCGACGTTTCCGCCGACCAGGATCGTCACCGCGTCGCGCACGCCGGCCCACATGCCGCGGCCCTCGACCAAAGTATCGAGCAGGACGCTCAGGTCGTCGTCGGTCAGCACGATGTCGGCGGCGCCGCGGGCGGCTGACGAGCCGCGACCGCTGACCCCGATACCCACGTCGGCCATCCGGATCGCGGCGGCGTCGTTGGCGCCGTCGCCGACCATCGCCGTCACTCGCCCGCAGCGCTGCAACGCGCCGACGATCTGCACCTTTTGTTCCGGGCTGACGCGCGCGAACACCTGCACGTCGGCGGCGAGCTTGGCGGACGCGTCCTCATCGAGGCCGTTGAGGTCGGCGCCGGTGATCACCCGGGCATCGGCGGGCAACCCGAGCTGGCGGGCGATCGCCCGGGCAGTTACCGGGTGGTCGCCGGTGATCAGTACGACGTCGCGATCGGCCTCGACCAGGGCTTCGATCAGCGGGCGCGCTGACGGGCGTGCGGTGTCTGCCAAACCTACGTAGCCGATCAACTCCAGATCGTGCGCGGCGGCGTCGACGGCGTCGGCATCGGTGTCGTCGTCGTGGGTGTCGTGGTCCCAGCTGCGCTTGGCCACTGCCAGCACCCGCAAGCCCTGTTCGGCAAGGTTGTGCACCAACGACTCCGCGTGATCCTGATCGGCCTGCGGATCGGCGAACCGGCAGCGCGGCAGGATGACCTCTGGAGCGCCTTTGAGCATGAGCAGAGGCTGCGTCGGATCCGCGCTGAGTGTGCCGATCGAGGCAGCGAAGCCACGGCTGGACTCGAAGGGAACTTCGGCGAGCAGGTTCCACTCGGCATCGCGCTTGAGTGAGGCGGCAGCTTTGACGATCGCCTCATCGGTGGCATGGGCGTGCCCCTGCGCTTCATGCGGCTGGGTCGTGGCGCGTGCGGCGGCCTGCACCACCCGGGCCGCCTCCGGTTCGGCGACGCCGGGGAACGGCCCGTGCGGATTGGTCGTCGCCGGCACCGAACGCACCAGCCGCAGCCGGTTTTCGGTGAGCGTGCCGGTCTTGTCGAAGCACACCGTGTCGACGCGGCCCAGCGCCTCGATCGTGCGTGGAGCGCGGACCAGCACGCCGCGCGTCGAGAGCCGTTGTGCGGCGGCGAGCTGAGACAGCGTCGCCACCAACGGCAAGCCTTCGGGAACGGCCGCCACCGCGATCGCGACGCCATCGGCAACGGCCTGACGCAACGACGCCCGGCGCAGTAACGCCAGACCCGACACCGCGGCTCCACCGGCGAGGGTCAGCGGAAGCACCTTGGCGGTCAGCTCGCGAAGCCGCGCCTGCACCCCGGCCGACGACTCGACGTCGACGACCGCAGAGATCGCGCGGTGCGCCGCAGTACCCACACCGGTGGCCACCACAATCGCCCGGGCATGTCCGGCGACTATCGTGCTGCCCTCGAACAGCATGCTGGCCCGCTCGGTGTCGGCGGCCGCAACCGGATCGACCTGCTTGTCGACCGGCAGAGACTCTCCGGTCAGCAGCGATTCGTCGACTTCGAGATCCTCGGCCACCAACAGACGGGCATCGGCGGGCACCACGTCGGGAGCCGCCAAGTCGATGACGTCGCCGGGCCGCAACGCGGTCGCGTTGACCGTGACGGTGCGCTCGGCTTTCCTGGCCGCCTCCAGCCGGCGGCGGCTGGTCGCCACCGTCGGCACCACGACGCGGCGGGCGAATTGCTCTTGTTCGGCGAACAATTCGGCGGCTGCGGCGTCGGCCCGCAGCCGTTGCGCGCCGCCGGTCAACGCATTGACGGCCATCACGCCGCCGACCAGAAGCGCGTCGACGTTGCTGCCCATGATCGCCGACGCGGCCGCGCCGACGGCCAGGATCGGTGTGAGCGGATCGGAGAGTTCGGCCCGCGTCGCGGACAGCAGCTTGCCGACCTGACGCGCCGGCCCGCGCAGCGGCGACACCACCGGGCTGTAGGACAGGTCGTCGAGCACACGTCGCCAGCCCGGCATGCCGGGCTCGATGGTCAGCGGGCGCGCGCGCCCGGCCAGCCGGGCATAGACGATCTCCGGATCCAGCGCGTGCCAGGCGGTCAACGGCTGCGGAGTTGGATCGGGTTGGCGCAGCACCCGATTGGCGGAGAAAGCACCCGAGATCAGGGCGCTGGCCGCGGCGGCGTTCACCGGGTTCAGCCAGCGCTGAACAGCCAGCGGGTTAGTCGAGGTCCGCTGGTCGCCAGTGACCAGGAGCAGTCCAGCCAGCGTGGTCCCGCCCTTGGCGAGGTTGACCGACGATTCGCTGGCCCGGCGCGCGGCGGGCAACGCGGACAGGATTCGCACCGCCGCAGCCAGATCGGTGCCGGTGATGATGTCTGCGCTCCACGGCGTCGCCGCACGGGGATCGTCCAGCGCGACGCCGACGTCGGCGACGGCCAGGGCGGCCAACGTGTCGGTCGAGGCGAAGTCGCGGTGCAGCGCGGTGATCAGCAGCACCGGCCCGCGGTCGGCCCGCAGGTCGCGCACCAGCTTCAGCAGCGGAGTGCCGCTCGGGTGACTGGCGGCGACGCTCGCGGCCAGGTCCTGGGTGCCGGCGACGTGCCGCAGCACCACCCGGGCTCCGGTGCGGTTCGCGATCTGCAGCAGCGGAATCGCGAAAGGGTCCACCTCCCAGCCGACTTTGACGTGGCCGACCGTTGCGCCGTCGACCACCAGGTCGGCGTGTTCGAGGCCCTGCGCGGGGGTGGCTGACGGCCCCTCGGGGCGCAGGTATCGCAATCGCGCGGTGTTGGCCGGCAACTCGTCGGGGTCGGGCTCCGGTGGCTCCTCGGCGTGCAGCAGCGCGTCGGCGACCTCGTAGACCCGGTCGTCGTCCCAGCCCGGAATGTCACCTTGAGCGTGCAGCACAGCGCGGTGGTCGCCGCGCAGCGCGGCGCCGTCGATGACGACGACTTTCACCCGATCCAGCCGACGCAGGGCGCCGGGGTCGAGGACCATCTGCCCGTCGTCGGCAAGACCGCGGCCCAGCACCGCGGCAAAGGACTGCCGGCCCATGTGTGCGGCCTTCGGTATCCCGGCCAGCACCGCGCCTGCGGCGTCTTCGGTGCCGCCGCCGGCGACCAGGGCGCTCGCGGCCGCGATCAGCGAACCGTTTGCGGCCTGATCGACGTAGTCCTCCACCGGTCCCGCCATCGAGCCCTTCGCGGTGTCGATGGCGGCGTCGATCGATCCGTCGACCACGACGTGCGACGCTTCACCGGCCGCGGCCGCCGCCCAATTGTGCCGGGAAGCTTGCGATTTGGCACCGGCTGACGAGATCACCGGGACGACGGGAGCCTGCGGCCGGGTGGGGGAGGCCAGCTGCGGTTCGCGGTCGCGCCAACGCCGGCGGTGCGCTTCGGCTTCCGAGATCTGCAGGACGCGTTCCACCAAGTTCAGCAGCGGTGTGCCAACCGCCTGAGTCAATCCGTTGGCCGCCGCCGTCGACGCGCTGAGTGCGAGGTCGGTGCCGACCCGGCCCAGTCGCGACTCGAGCACCGCGATCATTCGCGGCTGATGGTTCAGCAGGGCGGCGGCCGCTCGGGTGGTCTTCGGCGCCGCCGGCAACCTGATGACCCAGCCGGTGACCGCGGCGCCGATCGCCACCGCGTCAAAGGCCGCCGCGGTCAGCGGCACCAGGATCGCCAGCGGGTTGCCGGGATCGGCGAACGGCGCGATCCGGATCTGCGGCTCGCGTCCAGCTGCGGCCAAGTCGGCCGCCGCGGCGTTGACCACGTCACGCACGGTGTCCAGCACATCGTCGGCGTCGGCGTCGGCGTCAACTTCGACCACAAGGCGACCCAACGCGCCCTCGACATGGGCGTTGGCCACGCCGGCGATCTTGCGGACCGGCTCCTCGACCACTGCGGCGTGCTCATGCCAGCGCGGAAATGGCAACAGCGGGTCCAGGTCGAGGTGCACTCGTTGGCCGCTCTGCCAGCGCACAGTTGCCGAGGCGCCGTCCCGTTTGCCGTTGGCCGACCGGCCGGTGCCCAGCACGCGTGCGGTCGACTGACTCACCGAATCCAGCACCGGTCCGGTCAGTGTCTGCACGGCATCCGCGGCCGTCGCCACGCCCTGTGCCCCAGCCTGCAACATCTGCACTGCTCCACCGGCGACGCCGCCGACCACGGCGGTTACACCTGGGACCCTCATTACTCACCCTTCGCGACGCTTACTTTGTCGATCAGTGCCGCCTGGCAAAGCGGCGGCCTGAGCTGTACGACGAAACGGGGAGAAAGCTGACACTCCCGTTAGTAGACGAGCGTACGTGCTACGCCAGCGTCGAGCCGTGCGAAGAAGGGGCGCCAGCCTCTAGGTGCACCCGCTGACGTGGATGCGCCGACCGACGCCGACACACACGTTGACATTCGGTGGTGGGGGAGGCGGCGGGAAATCCTGCGGGAGTGGCGCGTAGTCGCTCGGCGGCGGGACGTCCGCGAGGTTGGTGCACCCGCTGACGGAGATACGCCTGCCGACGCTTGCGCAGACGTCGGCGCTGGCCACATCGGTGGTCAGAACGACATTCGACGTGACGGCAAGCACCGCTATCCCCGCGGCGATCCACAACCGCGCGTGCTGGCGCCTCACGCGGCGCCCTGCCCAAGTAGGGGAGTCCAATGGCAACGCTCCCTGATGTCGGTCAGCGGTTGACGGATGCCCTCGAGTTCAGCTTCCTCTTGGGGATTGTTGCTGAAGTAGTTCTGCACCTGGCCCCCGATTTGATCCTTCGGCTGATCCTGAAGGCCGGTGTAGAACCCGTTCACATCCGGGTGAGTGAACAGGTAGGTCGTGAGCGCGGTTGCAACGCCGGCTGCAACGCCGGCTACGTCCGCGGCTGAGCAGTTGGGTGGCCGAGGCGCCGGATCGGCCGCGGCTTCTCCAGCGGTGCCGGACAACAGGGTGCCGGCAATCACCCCGGCGCCGACAAGGCCCATCACCGACCGATGCGAATTGAACTGCGAGGGGGACATCACTGGCTCCTTTTGTGCGGTAACCGTTGGCGGTCGTCCCCCGCGCTAAAGCTAAACAGATACGGATGGTCGAACTGGGCGATTGGCCAGAAAGAAGATCAGTGTGTCGGCGGCAGACCAAACACCGAAAACAGTGCCGGGTCAAGAAAGACGACGATGCCGGCGATCCCGTCACTACCGGGAGTGATGACGTGTATCGAATGCGCGCGCAACACGTCGTCGGGGGCCCGGCGGTACTCGGCGACGGCGGGCTGTCCATTGGCGGCGGTGGGGACGAGCACCATGTCGCCGGGCTTGGCAAAGGCGCGCCGAGCAAGGAATCGGGTCACGGCGTCGCGTCCGGTGAACCAGACCGGCAGCGGCGGCATCTCGAGGCTGACATCGGTTTGGAGCAACTCGGTGAGCGCCGCAAGATCGGCGTTTTCGAAGGCCGCGCAGTAGCGGTCGAGCAGCTCACGGCGCTTCGCATCATTGGGCTCGGCCACGTCCTCTTCGCTCGCCGCGACCTCGGCAAGGTGAGCACGCGCTCGCTGAAGCGCGCTGTTCACTGCGACCGGAGTGGTTTCCAGCAGCTCTGCGACCTCGGCAGCGCTGAACTGCACGACGTCGCGCAGGATCAGTACCGCACGCTGACGGGCCGGCAGTTCTTGCAGCGCCGTGGCGATCGCCAGCCGCACACTGTGCCGGGCGCTGAACGCGGTCTCCGGTGTCAGTTCATCGGGCAGCGGTTCAAGCCACTGATAGCTGCCGCCGTGAGCGTCAAGGTCGGTGTCCGGATCGTCCGAGCCGGCGCCCAGACCCGCAGGCAAAACGCGGCGGGCCCGGTTCTCCAGCGCGCGAAGGCATGCGGTGGTGGCGATCCGATACAACCAGGTCCGCAGCGCCGCGCGTTCTTCGAAGGCCGAGTAGCCGCGCCAGCCGCGCACATACGTCTCCTGGACCAGATCCTCGGCATCGTGCACCGAGCCGAGCATGCGGTAGCAGTGGGCAATCAGCTCGCCACGAAATGGCGCCGCCTGCTCGATGAAATCCTCCTGGGCGGGCACGGTCGTCTCCTCTTGGCGGGCGGATTGGGGACCTATATCAGTACAGAGACGTCCGGCCGCCGAAATTCATCGGTCGTGCAGCGATGAATCCCGGCCTCGCGACGTATCGAAATCACTATGACCCTTACCCAACAGATTGAATATCAGGCCGATGAGCTGGCCGGCACGACGGCGATCGTGACTGGTGTCAGCCGTGGATTCGGACGCGCCATCGCCGCGGCACTGGCAGGAGCCGGTGCGCGCGTGGTTGGCGTCGCGCGCGCTAGCGCGCAACTCGACGAGTTGCACGACGACCTCGGCGACGCACTCAGTCCGGTGGCCGCCGACGTTGCCGACCCCGATGTGGCCAACCGGCTTCTCGACCAGCACCAGCCGTACACACTGGTGCTGTGTGCGGGGGCGAGCCCGGCGATGGGTCCGCTGCACGAACAGACATGGGAGAGCTTCAGCCAGACGTGGGAGGTGGACGTCGCGCAGGCGTTCCACTGGACTCGTCATGCGTTGCGCCGCCCGCTGGCGCCAGGCAGCTCGGTGATCGTGATGTCTAGCGGCGCCGCCGTTAACGGCTCACCACTCAGCGGCGGCTACGCGGGCGCCAAGGCCACCGTCAAGTTCGTCACCGACTATGCCGCGATCGAGTCGCAGCGAGCCGGGTTGGGCATCAGATTCGTGTCCGTGCTGCCGCGGTTGACACCCGCTACTGGGCTGGGCGCCAAAGCTGTTGCGGCGTATGCCGATAGGCAAGGCGTCGACGTCGAGACATTCATGAAGGCCGCCGGACCTGCGCTCACCGCAGCGCAAGTCGGCCGGTCGGTGTTGGAGCTTGCCGCGGGCCACCACCGGGATCACGGCTCATATCTCCTCACAACCGAGGGTCTGTCGGCGCTGGGCGTAAGTAGCTGAAATCGAAAGGCGGAGAACACCATGAACACACCCCCGATTGTGTCGGCGCAGGAGTGGACGGCTGCGCATCAAGAGCTGCTGGTGAAGGAAAAGGAAGTGATGCGCGCGCATGACGCGCTCGCGGCGCAGCGACGGCGGATGCCGTGGCTGCCGGTGGACAAGGACTACGAATTCGAAGGACCCGACGGAAAGGTCAACTTGCTGGGGCTGTTTCAAGGCCGCCGTCAGCTACTCGTCTACCGCGCCTTTGTCGGGCCGGATATCGATGGCTGGCCCGATCACGGCTGCCGCGGATGTTCGATGATCGCCGACCACATCGGCAACCTGGCCCACCTCAACGCCCGCGACGCCACGCTGGTGTTCGCCTCGCGCGCGCCGCAGCCCGGCATCGAGCGCCTGAAGGAGCGAATGGGCTGGCAGATGCCGTGGTACACGATCACCGACAGCTTCGACGTGGACTTCGGCGTCGACGAGTGGCACGGCACCAACGTGTTCATCCACGACGGCGACCGGGTCTACCGGACCTACTTCGTCAACAACCGCGGCGACGAGGTGTTGGGCAACACCTGGAGCTTTCTGGACATGACGCCCCTTGGCCGGCAAGAGACCTGGGAAGACTCGCCGCAGGGCTACCCGCAGAGCCCGCCCTACGAATGGTGGGACTGGCACGACACATACGGCGAGCACGAGCCGTCACGATGGTTCGGTGAGCCTGATCCCACCGATCCCAACGACCAGCGCCCACCGCGCAGGTGACCTCGGCGAAACGCGGCCCGCACCCACGGAATGGTGATTAACATCCGGGATCATGCTCGCCAGGTTTCGCCGGTTGATGGATTTTGACCTCAGCATCGCCGAGCTCATCGGCGTCGGCGTATTCCTGGCGGGGCCGTACGTGCTGATCGGCCTGGGGTGGACGTGTACGCACGCGCACTCAGTGGATGGACTTCGCGGTGTGGAGTTGCTGGTCTCAGTGCTGGGGTCCATTGCGCTCTGGCCAGCCCTGCTGTTAGCGCATGTCTGTGTCGGCTGACGCCGAGCTGTTGCCGTGGCTGCGCCGGGTGCTCGACCGGCGGGTGAGCGTCGGCGGGCTGACCGAGGTGACGGTGTGGCTGGGCGCCGGATACCTCGCGGTCGGGCTGACCTGGTCGCTCTTCCATCCGGAAGGCGTGCAGCGCATACAGGAACAACTCGAACAGCAGCTGCAGTTGCCGGCCGGAACCAACTATCAGCTTGCGGCTCTGGGCGAAGCCAGCGTCCTGTGGCCGGTGGCCTCGGTACTGCCGTCGCTTGGCTGTGGGCACTAGGTTCTCTTCGGGGCGGGAAGCCAGAAGGGAGCCGGCATGCCGCGAGGTACCAGTGACGTCTGGGAGGCGATGTCGACCGCGCGGACGATCCGGCGCTTCACCGACGAGCCGGTTGACGACGCCACGCTGGAACGATGTCTGCAGGCGGCGATGTGGGCGCCGTCGGGGGCCAACGCGCAGGCTTGGCGCTTCGTCGTGCTGCGTTCGCCCGAGCAACGGGCCGTGGTGGCCAAGGCGGCGTCGCGCGCCCTGGAGGTGATCGAGCCCGTCTATGGGATGAGCCGGCCGGCCGACGATGACGACAGCCGGCGTGCCCGCACCAACCGCGCGACCTACGAATTACACGACCGGGCCGGTGAATTCACCTCGGTTCTGTTCGCGCAGAAGCACTTTCCGACGGCGTCGGAACTCCTGCTGGGCGGTTCCATTTTCCCCGCGATGCAGAATTTTCTACTGGCCGCCCGCGCCCAAGGCCTAGGCGCTTGCCTGACCAGTTGGGGCGCCTACGGCGGCGAGCAGTTGTTGCGGGACGCGGTCGGCGTGCCCGACGACTGGATGCTGGCCGGGCACATCGTGGTGGGCTGGCCGAAGGGGCGACACGGTCCGGTGCGTCGCCGGCCGTTGAGCGAAGTGGTGAACTTCGACCGCTGGGATGAGCCGGTGAACTGACCTGGTGCGTGGGCCGTAATCCGAACGGAGGTCTAATTTGTCGATGACGGAAAGACATGATGATCGGTGGGCCGGGTGGCTGTCGGCTCTAGGGCAGGCGATCAGCCGGTACGGATTGGCGCTGACGCTGGCGTGGATCGGATTCGGTAAATACATCAAGATGGAAAGCCGAGTCCTGATCGAGCACAGCCCATTGATGAGCTGGGTCTATGACGTATTCAGCGTCAACACCGTGGCCCGCGGATTGGGGACGCTGGAGATCGTCGCCGCGATCCTGATTGTCACTCGCCCGGTATCGGCGCGGCTGTCGGCGATCGGCAGCGCCATGGCGATCGTGCTGTTCTGTGGAACGCTGAGCTTCTTGTTCACCACGCCCGGTGTCGTCAGCCGGTTTGCCGGCCCGGTGCCGGTGCTGTCGGCGTTGCCGGGTCAGTTCCTGTTGAAAGACGTTGTCCTGCTTGGCGTCGCAGTGTGGACTCTGAGCGAGGCGGTGCAGGCGCGCCGCGCCGCGTCAGCTTCTTGTGCCGACCGTGAACAGGTCGGCGATCGGCCGAGTCCATAGCGGCCGCCGCACCCGATGCTGCTCGACGATGGTGAACCCCGCGCCCTCGAACAGCCGCCGCATTTCGGCGGGCGTCGGACTGTGCGCGGGTTTCAAACTGCTGGCCGCCGGCAGTATCGACTGCCGTGCACTCATCGTCGACACGGCCACCAGTCCACCCGGTGACAGCACGCGATGGAATTCACGCAACGCGGCCGGCTGATCGAAGAAGTGGAATGCCGAGGTGGTCACGACCGCGTCCAACGCCCCGTCGTCGAAGGGCAGTTGCTCGGCTGGGCCGCGCATCCACTGCACCACTCTTGATCGGGACTGGGCTTGCTTGAGCATGCCCTCGGACATGTCCACGCCATACACCGCGGCGGGGTGCAGGTCGCGTTCGATCCGGTCAGCCAGAATGCCTGTGCCGCAAGCGACATCGGCTACCCGCGCCGACTGGTGG